>CBFCZE010000034.1:0-23884 GCA_965602655.1 uncultured bacterium
ATGATGTTGATATTTTGATAATCCGCGATGGAAATAAAGAGACTATTGCGGCCACCCTGGGTTCCGGGGATGAAGAAGATTTTGAATCCGGCCCGGTATTTAAATGGTATGGTAAGCCGCACTCAAAATCTCAAACCTACATATTCAAAGAATTTGAATCAAACGACACCTATATTGGCGTCAATCTTGAAAGTCTAAATGACCAATTGAGTGAGTATTTTGGGATCAAAGACGGGAATGGTATTTTAATTACCGAGGTTTTGGAGGATTCACCGGCAGAAAAGGCCGGTTTGAAGGCGGGTGATATTATAATTGAGGTTGATGGGGAGGAGATAGCCGATATATCCGAAGTTCAAAAGGCCGTTGGCCAAAAAGAAGAGGGCGAGGAAATTGAGTTAACTCTGCTTCGCAATAAGAAGAAAAAGGAATTCTCCGTTATAGTGGCCGAGGCCCCCGAAAGTTTTGAAAAGTCGTCTATGCAACATTTCCCCGATCCGGATGATTTTCATTTCTTTGCGCCGAAAATGAAAGGGATGTTTTATGGCGATTGGGACGATGACGATTTTTCTGTCGAAAAGCAAAAAGAAATCATTGAGAAAATGCAGTCAGAAATAGATAACCTGAAAAAAGAGTTAAATGAAATAAAAGAACAAATTAATTAAAGCAGAACCTTAAGAAAATCTATAATCGTAACCAAATCAATTCGCCCCGGATGGAAGAAACCGGGGCTTTTTTTATTGCCTAAAAAGATATTGAGGCTTATAATTCGTTTAACATTCAGGGAGTAAAAATATGGCTGAATTAACGGTCGGCAAATTTTATAAGGAACGCAAAGACATCTTCGACCTTACCCTTCTAAATTCAGAAGCAGGTTTGGAAAAAGTTATTTCAAATTCCGAAATACATCGTCCCGGCCTGGCCCTAGCCGGCTTTTTCGAACGGTTCCCCAGTCAGCGTGCCCAGATTCTGGGCGAAACCGAAATGACTTACTTGAAGCTACTGGATCAAGATACTCTGATGAAAACGGCTGAAAAGGTCTTTTCTTCGAAAATTCCATTTATGATTACATCAAAAGGGATAACCCCGCCAATTGATTTTCTGACAGCCGCCGATAAATATAAAACAGCGGTATTTTCGTCCCGGCTGACAACTTCGGAATTAACCAACAGGTTATCTATTGTTCTTGATATGATTTTTGCTCCGTCGATGACCATGCATGGAACACTGGTTGATGTCTATGGTGTCGGATTGTTATATACCGGAAAATCGGGAATCGGCAAATCTGAGATTGCCCTTGATCTGGTAGAGCGGGGACACCGCCTGGTTGCCGATGATGTTATAAAAGTATTTCGCAAAGCGCCGGATCTTTTAATTGGCACCGGCGCCGAATTATTGGGACACCATATGGAAATACGCGGAATTGGTATTATTGATGTTGAAAAACTGTTTGGTATTCGGTCAATCAGACTTCAGAAAAGAATTGAAGTCGAGGTACATCTGACACAATGGCACGACGGTTTGGAGTATGAAAGATTGGGTATTGAGGACCATCGAACGACGATGCTGGGAATTAATATTCCGCAGGTAAATATTCCGATATCACCCGGGAAAAATATCACCGTTATATCCGAGGTTGTCGCCATGAACCATATGTTAAGAACCTATGGCGAAAATTCGGCGGCCGACTTTTCAAAACGTCTTTCGGAACGCCTGCGACGCCAATCGATGATTAAAGATTATCTCGAATCAGATTACGAATAATAAAAAAAGATATTATAAAAAAGACCGGCCAAATTATTAGCTGGTCTTTTTTATTTACGAATTTAAATCTTCTAATATTTATTCTTTAAATTCCATATCAAATACTTTGAACAGGTACGAATAAATATCGGAGATTTCTTCAATAATTTTTTGGGTCGGCTTGCCGCCCCCATGTCCGGCTTTGGTTTCAATCCGGATTAAAATCGGATTGTCTCCCCCATCTTTGGCCTGCAATTCGGCGGCGAATTTTTTGGCATGAGCGGGAACAACCCGATCATCAGTATCGGCTGTCGTAATTAAGGTCGGCGGATAGACGGTTCCCTGATGAACATTATGATACGGCGAATAGGCATATAGGAATTTGAAATCGACCAGGCTGTCATCGGCGTTGCCATATTCGCCGACCCACCAGCGGCCCACGCCGAGTTTATGAAATCGCAGCATATCGGTTAACGGTACTTCGCAGAGAACGGCACCGAATAAATCCGGACGCTGCACCATACAGGAGGCAACCAATAAGCCGCCGCCGCTGCCGCCTTCTATTGCAATTCTTTTTTTGTTGGTATATTTATTTTCTATCAGCCATTCGGCGGCGCCGATAAAATCCTCGTAGACTCTTTGCCGACCTTCCCGCATGGAGGCCTGGTGCCACTGTTCCCCATATTCTACACCGCCGCGGGTAACGGCCAGAACAAAAACACCTCCATTTTCAATCCACATCGCTTTTGATAGCGAAAAATATGGTGTTTGGTTGGATTGAAAACCGCCGTATCCGTAAAGAATTGTCGGGTTGGTTCCATCCAGCACCAAATCCTTTTTATGCGTGATGAACAGAGGTATCCTGGTACCGTCTTTAGAATTAAAGAATACCTGTTTGGTTTCATAACCGGATGGATCAAAATCGACTTCGGATTTTTTATAAACATTCAGTTCACCTAATTCGAAATCGTATCTAAATGAAGTGGTGGGATATATAAACGATGCAAACTCAATAAACATCTCAGTGCCTTCACGTTCCCCCGAAATGGAATAAATCGAGCCGATCGTCGGCATTTTTATTTCCCTGTCAAAAGTTCCATCAAAATTATATATCTTCAATTGGTTATAGGCATCATGCATATAGGTCAGTACAAACTGGTTATTGATAATTGCCGCCGAATCTAAGACATCTTTACTTTCCGGAATAATCTCTTCCCAGTTTTCCCTGCCCGGGTTGGTTATATCAATGCTAATAATTCGTCCGTTTTCGGCATCGAGATCGGTTTTGAAATAGAGTTTCGACTCGTCATTATCGATAAGGCTGTAACCGGCGTCAAAATCATCCAGCAGGCGGACCACTTCATCATCGCCATCTATCTTTAAATAATAAATTCCATTCTCGCGATTGGTCCCTCGCCAGACATTAATAATAAGATATTTTCCATCTTCAGTAACCTGCGCGCCGAAACCAAGTCTGTTATCATCCGGGCGCTCGTAAATTAACTTATCCTCTGATTGACCAGTGCCCAGTGTATGCCAATACAATTTATCATAATAGGTCTCCTCCCCGGCCGGAACCGTTGATGGGTCAGGGTAGCAATCATAATAAAAACCGCTATTATCATGTTTCCAGGCCGGAACCACACCCCGGGTCCACTTGATAACATCCGGAACATCTTCACCCGTCTTAATACTACGAATATGAATAGTCTGCCAGTCACTTCCCTTTTCAGATAAACCATATCCCATAAGCGAACCGTCTTCAGTAAAGGAATATTTATTTAGAGAAATTGTGCCATCATTGCTTAATTTATTGGGGTCCAGGATGACCTTTGCTTCACCACCCAGTTCATCCTGTCTATACATTACTTTTTGTGCCTGAAGACCGTCTTTCTTTTTGAAAACATAGAAGTTACCTTCTTTGTGGGGGAGAGAGTATTTCGGATAGTTATAAAGCTGTGTATAGCGCTTTTTTATTTTCTCACGGGTTGGCGTATTGACAAAATTGGCGGTTAATTCGTTTTGCGCTTCAACCCAATTGATAATCTCCTCAGAATCCGGATCCTCCATCCAGCGGTAGGGATCGGCCACTTTTGTGCCATAGTAGTTATCAACAACATCACCTTTTCGTGCCGCGGGAAAGTCGCCGGCAATAGATGGAAGAGCTATTAATATAATTACTATTGCCACTACGATTAGTAAGGAATTTCCCTTTTTCACAATAGAATCTCCTGCAATAAAATGATATGTATTATTATATTATAATAAGGATATTGTGATAAGAATGCAATCGATTTGATATTATTGGAAGATGATACAAATCGAGGAAACATGGTTGAAAATTAACCTTTTTTTGCCAGATCAACAACCGTCGCACCCCAGGAGCCGCCGGATGATTCATGTCGGAATGATTGTACCGCCGGATGTTTGGATAAAATTGAATGGACTATCTCCCGCAAGACACCCTTACCCTTACCATGTACTATACGAAGTTGAGTAATATTTTTTTCAAGACAGGCTTCTATATAATCCGGTATTAGCTGTTTAATCTCTTTGGGCAAAAAAAGATGAAGATCAAGGGTGCCGTCAATAGGCATATCATAGCCATTACTATATTGATCAGACATTCTATTAAGTAATGGTCGGAAGCCAAAATATCAAGACTAAAGTATATCGGAGAGAAGTCTTTCGATATCGGCCATCATAAAAGGTTTATTTAAAAAGCCGTCGGCTTTGGTTTTGACAAGATCAGAATCGCACTCCTCAACCGAGTAACCCGATATCATTATAACCGGCAGTTTCGGCTTTTTCTCTTTTATAGCATTAAGGAGTTCCAGCCCGGTCATTTTAGGCATCCGCATATCGGTAATAACCATGGCAAAATCTTCTTGTTCAATTTTCTCAAGAGCTTCATGTCCGTCGTTGGCTCTTTGAGCCTCATACTGAAAAACTTCCAGCATCTCCACCAGAAGGCTGGACATATTGGGATTGTCATCTACAATAAGTATCGTTTTAGCCATTAGGACTTACCTCCTAATGTTAAAAATCGGCAGGATTCCAATATTCTTAATGTATTTTATGAGTATATAAGCCCAGTCGGCGGGATAGCTCGCTTCTTAGATTATCCAATCCCAAATCTTTCAAAGCCGAGGTATAAAATATGCTGCTATCGGGATTTTTTCCCTCGGTTTCGTCCAATTTATCTACCTTGTTGTATATCAATAGAGTAGGTATATTTCCGGCATTTATTTCACGCAAGACCGCTCTGGTTTGATCAATTTTTTCATTACAATTGGGGTCGGATGAATCAGCTACATGCAGCAACAGGTTGGCATAAGTGACCTCCTCAAGGGTTGATTTAAATGATGCCACCAGTTGATAAGGGAGCTTCCTAATAAAACCGACCGTATCGGTAAAAATGATTTTGTCGGGGTATCCTGACGACATCACCCGGGTGGTTGAATCAAGCGTTGTGAAAAGCTTATTGGCAACCTCGACTTCGGATTTGGTCAACCGATTGAAAAGAGTTGATTTTCCGGCATTGGTATAGCCGATAAGGGCTATTTTGAATAGATTCTGACGGTTTTTCCTCTGGGTTTGTCGCTGCTTACCCAGTCGTTTTATATCCTTTTTTAAATGGGCAATTTTGGTTCGGACCCGACGCCGATCTATCTCGAGCTGGGTTTCACCCGGTCCCTTGGTTCCGATACCGCCATGTTGCCGACTGAAATGGCTCCAGGCACCAGTCAAACGGGGGAGCATATATTCCAGCTGAGCCAGCTCCACCTGCAGTTTGGCCGCCGATGTTCGGGCATGGAGGGCAAATATATCAAGTATCAAAATCGAACGGTCAATTACTTTCAGATCAAAAGTATTCTCAAGATTCCTTTGCTGGGCCGGGGACAGGGGATCATCGAAAATGACCAGATTGGTTCCGTTGGCCGTAATTTTTTCTTTTAACTTTTCAATAAATCCTTTACCGACATAATATTTGGGATCCGGTTTTCGAATCTGAATATTTTTGGATTCCACTTCGGCCCCGGCTGATTTAGCCAGTTCGGCCAGCTCATCGAGCGATGATTCAATCTCGTCTCTCTGACGTGAATCGCGGGCCAATCCGACCAGAATCGATTTTTCAACTATCTTTTCATTAATCCATACCATAAGATTAATATAATAGACTATTAGAAAATATTGCGTAAAAACACAAAAATAATATGCCTAAAATTCTTATCACCGCCGGGCAAAGAATTTCTGCTGGTTGAATCTGAAAACGGCATCGCAGGCTAGCAGGTCCTTTTTCAATGACTCTTTGATGGCCTTGCCGCTCGATGAATCACTGCGTCCGAGAAGATAACAGGCGACAATAAAAAGCTCGGAAGTCGTCAGCAGACAAATCTCACGCGCTTTGCTTTTGGCTATAATTTTTTCGTCAAACCATTCTCTTCTTTTGGCCGGATCGATCAAAAAATCGGCATTGGCAACAAAAATCGCTTTATCTCCTTTTTTCAGTTTACAACCGTCGAGTTTTTCCAAAAACTGTTCAAAGAGTTCAAGCGAAATCGAGCCTTCTTCGGTCGATACCACCTGCCCGACAATATGCGGTGCCAGCTTATCGCGATAGTAGAAGTCAAATTTGGCTTTTTCGATATACAATGGAGGCTCCGGTGAGATTAGACCCATCAGCCTGAGACTCTTTTTAACCACCTTGAGCAGTTCATCATCAGATTTATATAACAGGTCGGTGTAGATTTCAGATTCGTTTTTATTATGAATAAGTGAGGCTTTTTTATTTTTAAGTTTTTCAATATCAAAATTTATTTCATCTATAACCTGAGTGTACTGACTGGCCAAAGCCAACTCTCTTTCATAGTTGATTAGCCAGCTTGGCCGAAGTGATTGCATCGCGGTATCATCGGCAATTTGAATAAATGTTTCGGCCAATATTCGACATTCTTCTTTAACAATAAATTTGGGTACAAAAAACAATTCACCCTTTTTCGGTGCAAAAGTTACTCTGGTAATAATCGGTAAACGGGACTGTTTGCCGCTGTCAGCTATAACCTCGGTTTTTGCTTTGGGAATAACATTCTGAGTTTGCTGGCATTTGATTGTTGTATTTTTAAAGACCCTGTGAAAAATATTTTCCTCATCTAAAAACCGAAGCGTGTTTTCCTTGACATACTGAAATGAGTACTTGCCCAAAAACTCCTCCAGCCAGAAAAACGGTGAGATAACAGACTGAACATACTGACTACCGCTTAAGCTGCTTTTTTTCCTGACAGTAATATGAGAATTCGGCAGCATAGAACAAATTACAAAAATCCCTCCGCAATAAATAAAATCACGAATTTGATCAACCGCCTCTTTTATTTTTGCGACATAATCCTGATAAGCAATCTCGGTTAAAAATATATTTTCGCGTACCCAGAGGTCATTGCCGTTTTTCCTGAGTTTGTTTTTCAGGGCAAAGTTGAGCGGATCGAAAAAAATAACCTTATAGCGGCTTAATTTGGATAGACTAAAAAATCCTGCTTGTTCAAAATCTTTTGATTCAATTTCCCAATCACAGAACAAAATTTCATCAGCCATCTTATTCATAATCAAATGGTCCTTTAAGTTATTTCAGCTCCGCTTTTTTTGCTCTCACTTTTCTATAAATCGGCCAAATTGGCTTTTTGTTTAATAACGAAGTGAAGTAATTTACATATATCTGTCGTATGAATGTCATACTCAATGAAGCCTATGACACAACACAGAATTAGATTGCCGCGATAATAAAAAAACAGGCGGGGTTCTAAAACCACCGCCTGTCAGTGCGGGAGAAAGCATCAGGCGCCCTCCATGGCACCTTGTTGACCTGTTATCTCAATTGACCGTACCTCCCAGAGAATATCGCTTCATTTTTGCCCGAAAAGTCGATTCATGTATCGATAACATTCGGGCCGCCTGAGATTTGTTTCCGTCAGAGGAGACCAGCGCTTCCATGAGAATTTTCTTCTCAAAGGCTTCGACTTTCTCAAATAGCGTTTTGGCATCTTCTTCGATTTTTTCCTCAAAGAAACTTCGGGCCAGCTCAACCAGCGATCCTTCTTTGGTAATTGAAAGCATCGCCGCCAGCCGGCTGACCTTGTTTTCCATCTGACGAATGTTACCCGGCCAGTCAAAATTGACAAACTGATAAATCAATTCATCTTCGGGATTTTCATTCTCTTTGAGAAGTCCGGTTTTCCGCATGAATATTTTCAGCAGGTGCGGAATATCCTCCTTCCGTTCGCGAAGCGGGGGCAGTTCCATCGTTATTCCGGCCAGCCGATAGTACAAATCCTGCCTGAATGTACCGGCTTCAGCCATTCCCGATAAATCGCGATTGGATGCCGCAATGATTCTGATATCCAGCTCGATTTCATCGGTTGAACCCAGCGGACGGAGCTTTCTGGTTTCCAGAATGCTCAATAGTTTGGCCTGCAGAGTTAACGGCAGTTCGCCGATTTCATCAAGGAGCAGGACACCCTTATCGGCCGAACGGAACAAACCGTAACGATTTGACTCGGCCCCGGTGAAGGCTCCCTTATGGTAACCAAACAGTTCCGATTCAATCAAACTGTCAGGAATGGCGGCGCAGTTTATCGGAACATACGGCCCCTGCGGACGGGCGATAGTATGAAAGTACCTAGCCAGATAATCCTTACCGACACCGGTTTCACCGTTAATAAGAATCGGAAGATCAGAATCTTTAAGGAGTTGGAGTTGCGAGATTATCTTTTTCATCCGTTTGTTTCGAGTTATAAATTCAGGGGCTTGATTGTCAAGTTCCTTATTCCCTTGTTTTGATAACGAAATACTTCCATTGGCACTGAAAGCACTGATTTTTTTCCTGAGTCGATTAGCCATAAAGGATGAGCCAATATCGACGAAAATATCTTCGGAGCGACAGAGAAACATTGTTCTTTTATTAATGTCAAATAACTCCGAATTCCCTGCCGATGCCAAAGCCGCGGCAAGTTCAATCTTAATCTGGTTATGCTCCAGAATTCGGATCGATTCAAGATATGAGTTTACGGCTTTTTTAACATGTTCCAGCTTCTCCTGGCAGATGGCCCGGATTTTAAGCAGGGCTCCAATTTCGGCTACGTTGCCTAGTTTCTTCATTGCAATCAGGGTTTTGTTGGCGATTGACAAGGCTTTTCGATAGTCCCCCTGAGCCGTTTTTAATTCGGCCAGCCACCGCAGTGGGCGAATAGCCAGATATGATTCGCGGGCAACTTTATGACCTGCCGCCGCCGCTTCATTTAAGAACTCCTCAGCTAAATCATACTTCTTTTGCTTCAGTGCAAGCTCACCCTGATAGGTTAAGTAAATAACCTTTTCTTTGGTCAGGTTATATTTTTCGATGTTTAGAAGTGCCTCTTCCAGATGTTCTTTGGCGTCATCAAACCGATATCTCTGTATGTCTATATAGGCCAGAGACAGGATGGCCCGGGTCTGTTCGATATCATCCTTGAGTTTCCGGGATAAATCAATATTAAACCGAATATATTCTTCAGCTTTACCAAGCCATCCCAAAAGTCCATAGATACGACCGATATTACCAAAAAGATAAGCCAGCTTTTTCTGGTCATTTTCTTTTCTTGTAAACTCAATGGCGCCAAGAAGAGATTTCAACGAATTTTTGAAATTGCCCTTTCTGTAGAATATTCCGGCTAATCGGTTCAGAGCATCACCGGCCCCGCTTATATTGTCATCGCGTCTGAATATTGATTCGGCGTCACGAAAGGCGTGCTCGGCCTCATCATAATAACCAAGCTCGCGCAAGGTATCTCCCAGAGTCATATAGGCTTGACCAAGCTCACTTTTATCTCCAATAGTCTTGGAAAGGAGAGCGATGCCGCTTCTAATCAGACTCAATGCCTTGGTAGGATTGCCAATGCCGGTATAAGCTCGTGAGCCGAGACAGAAAAATATTGCCCGCTCGGTGTCGGATTTATCATCGAGGTTGTTTTTCATCGATTCAAAATACCTGACAGCCTCGCTGAAGTCTTTGCGGTGCAAAAGCCCCCTAAGATACTTCCGGCAACATTGAATATATTCAATATTGGCTGTAAGGTGACGGCTCATCTTATCTTCCTTTCCTGATAGAAAATCTCTTGTTTCTGATTGGCGATGGTGCAGAGGTTTTTGACTCCGGAATGTTTGAGATATTAACCTGATTGATGGTCGATGAGTTTTTTACATTAACAGGATTGTCAAATATAAAGAATCGTAAATAATCGATTAAAACGAATGGAGTTCCCAAATTCCTTATGCTAATGATTTCGAACCGACTCGGATAAGGATTGTAACCCACTGAGCTAATATTTCCTGTCCTGTAGTCTGCATTGTTGATTTCGCCCCCCCAGGGCTGGTCATCGATCGGGTTGGCTTCGGCGGCATCACGAGGACCGCCAAAAGCAGTCAATGGCGCCAAAATTGCGACAATCAGTAATAGGGCCGTTAGATAATTAATTTTTACGGTTTTCATAAAACCTCCTTGAATATTATTAATTTTAACCACACTCTTGACAGGGCTTATATATGGCAGAATTGTTTAAAAAGGAATTAGAGTGGGGTTTATTCCTTATTTAAAAATAAGACCAAAGCTCTTTTTTGTCAAGGAGTTATCGTAATTTTCCGCGAAAACGCAGAATTTGCTTCAATACCAAAAACTTAAATACGGGCGAAATAACTGACGAAATTAATGAGATGCCAAAATTATGATTTTATAAATCGCTTATCGAATGATTTCTGTTGAATAAGACCGTCAATAAAGTCAAAAGCTTCCTGCTTGGCACCAAAAAGGTTGAGATCACCGTCAATTTTATCTTCATGCTCCATTCGGATAGTCGTTCCGGGTATTTAATACCGGTATCTCGCTAACCCATTTGGATATAAGCAATCTCAAAATTACGACATGTCTTAGCCACATTTCCCTTTTCCCAGTAATATTTTAATACTCGTGGCTTTTGCTTAATATTACGCTCTGCTTTTGACATCTTTGTGACCTCCTGATTATAATTAATAATCAAGACAAAATGTGTCAACCGAAGTCGTCAGTTTTATAGTCTATCTTATTAATCATCTTTATAAAAAGGGTCCACCACCCGACCCAATACATTCCGCCGAAGTTGATAACAAAGCCGGTCTTAATATTTTGGATGTGGTATATCTTATTAACTACAAGTACAAAAGCGGTCCCGATCCAATCTGTCGATAATTTTAGATAAAGCAAAACAAATTTATGTCAGATTTCGTCTTATAGAGAAACTATTAAGATAGGACTGGGTAAATTGATATTGCCCGCGCTGAATCAAAGAATAGGCCGCAAAATTATCATGGAGGTATTTTGATGTTTTTTTCAAGAATCTGTTGGGTGGGACTATTTTTCGTTTTGCTGATAGGTCAATCTATTGCGGCCAGGCCTATATATCAACAGGCCAAAATCTATTTTGAGTCAACCGAAGAACTTAATCAACTTAAAGAAATGCATCTTGATATTGTTGGAGAACAGGAAGAGTTCCTGGAAATTGTTGTTTTCCCTGATAAACTTGAAGAGTTGACGCAAATGGGATTTATATCCGAAGTTGTAATTGAAGATATGACCGCTTTTTTCCAGTCGCGGCTCGACCCTGCACGTGATATGGGCGGTTACAAAACTCTGGATGAAATTAATACCTATGTCGACGAAATGATTGCCGATCACCCCAATTTGGTTTCCAGTAAGGTTGATATTGGTTTATCGCTTGAGGGTCGAACTATGTGGGCGGTTAAAATCTCTGACAATCCAAATGTTGATGAAGATGAACCCGAAATACTATATACCGCTCTTATTCATGCCCGGGAAATGATTACGCCGGAAGTTTTATTTTATTTTATGAATTATCTTACTGATAATTATGGTACCGATCCGGAGGCAACCTTTTTAGTCGACAACCGCGAGATATGGCTTATTCCGGTTTTTAATGTTGATGGGTATTACTACAACGAAGTCATTGCTCCCGCCGGCGGCGGAATGTGGCGAAAAAATCGCCGCAACAACGGTGATGGGTCATACGGCATTGATTTAAATCGTAACTGGGGTTATAAGTGGGGAGCCAACGATTTTGGGTCATCGCCGAATGGGGTCGATGAAACCTACCGTGGCACCGGTCCGTTTTCCGAACCGGAAACCCAGAATGTGAGAGATTTTATTATAGATCATGAATTTATCTTTGTAATTGATTTTCATTCTTACACGAATATATACTATCTTCCTTTTGGCTATAACAGCAGTATGACGCCGGATCATCCTCTAATGGCTGCCATTTGTGATTCTCTGGGTAACCATAGCGGTTATGATTACTCCCTTATGGGTATTAATGGCGTATCATCTGACTGGGAATATGGAGAGCAGACGGTTAAGGATAAATGTTTGGCAATTTTGGTTGAAGTCGGCAATGCTGATGATAATTTCTGGCCGCCGCTTGAAAGGATTCCGTATCTTGTCTCGGTAAATCTTGAACCAAACAAGATACTGGCTTATTTGGCCGGTGAACCGAACGCAATTTATCCACCTGAAACGCCTGAGATTATTATTCCAGAGATCGTCTCCAGTGTGGAATACAATGTTGAATGGAACTTTGACGATCCCTATAATGATGCAGATATTTTTGAATTGGTGGAATATCGGCTGGAAAAGGATATTGTTGATCCCGGTATTTCTCTGGAATATTATATTCATGAAGGCTTCTCCATCAGCGAAGCCCGGTTTCATTCGGCTCCATCCGGTTTTTATTCTGGGGCCATAAACAACTCTGAATATTTTTTTCAGACTGCTGAACCGTATGAAGTGCAGGAGGGTAACGCAATTGAGTTCTGGACATATTATTATATTCAGGAAAGGTATGACTATGCCTACTTCGAGGTCTCAACCGATGGTCTAACATTTACACCGCTTCCTGGGGATATTACTACTAACTACAATCCAAACGGCCTTAATCGGGGTAATGGTATAACAGGAACTTCTGATGGATGGATATTTGTCTCTTTTGATATATCGGATTACGCCGGACAATTGGTTTATTTTCGATTTTCATATTACACTGACAATTCCATAACTCGCGAGGGTATCTATATTGACGACATTTACCCGGCCAATGGATTTGTCAGCGAAACATTAATATCATCGACAATTGCAGATACATTCTATACTTTCACCGATCATCCCGATGGAATGTACTATTATAAAGTAAAGGCGATGGATAAAGAAAGTCAATGGAGCGATTATTCTGAGTTGGCTGGTACTACTGTTGTGAAACCTTATATCTGTGGCGATGTCGATGGCGCTGAGGGAATAAATATTCTCGACATTGTATTCATTATTAATTATAAGTATAAAAGTGGTCCCGCACCTGAACCGCTCGAAGCGGCTGATGTTGATGGAATCTCACCGGTAAATATTCTGGATATTGTTTATTTAATAAATTATAAATATAAATCCGGACCCGCACCAAATTGTCCGTAATATTGTAATTTGTCTTTTAACTAAATTGCCGGGTGTAATACAGATTGATTTATTCTTCACGGCCGGTCAGGTAAATGCTCATTATCCGGATAGTGCCCGTGCGGTCGAACGCTTCTATCATGATTGGAATATGATCTTTCTCCTTGTCATAATATGAATAGCCGAGAATATTCGGCATTTTCTTCATAACTTTGTAACAGTCAAAACTCCCCATAGACAGCGCGATGGTTTCCTCACCAACTACCGAATCGGTTACATTCTGGATTTCATACGGTTGCCCCGTTAGATTAATCAGATTCACCTGCCGATAGCTTTGTGACCAACCGGTATCAAAAACACAGCTGCGTCCCAGAAGCATCGCGCCCATCCCGGTTACCAGATCGTCATAAAAAGGAATCCGGCAGGAAACCGCCAGCGTATCGCTGGATAGAATCTCGAGACTTTCACCGTCGGGTCGAGCCGTTACAATCAAAGAATCTATACCAAAAATGACCTTTGCCTTCGGCGCAAAGTAAAAATAATTATCGGACCGAATAAGCCGAAGGGTCCGGGCGTCAGTCTTCTCGTTGGTTTTAATAGTAACTGCCTGATTATTAATATTGAGGTGTTGCGTAACGATAATGATATCATTTTCACCGCCGGTACGTGTGATGGTGATGCTGTTTTGTCCTTTATTGTTCTGTTCCCCGTAGGTCATCACCTCATACTGCAGCTTTTCCGTTTTACCATCCGGCCAGTTATCGGTAAAATTTCCCGCCAGAACGACAAACGGAAATAGCATCAAACATGATATCGTCAAAATCTTTTCTTTGTACCCAAATACTTTCATTTGACCACTGTATTAATTAAATGAATTAAGCCAGCCCATCAAATATTCCGAGCGTTCGTTCGAGTAATTTAACATCCCAACCAATTTACCGTTTTTTAAACCAACAATTATATCGCGGTAATAATTATCTTCAATTATCATGCACAACGTATCATCGTACGGAATTAAATCTGGTCGATCCTTCTTCTTTTTTATCTGATCGGCATAATTTGACCACTGCAAAAATTTCCCGCCGCTTTCGTCTGATGATATAAACAAAGTGACCGTATCGGCATCAAATGTAATATTACGAGAAAAAACTCCGGTCAAAAACTGCTGTCCCATAAACTGCTCGGCGTAATACTTATCCAATCCGGGTACCTTATTTTCAGATGGAAACAGGCCAAACTGTTTTGGCCTCTCCGTTGTACCGGGTATTTTTTCATTTAATTCTTCGGCCAGATTGATAAGCGCCAGATCAGACTCATTGGAATCCTCAAACCCGGTTAGTCGAATCAAATACTCACCTTTAATAAAATTAATACTGGCCGGCGAAAGAAAACCTTCAACGCCCAGCTTAATAATTTCGGCATCAGCCGGACAAAGCATCGAATATAATCCGAAAGCGTTCTCGGGGCCGTCAAAATGATATATATCGGCAACCAGTTCAACCTGGTCATTTTTATAATCGGCCGTGGTGACATCAATAAATTTATACAGATGATATACTTCGGCGCCGCCATTGATATACTCCCAGAGCGATTCGCTGGCGAATGTCCTGATCTCCGAAAACCGAACCAGAGCGGAGCGAGTGGTTCTTTCAGGCAAAAATTGGGCGCTCGATAATGTTTCTTTTTTACTATCTGATCCGCATCCGGCTAAAAGAGTCAGAGCCAGTATACTTGCCGTAACCAAAAACGTTTTCATTTTCATGACGAATCCTCAATTTTTATCTGCTGTGTTTCGTTCTATTCCTTTTCTCTGCAGCAGTATCTGATTTTTATATGATCTTGATTCACCGACCGATGTCACATACACCGCTCGCTTATCCATTACCGGGCAGGCATACTCACAGGCGCCACAGCCGGTACATAAATTAGGATCGATATACGGTCTTTTAACCTGTACTTCTTTGCCCTGACTATCCAAAACCGTTTCATCCTTTAAGTAAATTGCTTTCGGCGAGGTCGGGCACCATTCCTCACAGACTATGCATGGTTTGGCCATCGCCCAGGGCAAGCATCGCCCCCGATCGAAGAAGGCCGTCCCTATTCGATTGGGGGGAGTATCCTTATCACCGACTTTCTCTTTTTGAGTTAGCTCAAGTATCGCTCCGGTTGGGCAAACCTGCCCGCACAAGGTACAAGTTGGCTCGCAGTAGCCGATTTTAGGGATCATTATAGGTGACCATAATCCCTCCAACCCGGACTCCATAAAAGTTGGGTGTAAAGCATTATTCGGACAGACCCGCATACATTGCCCGCAACGAATACATCGTGCCAGAAAATCTTTTTCCTCCACCGAACCGGGCGGACGAATCAAAAGCGGATTGGTATTGGCCTCAAAATCATCACCCGAACGAAACAGCGGGTAAAGCGCCAGACCGCTTCCAAGAGAAAGAAATACTTTCCGCCGAGATATATCGACACTTTGAGTGCCGACCGGATTTGTTTTCGATTCAACCTGATTCGGAAAAAATTTGAATTTTAAATAGCTGTTAGGGCAGGCCGATTGACAGTTTAAGCAAAGATGACACTCCGCTTGACGCCATTTCTCCCCTACCTTGGGATTGTCGGCACCCTGACAGTGCACCTGACAAAGACGGCAGTTATCGCATTTATCTTCATTTTTTTCCAGACCAAAAATTGCATATCGTGAAAATATACCCAGCATGGCTCCCAACGGACAGATTCCCCGGCACCAGAAGCGGGTATAGATTCGGTTCATCACCAGAGCCCCTATGAACAGAAAAGCAATAGTCAAAATAGTATGAAAGTGCGCCTGTCGAAAAGTCAGCAAAAGTGGCGAAATTATATCATATAAAAGTTGCGCCAATCCCGTCAGCGGCGGCAAACCGATCGATTTGACCGACGATAAAATACTGTTGGCGGCGGTGTGCGCCGTCGGCAAAACGACCGTCCCAAGCGATCGAGCCAGAAATGAAAGCGGATCAAACAGACCAACCTGAACGGTACCAACCAGAGCCGCGGCTATAAAGGCCAGAAATATATAATATTTTATCCGTTGATACTTTTTGTATTTATTTGACTCAATTCTTTTTTTGCCTTTTCTTTTCATCCGTTCGGATCGAATCTCCGATATCCAGTGATTTAATGTCCCCAGCGGACAGATCCAGCCGCAGAAAAAGCGTCCCATAAAAATGGTTGGAATAAGTATCACCAATGACCATAACAGACCTTTAAAGACGGTCCCGTTGGCCAGCAGAGTTGCCAGGGCAACCAACGGACTAAATTCAAGCGCGATTGAAACCGGATACGGTAAAATAATTTCTGATAGATCATTAGGAATAAAATTTACTTCAAAGTTGGTCTTGAGTATCAGCCAGAAAAATATCAAAAAGAACAAAACCTGCGAAATCCGTCGGATATTTATAACTGTCTTAATAGTCACTGTACTAAACTACTTCCTTATAGCCGATTGACCTGTAGTCGGTCGATCCCAGTCCATTTTTCTCGGCCAGCATAATATGAGAGACCTTATCAGCCGAAAGCCCCAGAAATTCAGATGCCCGGCTATCGCAAGCCACCTGGTCAGTTGAGCAAATGACCGAGTTTTCGATTGAAACATCATCTAGCGATCCGCCCTGCGGACCGCCCCGTTTAAGTACCCGGGTGGCGTCAACCATTGTTAATGTCGGGCGACAGAAATTGGCCAGATCAACAATGGATTGATCGATTTCCTGATGCAGCTGATTTCGCCGACCGCCGAGGATACCATAGAGATTTTTCATACCGATAGTGCATAATGTAAGTGAGTGATGTTTGGTTATAGGCATATTAATTAAACGGTCAGTATTAATAAACTGTTTAACCACCGGCCAAACAGTCAACAACTCGCCCCCTAAATTGGTATTAACGAAATCGTCCTCACTTGGCAATATTACTCTGGCCCCAGCCTTTTCGGCCGCCTTTCGGATACCGCTGCGAAGAAAACAGCGGCGCGGGTCGTTGCAGGTAACATCGGTCACGATAATATCGGCCGCACCGGCCTCAAGACACAATCTGACCATTTCTGCGACAAGCTCAGGATTGGTAGTGGCCGCCTGTTGCGGCACCCGATCCCACCCGACATTCGGCTTTATTGTCACCCGCTCACCCGGTTTGACAAATCGTTTTATACCGCCAATAGCGTCGAGAGAGGCGTTTAATGCGGCCAGATGATCCTCATTGCGAGCCAATGTTATTCCCGGCAGATTTGTATCGGGCGGCACCTCAAAATCTTTTACTTTTGGCAGGATTATATCATAGTCAGATTTAATACGATTATGAAATAATAATCCGGTTCCGCCGGTTATTGTCGCAAGTGCTACCGCTTTGCCTGTTTTTTTTATAAAATCGCGTCTTTGCATGCGTCATCTTCTCGTAGAAGATTCCTATACCAAATAGAGAATAATTATTATCGAGGCCAGCCAGAGGACAACATCAGCCAAAAGAGGACGATCGGCCAGAAGTAGCCTTGTTGGTGAGCCCCCTTTTTCCTCCTTATGAACCAGATACAGATAGCGGAAAATGCCGTATATGACAAAAGGGATAGTGACATATAAGTACTCGGTATTGAGCTTATCTTTAACCTCGGCTGAAAGAGTATAGAACAGATAGGTTATCACCGTCGAGGCTGTAACAATCCCAATTAACTGATCGAGCAGATATGGCGAATACTTGTCAAGAATCCTGCGGTGACTCGAGGCATCCTTTTCAAGAAACATCAGCTCGTGTCTTCTTTTTCCCAAACCAAGGAATAGCGCCAGGACAAATGTTGTTATTAGAAGCCAGTTTGAAAATTCAACATTGATTGCCACCGCACCCGCCAGCGCCCTTAGTACAAAACCGGCCGCAATCGACATAACATCGATAATGACAATATTCTTTAATACGAAGGTGTAAAAGATATTCAATACCAAATACGTAAGAGCCACAATAAACAAACCCGTCCCAATATAATAAGTCAGTATTAAACCGCCCAGGACCAGAATCAATCCTATAATGCCGGCCGTTGATATAGAAATTTCGCCAGCGGCTAATGGTCGGTTTTTTTTCAGTGGATGTTGCCGATCTAGATTTATATCGACCATATCATTAAACGTATATACCGACGACGACAAAAGACAAAAAGCGGCCAATGTTAAAAACGATATATATTGAAAAGCAGGATTGGTGCCCTGGCCGGAAAAAATAAGACCGGCCAGAACTACCCCGTTTTTTATCCATTGCTGCGGCCGCAGAAGTTTAAAGATACTTTTTAACATATTTTAAAAATAAGGAGATTTCATGTCAAAATTCAAGAAAAAAGTAAAATTAAAAACAAATCTGTTATCGTCTTAAAAGCGAACGATAAATATACCCCGGTTTCCATTTCGAGCCGCCGCCGCTATATGGCAGATCACAATCTTTGCAGGCGGCATTTAGTTCAGGTTTTTTGTCAAGCAAATTTTGTCTGAACTGCCGGTATTTCGATCCATTCCAGACTGTCATTATATCATCTTCAAAAACGTTGCCGAGAATCGATCGAGCCGATGTATCACGACAGCAGGGAACGCAGTCGCCAGAATATGTAACAGCCATTTGTGTCCAGGGGTATGGACATAAACGATACCTTTTCTGCTTTTCAATAAAATTCAGATGACCGCAGAAATTATGAAACAGACGCGTCCTGAATTTAACCCGGGACGGAACATCTTTGGGAAACAGTTTTTTGAGTTTTTCTATTGATTCTTCCGTGTCCACTCCGGCAAAGGTGGTGATATCATTTATCTCAAGGTTAACATTCTCATTTTCCCCGGCCTTTTTTATCAGATACCGAAGATTCTCCAGCAGTTTCTCATAATTATCTTTTTTGCTGCGGATAATTTCAAATATATTTTTATCCGAGGCCATGTCTATTGAGACACGAAGCGGTCCGGCTTTGGCCAATAAATCTGCCTTTTCGGAATTAATCAAACTTCCGTTTGACGCAAATACGGAAAACAACCCAGCCTTTGCCGCCAGCTCGATAAATTTAATAAAATTCTTATTAAGAAACGGCTCACCGTCAAGCGTAAAATTAATGTTATTATTGCCCGGTTTTACCGCCCGACGCTTTTCCAGAAAAAGTTTAAAATTCTCTCCTGTCAATTGTCCGGTTGATCGGCGATTATGATGCTCCGGATCACTTTGAGGACAAAAATCGCACTTGTAATTACATACATTGGTCGGCTCAATTGTGTATTGATAGGGTGGATACGGCAACTTTGTTGCTTTCCTGATTTTATACGCCCAGGCGAGTCTAATTATATGTGACAGCTTATTCATTGAGTTTTTCTATTAATTTCTGCAGAGATTACAAAAGTAAGCTATCCATAATTCACAGCTGTACCGCTGGCCGAAACCATCAGCATTCCCCCGCTCCCTCCGGCGCTGATAGTTTCATAATCAAGGTCAACCCCGACTATGGCATTGGCGCCAAGCTGCTCTGCCTGTTCACTCATTTCCTTAATAGCTATATCTTTGGCCCCGCGAAGCTCTTTTTCATATGCGCCGGAACGTCCGCCGACAATATCGGTGATACTGGCAAAAATATCCTTAAAAATATTGGCTCCCAAAATCGCCTCACCGCTGACAAGCCCGTGATATTTGGTGATTTTTTTACCTTCCAAATTTGGAGTGGTGGTTATCAGCATAATAATTCCTCTTATTATTTTTTATATAAGATAAGTAAACTTTTTGAAACCGCAACCAATCTGGTTACATATATAATAACAGATTATTGAATATCAAAATGGAGGTTTTATGGATAAAAAAGAAAGCCTAAAACAGATGCTGCAGTCTAATCATGACACGATAAAAAAACTGATTGATGATATCAGCGAAGAGGAATCGATGCGTCATGATTACCAATTCTGCAATCATATCCGATGGCAGACCGGGCATCTTATTGATTCTGCCCGATTTGTGTTAAAATTGCTTGGAGAAAACGCAGACGTTTCGGATGAGTGGGCCAAATTATTTGGTTATGGGTCAAAGCTGTACGATAACGCTTCTATTTATCCGTCTATGGGAGAATTGAAGGAAAAACTATATGGGCTTTATGATCAGACTCTTTCCACTTTGGACAATATACCTGCCGAGAATCTGGAGAATGAGGTTGAATTGGGCGAAGATTGGAAAACGACCTCGTCGGAAGGTATTCCCGCATTTTGCAGACATGAATATTATCATGCCGGACAAATAACGGTAATGCGGCGGGCCATTGGACGGGATAAACCGTTTGGATAATTTGTCTCTTAAATATATTTGCGAATCAAATCGTTGATGATGGCGAGATGATGATCGTCATGTTCGGCAATAAAAAAGGCCAGATCGATCAGTCGCATCGGTTTGTTTAATCGCGGATGATGCGCGGTTAATCCGGCATCTTCTTCGGAGAAGCTTTCAAATTCTCTGACCAGATTTTCCTGTCTGGTCCGGAATTCCTTTACCATATCGTCAAGCGATTGATCATTGAAATTTGTTTCTTTGGTTTTGGTATTGTTTAGATCGGCCGGATAAAGCTCTTTGGCTCTGTTTTTGAAATCGACAATTCGGCGCTCCCAGAGTTCCATTGTAATCAACAGATGCCCGATATTTTCCAGAATCGACCACTTCTCGCTCTCGCTTTTTGTAAGCGCCTCTTTCGGGACGTCGGCAATTTTTTCTTCAAGCCGGGCCGGTGTACCGCGAAGTCTTTCGATTACAATTGCAAACATTTCCGGCGGCAGGGAAAATTCAAATTCCCGGTCAAACCAGATCATACTGTTTTGCATAAGATATTCCCCAATTATCTATTCTTCAGCAGGAACGGATGAGCCTCATCTTTGATTCCAACCGGTCTGGCATTTCTGATATCATGAGCCAGCATTATTGAGGCCCGGGCGTCATCAAGTCCAAAACCTCGTCCGGCCAGAGTCTCCTGATAAATAACGGTGTGCAAATCGCCAAATCCACCCGAAAACTCAATCTCTTCGCCATCGACTGTAATCGATCGAAAGGTCGGTTTGCCGTCATCGATTGCCTCTTTGGGCAAATCGTTGCGGTCAACCGATAATAACCATTTAACCCGGGCGTTTTGAAGTTCGAGGAATCCGCCGGTTTTTTTCGGTTCGGAAATATGCACCTCGCTTTTTTGAACGTCGCCAAACAACCAGATAAGAAGGTCAAAGAAATGAATACCGATATTTGTCGCCAGTCCGCCGGAGCGATCAAGTTGCCCTTTCCATGACACCAGATACCAGGCGCCGCGCGAGGTGATATAGGTCAGATTTATCTCTTTTTTGGTTTTTGATTTTTCTTTTTCAAACTTTTCTTTTAACGCTATCAGTGTCGGGTGTACCCGCAGCTGCAATACGGTAAAGACTCTCTGCCCGAACTCCTGCTCAAGCTCCTGAAGGGCGTCGATGTTCCACGGATTGAGTACCAGCGGTTTTTCGCAGATGGCATCAGCCCCGACCCTTAATGCAAACCGGGCATGTGCGTCATGAAGATAATTCGGCGAGCAGATCGAAAGATATTGAATCCGGTTGTCCTTATTTGATCGGCGGAGTTTTTCGATATGGCGGTCAAACCGTTCAAATTCAGTGAAAAACCAGGCATTTTTAAAATAGCTGTCCAGAATCCCCACCGAATCATTCGGGTCAACAGCACAGATAAGTTCATTGCCAGTATCTTTAATCGCTTTTAAATGACGGGGGGCAACATATCCGGCCGCGCCGGTTAGTGCAAAATTATATGACATATCAAATCCTTTGTTTCAGAATCTATTCTATAATACAAACCAAACTACAATAGGTTTAATTCCAAATCCCAAAGAGGATTAATTTTAGAATATGTCTGCAATTCAACCATAAGTCAAGTTTATATAATTCATCTGTGCCAGGCAACTGTTGCCGGGATTTTCATTCGACTTTGTCTCACTCAGAACCTTATCTGCTTTTTCTGTCGGGTGTTTTTTGCACCCGACAGCACAATCGACGTCATTCCCGCGCAGGCGGGAATCCAAGAATTCCTTGTAAGTTGTTCTGTTACATATTAGTCCAACGAAATGGGTTTGTTCCGTCATTTTTAGGTTTTAGACTATCAACTTGATGTTGATTCGGTTTCTCTCTCAATGGGTTATTTGGTAAATTTCATTATTCTCTTAATCATAGCTCATACAATCGGGGAGTGTATAAATAACGTTGGTTTGATAGGGAATTTGATTATTGGGCGGCGGACGGGGACGTCCACCACCCACAAAGCCTTTTTCTGCCGGGCACGGCGACGCGACAGCACTTCAAATACAAAATCGCCATCAAGTCGCAGTTGATTTGAATTCAACCGATATATATGCCCTGGGAATTTAAAAATAATCGATTGATTTCCCCCGATAATCATTTTTGGCCGGCAGTCAGCGGACCTTATGGAAAAGGGAAATTACCTATGGGGCAATATGCTATTAATGAGCCGGTCGAAATTAATTCAGCGGCGGCAAAATATAACCCTTATCGTGACAAAATAGGTTTTGCCTGGTGGTGTCGGCTAACACCACTCTTTGAAACCGACCGTTCCGGTTTCGGTATCCACCCCGACGGCAATGTACCGGGCACTCTCGGTTGTATTGGAATTACGACAGAAAACACTCAAGATGTTTTTAATGAGCTCCAAAATAGTGATGATAAAATCCTGATAGTTACATAAATCAAATGAAAGGTTGAAAAGGCACAATATGAGTCACAGAACAGGGCAAAAACCGGGTGTCGGGTTCTATTTATGTACCCGATGCGGCAAAAGATTGTATCTCGATATTGTCAAAGACAGACTTCCGCCCTGTCCCCGATGTTATAATACGTTTTTCAGAAAAATAACCTTATTGAGTAGACGCTCAAGGTGAGCGGACAGGTTGAAATCCTTTATTCCCTTAACCAGCTCACAATATCATCGGCCAGGTGCTCTCTAAAACCTTCAAATGAATGATTGCAATCATACACCTGAATCTTCACATCCATCATTGAAAACCTTTGAATAGCGCGAAACAATGGAAGGATATGCTCTTCCAATGGAATAGCATAATCTCTCCAGCCTCCAATCAACAAAACTTTTTTGGCCGAAAGTTTTTCAGCATGTTGTACTATATCGAATTTGTCTTTTCTCGGCAGTAACCATTCATGAGATTCCTTTCCGCCAAGACCTCTAACGGCATTGGAATCCGCCATACAATCATCAAGATATTGGCGATGCATCTGGCGATACTCATCGCTTTTTTCAATATTATCCGCGACAACCTTAAGGCTACCCCCTGCGATTGACACGACTTTTTTTATATTATCGTCAAAAAGTGAACCAAGAAGCGCCATACCGCCTCCATAGCTATAGCCAACGATATAAAGCCTTGTCGTGTCAATAGAAAAGGTCGCCGCTGTCTGAGATGATTTAAGGAATTTAATTGCCGAATTGATATCTTCAAGCGACGTGGACGGCAAATATACTCCCTCGCTTTTCCATGTCCCACGATAATTAAATACCAGCACATTGATTCCCTCGGTACTTAATTTTTGTCCCAGATCAAAC
>CBFCZE010000035.1:0-23448 GCA_965602655.1 uncultured bacterium
TGGCCGGATCAAGCGGAAAACTGGCATTTTTTTCCAGCCCGATAATTTCGCCCTCATCAAACGGATGATACATCTGATAATATTTTTTCAGAGCCTTGGCGCCAATGTTGATAAAATCATCGATTCCCATATGTTCTTTGGTGACTTTTATCCTGTCCCGGTCCGGTCCTTCCCAGTCCTTGTGATAATCGGCCAGCATCTCTTCTACCGGTTGAATTCTGCCGTTTACTTTAAATTTGTACAGTTTTTCAAGGGCACGATGCACGGCCGAACCAAGAAATATCTCGACACTTACCGGTTTTTCAACGGTCGCTTTTTCAATATAATTAAACTTGTACTGGCGGGGGCAGTTTCGGAATTGGCCTATTTTTGAATAACTATAACTTTTTGTCAAAATTCCTCCAAAAATCTTTATTAGAAATTAACGATAATCCAATATACCGAAAATCATCCGGAAAAATCAATCACATAATAAAAAACGCCCGTCGAAAACGGGCGTCTAAGATATTGAATTACTTTTATCTATCAGAAACCAAGCATAACGCCGGCCGCAAGTGTAAAATACCGCCCGTTGCCGTCCTCAAAATTGGTCCAATAATGACGGTATTCTCCATAAACTGATATTGGCGCGGCCGGAGGTGCAATCCTAATACCGCCAATAAAATGAAAACCGGTTCCATAAACACCGGATCCGCCCGTCAGCCCAAAGGCGCTAATTGTACCGCCTATAGCATGCATCCCGAAACCTAATCCGGCGTATGGTTTCAATAGAGATAATTCAAACGGTTTAACGATTGAAGCATTAAAAGTCAAAAAATGTTTTGTTCCCTCAATTGGAACGCCATCGTCCGATTTATACTTTTTCCAGGAATATTCAAAAGTTCCTATTATATCTATAGCCGGCAGAGCCGTAAATCTGTAATCGACTCCAATCAAGGTCATACCTTTATCGTATATATCACTTTTGGCGTCTTTGGAAAATCCGAATTTGGCACCGATACCTGCAAAAGCCATAGTCGGCACTACAAATATAATAATAAGCAATAAAAATGGCTTTTTCATAATGTCTCCTCCTTAAGATTCTAATCGGCTTTCCGTGGCATTTATTAATGAAAATCAGGATTCCCTTTTATAATCGGTGCGGCTGTCCTTTTTCTCCTGCTCGACATTTTTTCGGATATCATCGATGATTGAATTTAACCTTTGGACCTCGACTCGGGCCGCCTTGTCAAAATCTTCATTGCTGCCGGAGGCGTACAGAATTGAACGGGATACATTTATCAAGGCCAGCTTTTTGAAATCATCAGTCCCGGCCCGGGCGGCGACCTCCAGATTACCGCCCTGAGCTCCCACACCCGGAATGAGTATTGGACAATCATTGGCCGCCTTACGGATATCGGCCAACTGTTCCGGATGAGTCGCCCCGACCACCAATCCAAGATTTTGTTCCTTATCCCAATAAGCTACCTTTTCGGCGACGTACATATAGATCGGCTTGTTAACAACATGCATAAATTGAAATTCACGACTGCCCGGATTTGATGTCAGACATAGAATAAAGGCTCCTTTACCCTGATAATCCAAAAATGGCCTGATAGCATCGTACCCCATATAAGGATTCAGCGTAACCCAATCGGCTTTGTACCGCTCAAAAACGGCCGCGGCATAATGCACGGCGGTGCTACCGATATCGCCCATCTTGCCATCGAGAATAACTCTGACATCATCGGGAATCTTTTTTACAATCTCTTCAAGCAAGGACAATCCCTCCGGTCCCAATTCCATAAAAAAGGCAAGATTCGGTTTATAGGCGGCCACTATATCGCAGGTGGCCTCGATTATCTTTACGGCAAAGTCATACATCCCTTTTATACTTGATGAATATTCCGAGGGAATCCTTTTCCTGTCGAGATCAAGCCCGACACAAATCATTGAATTATTTTTTTCTTGTATCTCTTTTAGTTCGCCAACAGCGCTCATTTATATATCCTCACCTGACCGGTTAAATCTCTTATTGATTCCATTTTATTTTTTGACATGTACTTTTTTAGCCGTTTTACAATTTTTAGCGGTGCGTCCGGCTCAACAAATAAAGCCGTACCAATCTGTACGGCCGATGCCCCGCAGAGGAAAAATTCGATAACATCTCTGAAATCCGATATACCGCCAATCCCGATAATTGGAATTTTGACGGTATTATAAACTTTAAATACCGAGGCCAGCGCGACCGGTTTTATGGCCGGTCCGGAGAGACCGCCGGTATTGTTGGTCAATCGGGGGCGAAATGATTCAATATCGACTGCCATCCCAACCAGGGTATTAATCAACGACACCACATCGGCTCCGCCGTTTTCACAGGCCTTGGCAATCTCGGCAATATCGGTAACATTTGGCGAAAGCTTGGCGACAACCGGTCGGGAGAATACCTTTTTAACTTCTGAAACCGTATCTTCGGCCAGATTTGCATCGGAGGCAATTTCCATACCGGCATCAACATTGGGACAGGAGAAATTCAATTCGACCATATCGGCTCGGGGACAATCATCCAGTCGGGCGCAAAGATTGACATAATCACTCATACGGGTTCCGGCAACATTAACAATTACTCGGGTATCAAACTTTTCAAGATAAGCCAGTTTTTCCTCAACGAATTTATCGACGCCGACATTGGCCAGACCGATAGCATTAAGCATACCGGAACTGACTTCAGCAGTGCGCGGCGGAGGATGACCATCACGCGGTTTCAGAGTGATCGTCTTGGTTACAATGCCGCCCAGATGTGACAGATTAAAAATATCAGCCAGTTCTTCGCCGTAGCCGCAGGTTCCCGATGCGGTCAATATTGGATTTTTAAAAGAGACGCCGGCTATTTCAACCGAAAGATCCGGTTTCATAAAATAATCTCTCCTATATTATAAATCGGCCCTTCCCGACAAACTCTGGTATAACCGCCGGTTCGTAACGGTTTGATACAACCCAAACAGATACCAATGCCGCACGGCATCGGCGCCTCCAAAGACATTTGCCCCGGAATTTTATACTTCATGGCCAATTGATCAAACGCCTTTAACATCCCTTCCGGTCCGCAAGCATATATGACCTTGTCGCCATTGTTTTGAGAAATCCAATCTTCCAAAGCCGAAGTCACCAGGCCTTTGATTCCTAAAGAGCCGTCTTCGGTAACCAAAATTAAATTCAGACTAAGCTTTTTTATGAGAGCCAGTTCCACCAAATCGGAGCGCCCCCGACCGCCGTAGAAGAAAAATAGTTTTTTGGGATCGTGACCTTTTTCAATCAGATGTTTGGCAAAATAATAAATCGGGGGGACACCTATACCGCCGGCCGTTAATCCGACCAGTCCGTTTCGTTTTGGTTCTCTGAAACTGTTGCCAAGCGGCCCGAGAACGCCAAGTTTATCGCCCTTTTTAATTGAAGCCATTGCCGAAGTTCCCCGGCCAACTACTTTGAACAGAATTTCAAAAGATCTTTCTTCGACATTAACAGAATAAACCGAAAATGCACGTCTGAAAAATATGCTGCTATTAGGAATTTGCAGGTGAACAAACTGACCCGGGCGAATTGATTTTATTTTGGAAAACGGAGCCATGTTTATTGTAAAATACCCCGGAGCCAGATTTTTCTTTTTTACAACCGAGATGTTCTCTACAACAATTTTACTCATCTTATTCCCTGCGGTCGCTCAACAAGGAATTTGTACACAAACCACGTATCATACTCCTCCGGTTCCATCCAGCCGGTATCAAAACGGGAAGCTTTGACAACCTCCTCGGCTTCTTTATTCAATTCCGGCGATTCGGTTGGATTCATTAACCGCTGATCATCAATTTCACCAAAAGCATTTATTTTGATTTGAAAAACCAAATTACCGTAGAAATTGGTTATATAAGCCGAGGGCGGATATCGAAACTCGCGGTCAACTCGAATCGGCCTCTGTTCAGTTTCGCGTATTGTATTTCCGTCCGGATCAATATAATTTCTATCCTCCTGATACATAACCCGGTTATCATCCAGGGGTGAAACAGGCGCGACACTGGTATCGACCACCGGTATACCGTTATCGATTTCATCATAGGCTTCTTCATCAAGGGCCTGATCAATCGGTTTCTTTACCTTGCCTTCGTGCATCAGCAGTTTTTGGTCAGCCTCTTTCCCGTATACGGTGTTGGGGAAGGAATCAACAAAATCGACATAAGTGTAATAAAGCGATGAATCTCCCGGACTGGCAAACTCTTCATTTATCCAGATCGAAGCATATTTTGCCTGTATATTTAAATTTGACTCTGGAAAACTATCGGCTATAAAGTTGAAGTAATGATTGGCCGAGTCAATATTGCCCTCCTCAAAAGCAAACTGTTCGGCCTTATGATAATAATATCTGGCATAACCGGTATCAATCGCCGTTCCCGCCAACCCCAGGAGATCAATCGCTTCCGGGGCAAAATCGGAACGGATATAATCCCTTAGAACTATCCGGAGTGTAGAATCAAAAGCCAGGGTGTCATTATAGTAATCGCGCTGGAGTGTCGCCATCGCTATCAGTGCCTGGGGAGCCAGATATGATTCCGGAAAATTTTTAATTATGTATTCAAACTCCTGATAGGCAGAGTCGGGTTTATCGAGCTGGAAAAAATACAACTCGCCCAGAAGATATTGAGTAGCCGCGGCGCTGTCTATTTCTTCCCGGGTTGACGACGTATCCAAAACATATCTATTCAAAAATTGCTCCAACTTTCCAATATCGGATGATCGCTGCAGGGCATCCTTATAAATGCTCTCTTCAACTTTACGGTTTTTGGCTTTGTCATAATAACTCTTGGCCATTTTATAATCCTCATAATCAAATTGATAAATAAGCCCAAGATTATAATTGGCGGTCGCACCGGCGGCATTACCGGAGCTCTCGATAGACACTTCCTGATAAATCGCCTCGGCCAGAAGAATATCACCGTCCAATTCGTGGCCCAAAGCCAACTGGAGTTTTACCTGACCCAGCGAATCATAATAGTCGGGATTTTCGGCCAACTGATAAAAGTAATCCATTCCCTTTTCAATATCATTTAGGAAGTAACTGCATTCGCCGGCCCGGAAAGTTGCCTGGTATTCTTCATCCAAACCCGATTCCAGCGCAAGAATCTTTAAATAATTGTCCAGGGCATCCTTATATTTAAATCTGGTGAAATAGCCGTCAGCGATATACTTTTGAGCAGCGAGCTTATCCTTTTCATCGCCAAGAGAATCAACTATCGATTGAAAATATTTTCGAGAGGTTTCGTAATCCTTATTTTCAAAATAATATTCTCCCAGAGACATGGCGGCATCGCCTTTTACCGTTTTTTCCACACTTTCGGCAAACATTTTCTCAAAGAGAGTCATAGCTTCGGCCTCATCACCCAATTTCAGTTTCGTTTTGGCCAGATAGATTCGGACTCCCTTAATATCTTTAAATTCGGGAAATTCGGCTAACAGTTCACGAAATCGCTTTTCGGCACGATTATAATTTTTGGTGTAATAATGCGAGATCCCATTAACATACAACGCATCATCGTACCATTTGGAATTGGGATATTTTTCCAAAACTTTATCAGATTTTTCAATGGCCTTGTTGTAGGAACCTTTATCGATTAACGAACTTTTCCCTTTTCTTTCTTTTCTTTTTGCTTCGGCTTCATTGAAAGCTTTTCGGGCATGATAAAAAGTATTGTAATAAACGCATCCTGAAAAAAGAGCCATCAGCAACAGGAGCGCGATTATTTTATTAAACCGATTCATAAGTATAATTTTGAATATATCCATTCTTTAAGCCTGCTTCATGGAAAGCGTCAACAGCCTGTTGAAATTCATCGGAGTTCAAGCGTCTTTTTATAATCTCGTCATCTAACGCTTTATATGCCGGAAAATACTGACTCATCAGCGAAACATAAATCTCATCTGATACTTCGTTGGCCAAAAAATCAAATATCCCGTCGGAACCGGAAAGCCGACCGGGCAAAACCAGATGCCTGATTATCACGCCCGATTCGGCCCGACCGTTTTTATTTAATTTCAAATTTCCGGCCTGAGCAAACATCTCTTTTATGGCTGCCCGGTTAGTGACCACATAATTATCACAACCTGAATATTTCTTGGCAATTTTATCATCATTATATCGCATATCCACAAGATACACATCTATTATACCATTAAGATACCCTAAAATCTCATCTTTTGCATATCCCGAGCAATTATATACAATCGGAATATCAAGCCCCTCGATTTTGGCCCGGCCCAGCGCTTTGAGAATCATCGGCAACATATGATCCGGAGTCACAAAATTGATATTCTCGGCCCCGCGCTTCTGAAGATTCAGCATCATTTGAGCCAGTTCATCGTCGGAAACCTCAGAGCCGTTGCCATACTGTGAGATAGGGTAGTTCTGGCAGTATTTGCAGGATAGTGAGCAGTTTGACAAAAATATCGTTCCGGAGCCGCCGCCGCAGGAAATCGGCGGTTCCTCGCCAAAATGGAGGTTAAAACTGGCGATACCAGCTTTGGCGCCCGAATTGCACTCACCGAACTCACCCTCCAGACGATTCACCCTGCACTCCATCGGGCAAAGCTGGCAGTCGGACATCGAATTAAATAATTTTTCGCCGATTTTGATAATTTTGTCGGGGGAAATTTTGTTTTTGCCGTTCACTTCTACTTTTCTTTTAGTTCCCTAATTTTTTCGACAATCTCCGGCATAATTTCGCCGGCTGGACCATGAATGGCATAGTCGGCGTATCCTGAAAGCGGTGTCGGGTCAAGATTGACCTCAGCCAAATAGGCTCCGCACTGCTTGGCCGTTACCGGCAGCGATGCGGCCGGATGAATCAGCGCCGAGGTTCCAATCGAGAAAAACAGCTCGGCCCGCTCCGAGGCGGCAAAAGCGCTACTGATGACATCGGCCGGAAGCATCTCGCCAAACCAGACCACGTCGGGCCGTATTTTTCCGCCGCATTCGCACTGCGGCAATTCGCCGCCGTCAAGATTGATTTCACCCTCATATGGTCTGGAGCAGTCCAGGCATTTATTAAGTGAGATATTGCCATGAACCTCATATATTTTTTCCGATCCGGCCATTCTATGAAGCCCGTCAACGTTCTGCGTAATCAGGGAGAAATCGTCGTATAGTTTTTCCATCTCCGCCAGTGCCTTATGGGCCGGATTGGGCCCCACCTCACTCATTAATTGCCGTCGCCACAAATACCAGTCCCAGACCAGTTTCGGATTGCTCATAAAAGCATCAACGGTCGCCAGCTCCTCAGCACGGAATTTTTTCCAGATACCGTCTTTGCCCCTGAAAGTCGGCACGCCCGATTCCGCCGATATTCCGGCGCCTGTTAGAACGGCTACTTTTTTGGCACTCTTGAGAATGCGTATAAAATCTTCCGGAAATTCAATCATACTGTCAGATAAGATACGAAATTTTTCCGCCTGTGGAAACAGGAATTTATAAATTGATTCTTCTGGGATTTAAATTAATCGAGTTTTCAAAATCAAACCGTCCCGTTTATATTAATAATTCCGGGGTATATATATTGACTCAAAAATTAAAATAGATTATTTTGTTTTATCATAAAAAATTGTATTTGTGAATTTAATTCGCAAAAAAGCAAACCAAAATATCGGAGAGTAAGATGTGTAAGTTATCGAAAATTATATTATTACTATTACTGATTATCGGGATATTTATTACATCGGTCAATGCCTACGATTTCCCACAACGTAAAATCGAGGTTAAGCCTTATCTTAACCTGTTTTTCCCGAGCGATCTCTGGGAAACACGATCTCAGCCAAGTGCGGTAGAAAATAAAACTGCTTTTGGTCTGGGATTGAAATTAAGAACGCAATTCACGAATCAATTCGGATTTGTCCTGAATACTTCATATAACAAATTTGAGGTAACCGGCAATGTTCCAAACGAGGGTGTCATTTTTGCCGGAGGCGGGTATGTGGAAAAATCATATAATTTCGGCCGTTTGAATTTTGATCTGACATATGGTATTATAATTGCCGCCGATGAGGTGCTGGCTCTTCTGATGCCCACTCTTGAATACAGCCGGCCGATATCGGATAGAGTATCTATTGCGTTTGAACTTGGTTTGCCTATTCCCAATGACTGGCCAAAAGATTTTGAATACAAAGAGAAACTTGGCTCATTTACTCTTTCGGCCGGGACAATCTTTCTTTTTTAAATAGCTACTTGCTGTGGAAATTTACCTGTTCCACAATTACGAATGCACGTGATCTTATTAAACTCTGTGGTCTATAACCAGGTGAGGATATATTTTCCTCCTCTATTCTGACAATCGCAATATTATATACCCCGGTCTGTCCGCTCAGCGGCGTCAGGTCGGATGCAGTCATTGTATAATTGCCGTCATTTTCTGTTTCGACCCAGACACCGGTTGAATCGGTTCCATCCAGTATGGTAAGCCAGATTGTTCCGTCGCAGAGACTGGTTGTCCATGTTACATCAAAACCTGAAAGTGATACTATTCCAAATGTTTCCGGAGAAGTGATACTTAATGTACAAGCGGGAAAATTAATATTTGTATTAAGAGCAGGTACCTCGCTATTTCCATAGACTTCTATATCGACTCGCCCGCCATTGTTAATAAAGGGAAATGACCATTCGGTATAGCTATAGTTTTGAATACCGGCGTTCCAGTTTAATCTTGTTCCGCCAATGAAAACCGAATCGGCCGGGATAGGGTCAATAGAAGCATCTATTGCCAATTCATTATCAAATCGGGCACGAACTTCCTCCATAATATGGTATCCCGATGGTATCAATTGGGCATCAATTTCAAATAAGGCAAAGACATTGAGATCGCTCGAACCAATTGTCGTGAACTCCCATAATGGGCCGGAAACAGTATCGGTTTCGTAGTATGCTTCCACCCGCCAGTAATACAGGGTTTCATAATCCAGGGTACTGCTCAACAAATCATAACCTGGTCCTCCGAGTTCCGAAACCAGAAGCGGTGGGTAGGTCGTCGTTCCCAGATATATATCGAAGTCATAAGGGGTCAAATCAGGATTATAAACCTCCCAGTCAAAGCTGGGATTAACACTTATGTCAATTGCTCCACTGTCCGGTGTCGGCGAATGCATGTATCCCGGTTCCCATAAAACATCGGCAGTAGTAAATGACCAGAGATCTGTACCGATTATATCTGGCGTGGCGTAATGATCCTCCCAATATCCGCATGTGCCTTCAAAGCCCCATACATAAGTTGTTGCTGGCTCCAAAGGATATAAAACATAGGCGCTATCGTCTTCGGTTATACCTGCTGCAAAATATGATTCTCCGGTAACGTCATAGATATCATTGCCGTGAATAGCTACGGTAAAAGCAATTAGACTTTCATAATCAGTGCGCCATCTTAGTGTGACTCTATCAGTATATACGATAGCACCGTTTTCCGGTGATATGCGATTTATGTTCATATGTCCTGTCGGACAACTTATACAGCAATCACATTTAATAAAAAGCAATGAAGCAATTAATACAAGTAGAAGCAGGGCGTGGAGTGATTTTCTCATTTTCTCCTCCCTGATAATATGACATTAACAAGAATAATATAAAGTGTTCTTAGAATAAAAACAAGTCAGATTTTATAACATTGCTGACATTAATAATTTATTCAATCTGCCGGAGTAATATTCTTATCCAAGAATTCTATTTGCTGGTTATGTTTATCTGAGGCATTCTGTTAATTACACGGGAACGAATTATACTTTCGGGTTTATATCCGGGCACATTTATATTTTCTTCAACTAGCTTTATCAAATATAAATCATAACTCCCGGTTTGACCGCCCAGAGGCGCCAGGTTGGCGGCTGTCAATGAATCGAGACCATCATTAACCACCTCTTTTGATACTCCGGTTGAATTGGATCCATCCGTTAAGGTCAGCCAGATAGTACCGTCGCAGTCACCGTCATCCCAGGTTACTTCAAATCCGGTAATAGGCACCATATCAAATGATTCCGGCGAAATGATACCAAGCGTGCAGGCCGGGAAAGTTACGCTTGTATTCAGATTTGGTACCAAACTATTTCCATAAACTCTAATATTATTCGGCAAACCGTTTTTAATAACCGGTTCGGATAAAACAAAATGGCTGTAATGTTGACTATCGACAATCCAATCCAGTTTAATCCCCTCGAATAAAACAGAATCGGCCAGCAGCGGTTCGATCGGCGTATTTAATGCCAATCCGGTGTCTAATCTGGCCCAAAATTCTTCCTCGACATGATACCCGGATGGCGATTGCAGAACATCAATCTCAAAAAGAGCAAAAATATCGTCTTCAATGGGATAATCGGTAGTAAATTCCCATAAGGGACCCTCGATTGTATCAGTATCATAATACGCTTCTACCCGCCAATAATACATGGTTGAATATTCCAGCGTGTCACTCAATAAATTATAATATGGTCCAGCAAGTTCATGGGCTAGAAGCGGCGGATCGGTTGTTGTTCCGAGATAAATATCAAAATCATAACCGAGTAAATCAGGATTATAAACCTCCCAGGCAAAATTCGGATTAACACTTACTCCAACTGCTCCACTATCTGGAGTTGGTGAATAAATATGTCCTGATTCCCATAATTCAGCCGCGGTAGTAAAGGTTCTGGTTTCCGAATCCGCATTTGCATATACTTCATAATGATTATCATACATACCTGCCCCGGCAGAAATATACCAACCATAAATTGTTGATGGTTTCAGGGGCCCGACCTCCAGCGCGCTGTCATCTTTTTCTACCGCAAAATCGCTCCAAAAGGCAATACCACCGGAATCTCTCCATAAATATACCGATTGTTGTTCATTCCTTGTAGTATGAATAAAAAGTGTTTTCCATTTCAAAGTTGTTGTTGATGTATAAATAATTTCACCCTCTTCCGGCTCCAACATTATGAAATCAATTTCACCACTGGGACAGTTGATACAACAATCACATCGAATGAAAAATATTGAAGCAATAATTATCAATAATAGAAGAATATGCACTGATTTTTTCATTTTTGCATCTCCCGGAATCAAAATAATATTAAATATAAAAAGGTATCGAATAATTTGCAAGTTGTAAACCGGATGAATATTAAATTTAATGTTTGTGGGCGAAATTCAAATTTTATAAATTACATTCATGTCAAAGAAATTGTTATTCTCAATTTTGACCTTTCTGCTGTTTTTGGTTCTGCTGGAAATGTCAACTCGCCTGTTTGAATTTTCGCTTTCCAAATCTTCAGAAAATGGTAATAAAGAGCGGGGCTGGCAGACCGAGTTTTTTAGTTCATATTTTGACTGGCACCAATCCGATCCCGACCTTTTATGGCGCTTCAGACCGAATCTGGCCAACAGACTTATTCGGACTAATTCCGATGGTATCCTCGGTCGAGAAATCCCCAGAGAGAAACAAGACGAAACGGTCCGAATACTTATTCTGGGGGATTCATCGCCGGTTGGACTCGGTTTGAAAACGCGTGATCATGTTTTCGATGCCATCCTGGAATATCTGCTTAAAAACCAGTACATCGGGAAACGCAATTTCGAAATAATCAATGGAGCCGTTTCAGGTTATACCAGCGAACAGATTAAGAGATTTCTGGAGCTAAAAGGCTGGATGTACGAGCCTGATATAATAATTTTGTACTGCGGCAACAACGATGCCTCGGTTTCCGGATATTATACCGACCGGGAGATTCTGGACAGACAGATTTTGAAAGAACATCGCCGATTTTTATCTTCATTTGCTTTTTATCGGGTCTTACAAAACATCATTACATCCAGAATGGAAGTTGAAAAATATGATGATTCAACCAGACCATTAAAAGTCAGGGTTACAATCAATCAATACGGCGAGAATCTGGCCGATATCGCCGAACAATGCCGGGAGCACGAATGCCCGCTTATTATTCTCAAACCGCCGGTGCCGTATCTCTGGCCGGCCGGACTGCAATTTAAGGTTTTCACACATCTGTCGGGTGACGATGGGCAATTAATCTTCCCACAACGAATGGCCAATATTATTGGGCGAGAAATAAAATACTGTATTGATAAAGATCGATTCCGTGAACTTTATGGAAGCGGCGATATCTTCACCGACGCGGTCTATAAATCGGCTTATCAAGATTCAATGACCAATGAAGAGGCGATAGAATATTATTCTGCAGAACTATTAGAAGACAAGAAAAATCATTTATTGTATAACAATATGGGTGTTTCTTTCTGGAAAAGCGGCCAGTACTTTGAGGCCGATTATAGTTTTAGAGCTGCCCGGGCGCTATTTCAAAAAGAATATGAGGAAGACAGCAGCATTATTATTCTATCTTCCGGCGCGCCGTATCTATATAATATCGGCATTAATCTAATTTCACAGTCGGAAAAGGGGATCAAAATTCTTAACGATTCATCCTCGGCGGCTTTTACTTATCTTGATTCGGCCTTGCAGTATGATTATTTTTCGTTACGCATTAAAAGCGAATATTTGCAGCAGATAGACGAATTAGCGAAATATGATAATGTAACCATAATAAACCTGCCGGCTATATTCAGAGACCAGGGTGGAGAGAAACTTTTTACCGATCACTGTCACCCGACCTTGAAGGGACATTATTTGATTGCGGAAGAAATTTTGAAAGTTTTTAAAGCCGAATTCAGATTATAGAGGTTTTACTGCCCGGCGGTAACTATTTGATTTTCGCCAATATGAAATCTGTTAGGCATTGTCTCCGGTTTGCCGGCAAAAAATAAGAAACTTATCTCGAACGGCTCACCCTTTTTCAATTGCAGTTCAAACAGATGAGTTAACGATGTTCCCTGATACACCTTTTCAAAGCCGCTCTCCGAAAGCGAAACGGTAAAAATCGGCCCCTGCCAGACGTCGGCCGTTTTGTCAACCATCATTGCAATGGCGAAATTTCGCCAATCATCCTGCATAATAATGCTATGGTTTTCCGGCTGCACGACGGTGGCATCAAGATAACCATCACCGATTTTTTTGCCATTAAAAAGAATGTACCGGTCATCGGCATGCCCCGCCTGAAAATTAAAATTGCACTCAACCGCAAAGCGGACATCATTGATATCTTCGTTTAAGGCGGTCAGACAATAACCGACCGAAATAGCTTCTGAGTCTAAACTGAAATGATACCGTTTGTCAATTCGTATCGCTTTGGGCATATCATTTTGCCGGACAAACCCGAAACGCCGTAGATCAATTATTCCGGGTAAAGTATCTTTTATATGCTGGTATGGTTCCAGGACAAAATTGCCGCTGTCATAAAATTTCCCTGATAAAAAATTATCTATATTAGTATCGTCGGCAAAAAAGTGATCTATAAAGCATCGCCTCAGATACCAGTCATCGGCCAGCAGATTTTCCAGCCCTTTCTCTTTGGCTTTAACGATATCATGAATTGAATCTGAGTGATTATCATTTTCGACATCATCAATTATTGCTGAGGATAATTTCCGATGATAACCCTCACGGCGTCGATTCAGTATATCGGTTGGATTAAAATTGCTTTCCAGACAATTCAGCTCCACCAAACTACCACCGGTTGATGGTTTAATAACCGAAATAAATTTATTGGTCGTAACAATAATTTCATTATACCCATCGCAATCATAATCGCTAACGACCGTTTCGGTTTCATCGCGGGCAACACCGCTCAATAACTTTTCCGCCCGGATAAGATTTTCAAAGATGGCCGATCGCAAATGAGGTAGATACAGCCCGCCAAAAATTCCGTGCCAGTAGGGGCAGTTGCACTGACCGGCATACAGATATCCCCGGGCTATGTTTATCGTTTCTGTATCTTCCGAATTTGCTTTTTCATATTCGGCCAGCTTTGCCGATACCGAAAGCATTCTTTTATGCATCAAATTCGATTCGGGATATTTACTCAAAAACCCGCGCCAGTGCCCGCCATGGATAAAGCGGCCGTACTGTTTAATCTTACCACTATCCTTGAGCCATTGCTCAAACTCTTCATATTCAACGTATGCTCTGGGTGGCAATGCCCAGTGCGACATCTCGGCATACGAAGCCGACTGCAGATAGGCCCGTCCCACCGGCTCGGTCTTCGCCGCATCACCCAGTGTGCATATTTCCAGCCAATCATTATTATATTCCAGCGCGGCAAAAAGCTCCTCCAGCCATTTTTCTTTATAACAATGCTGATGAGTCCCCGGCCAGCCGCCGAATTTCTCGCCGTCGTCGGCATAAATGGCCAAACCGCCCGGATTTTTTTCAGCCTGCTCTTTGAGTTCGTTTATAACCTCTTTAATGGTTCCGAAGGGAATCAAATACCGAAGTTTTTTCTGTATCGGCAGAAGTCGGAGTTGATAACCTTCTTCTTCAGTAACAAAAACACCATTCAAGTCTTCGCGCTGAAAACCGGCATAATAAAAATGAGTGTCATCGATCGGCAGATATTCTACCCCTGATTGATTGAGCATTTTAGGAAGGTGCGGTTCCCAGACACGTTCGGTCAACCATAATCCGGTCGGTTCAACACCGAATTTTTTGCTTAGATATTTATTCAAAAGCTCTATTTGACCTTTTTTATCGCGATCAGGAATTGAGGGCAGTATCGGTTCGTAGAAACCGCCGGTCATTAGCTCAACACGATTTTGTTCGATGAGCTTTTTTACCATTTCCAGAAAATCAGGATGATTTTGCTCCTGCCAATCCCAGAGAATACCGGATTGGTGCAGTGACAGCCTGATATTTTCATACTGCAAAAGTAATTTTATAAACGGCAGATATGCCCGGGAGTGTGCATCCTCAAATATATGATTAAAGTTGCCAATCGGCTGATGATTGTGAAGTCCTATTGCTAATTTGAATTTTTCCATTATTTCCCCTGTCGCAATTGGTCAAACTGTCAAAGCGAATTATAAATTGTTACATAGTTTTCGTATCGGAACTTCTGAATCAAACCTTTATTGACAGCATCCTTTACGGCACAATCCGGTTCGTGTATATGACTGCATCCGGTAAATCGACACAAGTTTAAATACTCTTCCATCTCTTTATAATAATAAGGCAAATCTTCCCGATTAAGTTCCCAGAGTTTTAATATTTTTAATCCCGGACTGTCGACGACAAAACCGCCGTCGGGAAGTTCAAACATTTCGACCGTCGAAGTGGTATGAATTCCCTTGTCACTGTATTTGGAAACCTCGCCGACTTTTAGATTCAATCCGGGAATCAGTCTGTTTAATATCATTGATTTGCCGACTCCGGAATGTCCGGCAAAAATTGTTCGATGTCCCTTGATAATTTTGTTTAGTTCATCAAATGATTCTCCCGTTTCGGCTGAGATAAACAGAATCGGCACATTGATATTACCATATCCTTTTTCAAGTTCATCGGCCATCTCCGGGCGGCCCAGATCAATTTTGTTGATAATGACAATCGGTTTCAGATCGCCCATATCGGCGGCAATAAGAAATCTATCGATTAGTCCCGGTTTTAACGGTGGATTTTTTGATGATACGATTATGCCCAGCTGGTTGATATTAGCGGCGATAACCTGCCTTTTGGTATCACTCGTCTTGGCCGGACGGAAAAACATGCTTCGCCGTTCGGCCACCTTTTCAATCATCCCGGTACCATCGGCGCCAAGCGAGATTTCAACATCATCGCCTACTGCCACCGGAGTTATTTGAGATGTTTCATATTTCAGCCGCCCCCTGATTTCGCATGGAATATCCTTGCCCCCGCAACGGACTATAAACGACTTTCCATGTCCACGGATAACAATCCCTTTATCCGTCATTTAAACCGTACTCTTCTTCCATGAGAAGTTCTTGCCAATCGATCCTATTTTTCTTTTTCTCTTTTCTGATCCGGAGAAGATTGTCCTCTTCGAAATCTGACAATCGGTTTCTTCCACCTTTTTCTGACCAGTTATTTTCCTGCCGCTTACGCGATTTTTTCCACGGCTTTTTTGATTTTCTCTGTCGTTCTTCTTTCAGCATAAATAAACGTTTGAAATTAATCAACTATGATATATAAATATATCGGTTTGATTTTTTTCAATTTTAGCCAAAAATTGCGCAATTAAGTAAAATTAAATTTGTAATAAACTATGTCTTAACAATTTATATATAAATATAATGGATAAATAGTCTGATTTCAATATTATTTTATATTGTTGATGACAGCCACTGGAAACTTTATATTGTTTAACTAATACAATATCGTAAGAATATATAGGCGGAATAAAATGTTTAATATAATTACCAAGATTTTCGGCACTAAACATGAGCGGGATGTTAAAAAAATCTTGCCGCTGATGGAACAAATAAATGAGCAGTTTAAAACGCTGAGCACTCTTTCTACCGATGAGCTAAAATCTAAAACCGACGAATTTAAAAAACGGCTGGAGGACGGTGAGACGCTCGATGACATCCTTCCTGAAGCCTACGCTGTCGTCAAGGAAACCTGTCGTAGATTAGTCGGGACATCGTGGGATGTCGCCGGAATTGAAACCGAGTGGAATATGGTTCCTTACGATGTTCAACTTATCGGCGGAATTGTCCTGCATCAGGGAAAAATCACCGAGATGGCAACCGGAGAGGGTAAAACGTTGGTGGCGACTTTGCCGACTTATCTCAACGCCTTAACCGGCAAGGGCGTCCATCTGGTAACGGTCAACGACTATCTGGCCCGTCGTGACAGCGAGTGGATGGGGGAAATATTTAAGTTCCTGGGTTTGACGATCGGATGCATTCAAAATGAGATGACTTCGGCCGAGCGGGTTGTTGAATATAACAAAGATATCACCTATGGTACAAACAATGAATTCGGATTTGACTATCTTCGTGACAATATGGCCCAGTCGGCTGAGGATCGGGTGCATCGCGGCTATAACTTTGCCATTGTCGATGAGGTCGATTCGGTTCTTATCGACGAAGCCCGGACACCGCTTATTATTTCCGGCCCGGTTAAAAGTACTATCCATAAACGATATGGCGAGATGCAGCCGACTGTCAATACGCTGGTTCGCAAGCAGACCAATCTGATAAATGAAAGAATGGCCAAAGCCGAAAAACTCCTGAAAACTGAAAACCAAGATGATACATACCAGGCGGGACAGCATCTTCTGGCAATAAGCCGCGGCGCTCCCAAAAATAAACGATTTCTTAAGCTGGTCAAGGAACCGGGAATTAAGTCTCTTATTGACTCGGTCGAGGCCGATTATCTCCGCGACAAAAAATTGTACGAAATCGATGAGACGCTCAACTATGTTATAATTGAGCGGGAAAACTCTATTGACCTGACCGATTTCGGACGAACCCAATTTCCGCCCGATATACAGGAGCTGTTTACCATCCCCGATCTCAGTATCGGTCTCTCCGAAATTGAAGGTGATGAAACTCTTTCCGTCGAGGAAAAAACCAAAAAAACCGATGAGCTGTATCGCCTGCACGGGGATCGTTCGGAGAAGGTGCATTCCATCAGTCAGCTTTTGAAAGCATACGCACTTTTTGAAAAAGATGTTGAGTATGTGGTGCAGGACGGCAAAATTATGATTGTCGATGAGTTTACAGGACGGCTGATGCCGGGTCGGCGATATTCGGACGGTTTACATCAGGCGATCGAGGCCAAGGAAAAGGTCACCATTGAGGGTGAATCGCAGACGCTGGCGACAATTACGCTTCAGAATTATTTTCGGATGTACGATAAACTGGCCGGTATGACCGGTACTGCCGAAACCGAAGCGCAGGAATTATTTGATATTTATAAACTCGATGTTACCTGCATCCCCACCAACGAGGCGGTCAGAAGACTGGACTTCGAAGATGTTATCTATAAAACCCGCCGCGAGAAATATAACGCCATAATTGACGAGATTACCGAATGCCACCGTCAAAAACAACCGGTGCTGGTTGGAACCGTTTCGGTCGATGTTTCGGAAACATTGTCGAGGATGCTGAAACGGATCAAGATTCCGCATTCTGTTCTTAATGCCAAACATCACCAGCAGGAAGCCGAAATTGTCGCCAATGCGGGACAGCCGGGGGCGGTAACAATAGCGACCAATATGGCCGGTCGCGGAACAGATATTAAGCTGGGCCAGGGAATTGTCAAACATCAAAACTGCGCCTTAAAAGACCCCCGTTCGGATGAGGAGATCTGCCCTTATTACGATGAACTTAACTGTAAGGAGGATGTCCCCTGCGGACTGCATATAATCGGCACCGAACGGCACGATGCCCGCCGTATTGATCGTCAGTTGCGAGGTCGTTCCGGCCGTCAGGGTGATCCCGGTTCCAGCCGATTTTATCTGTCGCTCGATGATAACCTGATGCGGATGTTCGGTTCGGACCGGCTGGCGCGGATTATGGATCGGCTCGGTGTTGGGGAAGGTGAGGTCATCACGCACGGAATGGTCACCAAGGCTATCGAGCGGGCGCAGAAGCGGGTCGAACTGCAGAATTTTTCGATTCGAAAACATACGCTGGAGTACGACGATGTTATGAACGCCCAGCGTGAAGTTATCTATGACCGTCGTCTGGCCGCGCTTGAGCGCGAATCCATCAAAGACGAAGTGACCGAGCTTATCGAGGTGGTGCTGGAAGCATTGATTGAAAGCTACTGCCCCGAAAAAGAGTATCCGGAAAACTGGGAACTTGATGCTTTTAAGGCCGAGGTGCGTCATACATATCTGATTGATCTGAGATTCAAGGAAGAAGATATCCCCGGTCTGACCCGTGAGAAGCTGTTTGAAAATGTCCGCGGCGCCGTGATGACGTTTTATGAGCGGAAAGAGCGGCTGTACGGCGAAGAGATCATGCGCAAACTTGAAAAGTATGCCGTTCTGGTTACGATTGATCGGCACTGGCGCGATCATATGTATGAGATGGATCAGCTCAAAACCGGTATCGGCCTGCGTTCTTACGGTCAGCGTAATCCGCTGATTGAGTATAAAAGAGAATCGTTCCATTTGTTTGCCGATCTTATTGGCACTATCGACAAAGAGATAGTCGGGATGGTTTTCAAACTGCAAATCAATGTTCCCGAGCAGGCGCGCGAAAAGCGGCGCGAAGAGATGCGGAGCCAGGATCTGGTGGCCTCACATCAGGAGACGGTCGGGATGGGCTTCGGTTCGGCGAGTCAGACCGAAGAAGGCAGTCCGATGGCGGAGGCATCCAAACGCGGTAAGGCCAAACCGATTCAACGCGAGGGGCGTAAAATCGGCCGTAACGAACCGTGTCCCTGCGGCTCCGGCAAGAAGTACAAAAAATGCCACGGCGCCAGTTGATGGGTATCAAATTAAATTTTAAATATTGACAGTCGGGTGGCGCACCCCTTGGGGTGCGGAAATGTTCTAAGAATTGAACTCAAAAAGTATTCATAAATGTCATTCGCGTGCCCTATTTGGGTAAATATTAAAAATCATCCTCACCCAAATCTTCGGTATCACGGTCGCGTTCGGGCTTGAGATTATTGAAATTGTAGCTTAAATTCAGCCTGACTGTCGGCGATTTTCGTTCCCTCAGACTGTATCTATAAAAATCGAGTCCCTCAGAAATATTTTCGCGCCTGCCACTGCCGAAAACATCATTTACCTGCAACGTCGCCGAAAAAACTTTGCTGATAAAATCATGTTTTATGGCCAGATCAGCCGTTGCGCGTCCTTTACGGCGTCCCTGCGACGAAACCGATTTGCTGGAATACCGCCCGCTCATTTGAATCCGTGTTTTTTCGCTGAGTTTAAATGTACTGTTGAGACGGCTATTCCAGGAAAAATTGTCATTGGAAAAGCTCTCGCCGTCAATTTCACCATCAACCTTATAATGAAATAAATTTCCGGTAAGATTGAGATCCCAGAATTTATACGGTGTTATATTTACCATCAGTTCGGTTCCGGACGAATAATCGGTACCGATATTTTCGATTGAATTCAGCGTAATATTTTCGGAATAGACTGTGCGAATTCGATCCGTCTTATTATGGGTGACACGATAATATAGCTCCGCCGAAATCATATTTCGACCGATTGATTTTTGAAAACCGAGTTCGTACGAATCGGTATATTCCGGTTTCAAACCTGGATTGCCGACCCGGATATTATAAGGATCGGTGCGGGTTTCAAACGGTTCCAGCCACCATCCCCGCGGACGTCTGATTTTTCGGGCGTAACTGGTAATCATCTGCTGGCTTTCATTAAACCGCCAGGAAAAATGGATTGTCGGGAAATAATCCCACCGGTTTATATTAAAGTTCTGAGTTCCGCCATCGATATCGATATTCCGGTATGTATATTCACCCCTGAGTCCGAGTTGATAACCCAGATTGCCCGACTCGCCGTTTATCATACTGTAAAGAGCATGGATGTTCCGTGTATATTTTGTAGCATAACTATATTCGGGGAGAACCACATATTCGTCCGTTAATATGTCGTAGTCATACTGTCGGCTATTTTCGTCAGACATACCTAGCCGGCCTTTATAACCAAGCTCAAGTTTTTGCTTTTCACGGAGGGGTAAAATGTAGTCAAGTCTGATTCGCCAACGGTTGGATGGACCATCCTCTTCGGTTCTTTGACCGGATGAAATTATCTCATTAGCATCAAAAACTTCGTTTGTTTCTATTTCATCCATATCGCGGCGGCTGAAATTGACCTGCCCGGACAGTTCATGACTCTTTTTGGAAAACTTATGGAAGAAATTCATGTTTAAAGCATAAAAATTACCGGATCCCGTGTTATCATCGACACTAAAATAGTTGGTCTGCAGATTGTCAATATCGTTCCATTCGGTGTGGTTAGAAGAAGAGCCGCCATCCCTCTCCCGTTCGCCATATCTGAAGCCAAAACCAATGTTATCATTTGATGATAAATTAAAATCGATACCGCCTCTTAAACCAATACCTGTCATCCCGCGTTTGGAACTGCCCGACGAAAGAACATAAAATGTACTATCATTAGATATTGTCCAGTTATCTTCAGTTCTTGTTCCGGGTCGGGACCGCTTGTTGTAGTCAACATTGATAAAGGCATTATATGCGCTGGTTTTATGATTGATTATAAAATCACCGCCATAATTATAATCGAAACCGCTTCGGGTATTAAAAATGGCGCTGGTTCCGTTAAGTTTGTTCTTTTTCAAAATTATATTAATAATACCGGAGGTGCCGTCCGGGTCGTATTTGGCCGATGGATTTGTGATGATTTCGATATTCTCTATAGAGCTGGTCGGGATCTGCTCAAGGGCATCATTCGGATCCAGTATACTGGGGCGGCCGTCGATAAGCACCGTGAAGCTGGAAGATCCCCGCAGTTGGACATTGCCGTCAAAATCGACCGTTACCGATGGAGTATTTTCAAGAACGTCAACCGCCGTCCCGCCAGTTGCCGTGTAATGCTTTTCGACGTTGATAACTTTTTTATCGATTCTGTATTCAATGGCCGGTTTCTCGCTTTCGACCCTGATTCCATCGATTCGCTGTGTTGACTGAGCCAGGAGAATCTGACCAAGATCTGGCGCCATGTCATTTCTTGATATTGCGATGCCATCTATTTTTTTAAGCTCATAGCCAAGAAAACTTATTTGCATGTAGTATCGTCCCGGTCGCAAACCGATCAACTCAAATAAACCGTCTTCATCGGTGCTGGCGCCGGTGATCTGCGCGCTGTCATTTTTGCTGAACAGGATTATTGTGGCATATTCAATAGGTATATTCAAAACCGAATCAATAATTTTGCCTGTTATGGAACCGCCCATCATCCGGTCACTCTGAGGACGCTGTTGAGCAAAAGTTGTACTGCCAATGAGAACAAAGAATATGAAAAGTATAGCTATTCCGTATTTAGACTTAATGCCAGTGTCTCGATTCAATATCGGCTCCTTTGCAAATAGTGTTTTATTTTTTTCTTTCATCTTTTAAGACAAACAGTATACAATTAAGTTTACCCAAATCTTTGAATATTTTTAGGGATTTCTTGTGCAGGAGGGAAATCTCAATTTCTATTTATGTGCACAAATCGGCTAACCCACAGCAACAACGGCACAGCCGATTGCTGTCCTTAGAAAATTATTGATACCTACAGCTTCACCGCTATTCCCAAACCATTACGGATCGGGACGATTGAGGAGAGAATATCTTTTGAAGCAAACAGCTTTTTATTGAATTCAATTACGCCGCGAGTAGTTTCGTCGGGATCATCGTCAAGAACACGGCCGCTCCAGAGAACATTGTCGGTTATAAACAAACCGCCTTTGCGAAGTCTCGGAATGGCCAGGTCAAAACATTCCGGGTACTGCTCCTTGTCAACGTCGTTGAGAATTATGTCAAACGGCCCGTCATATTTTTTTATTATATCCTGAGCACGACCGACAAAAAAATCGACCATCGAGTCAAACCCGCCCCTTTTGAGATACCCCATCGCCAGTTCTTTGTTTTTCTCGGAACCCTCGGTGCAGATAATTTTGCCGCCCTTTTTCATCCCGCCGGCAAACCAGTAGGCCGAATATCCGTACCCGGAACCCATCTCAAAAATATTTTTAGCCTTGATGGCTATTGCCAATTGACGCAACAGTACACCGCACATCGGGCCGATTATCGGGAAATTATTTTCTCGGGCATAATTGTCCATCTCAATGAGGACTTCATCCGGCTCGGTCATGCTGTTTTTGATATATTCATTTATTTTTGGTTCGGTAATGTACATATTATTCTCCTGTCTAAAATTCAAAGATATATACTCGTCTTGTGGATTATGTTTATTCCATATATATCTTTTTTACGGGCACTCCGGTTCCGAACCGTCTTTATATTTGCAGTTAATCAGATAGATTATATCCAGGATATTAATCAAACCGTCAGGTTGTTCGTGACTGTTTACATCTCCCGATTCCATAGGTTCCGGGGCAGGGCCACTTTTATATTTGTAGTTTAGCAGGTAGACAATATCCAGAATATTAACTAATTCATCATCGTTGACGTCGCCGCAGATATAATCACAAACATCGCCAATATTATTCTGGTTGCTATCTTCCTGCTCTGGATTAAAATCGTCGGGACAGTTATCGCAGATATCACCGATCGTATCTTCATCGGCGTCGTTTTGATCGGGATTGTCTATATCGGGACAATTGTCGCACAGATCGCCAAAACCGTCACTGTCAGAATTTGATTGATCCAAATTAGCCACATCCAGGCAGTTGTCACATACATCGCCAACCGTATCTTCATCGGCGTCGTTTTGATCGGGATTGTCTATATCGGGACAGTTATCACACAGATCGCCAAAACTGTCACCGTCGGAATTTGATTGATCTAAATTAGCCACATCCGGGCAGTTGTCACATAAATCACCGATCGTATCTTCATCGGCGTCGTTTTGATCGGGATTATCTATATCGGGACA
>CBFCZE010000036.1:0-22275 GCA_965602655.1 uncultured bacterium
ATTTTCTAACCATTTTCTAACGGCGAACTACACGGAACTTCAGGGAACTCAACGCAACTTAAGGTAACTCAAGGGAACTTAACTATTTTTACAACAGTCAATTACGCGTAATTCATTGCTCCTCATGAAATTATGCAAATTACCCCGCGTCGAATCCTACCTCCTCCGCTTTATAAGTCAAAGTGTCAGATGTCGTTACATCGATTTGAGCGGAGGTATTATTACACAATCCAAGTTTTGGTTTCTTATGCAATATTTTGGATTATTAATTTGGCGGAGTTCTTAATCTATTGCTATTTTTCCTTTATCCAATCTACTAATTACTAATTAATTAAAATCACTAATTGCTCCAAAAACTATAATGGGAAGTAATTAATTCTATTAGCAATCAGGCTCAAACAAATATCAATTTTATGTTTATCTTTTTGATTTAAGAACGAATATTAAAATATGTTTTGTTTTTATGTAACCGATTTGCACGGCGCCACAGAAAAGTATAAGAAACTTTTCGGGCGTATACTGGAGAATAGGCCAGAAGTCGTCTTTATTGGCGGTGATATACTTCCCGGCGGAGCAGGAATTTACAAAGCCATTGATTTTACCCATGAAGATTTTGTCAATGATTTTTTGATTTCAGAACTAAATGTCGTCAAAAATCGACTGGGTAAAAATTATCCTGATATATTTATAATTTTGGGTAACGATGATGGCCGATCTGCAGATGCGGCGATTATAGATGCGGCTGTTCAGGGCAATTGGAATTATATCCACAATAGAAGAATAAAGAAGAATGATTATTCGATTTATGGATATAATTACGTCAATCCAACTCCCTATCAATTGAAAGATTGGGAACGATATGATGTTTCTCGCTATAAGGAGCCTGGTGCTGTTTCCCCGGAAGACGGAAGCTACTCATTCCCCATAAGAGAAAATGAAATAAAATTTTCAACAATCAAAAAAGATCTGGAATTTTTGGTGCGGGACGATAACTTAAAAAACGCCATTTTCTTATTTCACGCTCCCCCATATAATACAAAACTTGATCGAGCTGTACTTGATAGAAAAATGATTGATCATGTGCCATTGGATTTACATGTCGGATCGATTGCAATCCGCAGACTTATTGAGAAGAAGCATCCGCGATTAACACTTCACGGCCATGTTCACGAATCGGCTAGAATAAGCGGATCATGGAAAGATAAAATAGGAAGCACAATTTGTCTATCGGCTGCGTATGATGGCCCGGAACTGGCTTTAATAAAATTTAAAACCGAGAATCTTGAGAAAGCTACAAGAGAATTACTTTGACTTTTTCCCAAGAGGTATTTCTTGCGCCGGATCAGTGGAGGCACCTATTTTATCTGCATAGCTGGTTTTATTGGCAATATCTTTATCAGTTATAATATGGATATCCAGCAAACCATCGCTTTTATACCCGGTTCGCATATAATTAATTTCATCTAGTGCCAAACTCCAACCATTAAGCCATATGCCTAATTCCTCGCGCTGTTCGTCAGATCCGCCGAAGTGCACCAATAAATCAATATCCGAGCCTGGACCAGCGGTAGCATTTTTGGTACTGCCGAAAATATACAATCCCAATACACCCAGCTTATTTGACTCAATCTCGTTGGCCAGTCTTTCGATCATCTGATATCTCCAGCGCCAGAATTCATCGCGGTATTCGATTTCGACACTTGAAGTAACTTCCTTGGATTCGGTTTCAATCGTTGGCGGCGTTATGATGCCGACTGCTTCCTCCAGCTCGGCGTTCATCAAAACTTTAAGAATTTCCCCATCGGTAGATTGGGGGACATCGATGACTTTTATTACATCACCCAAATGTTTATATTCAGGAAGGATATCTGCGAGGAAATTTTTCGACGCCTGTAGAAACATTGTGTTAAATATTATTCCCTCATCATCGGGATATAAGGGAAGGTATCTTATCTCGGCTTCTACCAGATCCTGGAAAAAATGCGTTCCAAATGAAAGATCCGGTTGATAATTTCCCTTTTTCCGGGCAATCTCAATTAAAACTGCGGTATTGTTAATATCAGAATAGGTAACATTTACACCGAGTTTAATATCCCCGCGGCTTCCCCAACGTCCCGGTCCCATTAAAATAAACTGCCTTTTGGGAAGAAGTTTATTCAGCTTACTTATTGCCCGTCCAATTTCTAAAATGTCTTGGCGCGTGGAAAGGTTGGCATATTCCTCGGGACTGACATAAACAATATGTGTAATATCATGAGTGCGTCCATTTGATATATATTTATTGGCGGAAAATACCATTTTATTAAGTGGCGTGTTTTTCGGAATCGGTGCCGGGGAAGTTTCCCGTGAATAACTCTGAGTACGGCATTGAAGCAGATAAAAATTATTTCCATCGTGAGCGAATTCAATATCTATTGGTTGACCATACGCTTCCTCAAGAAGAGTCATAATCGTCTTAATCTGTTTAACAAACGGTGTTTGTTTAAAAAGATTATTAAATGTGACAACCGGTTCTCCCGACTCATAATCGATCAATCCCGTACCATCGGTAATATGTCCCTCCTTATATATTGAAATTATTTTATTAAGATTTGGAAAATCATATCCAACCTCCTCAAGGAAGTCACTCAAAGTGATGGTTTGAAAACTATGTTTTTCCAGATCAATAACATCAATTTTCTGAGGGGAATATTTCAGAATTTCATCCGGCTGGACATTCACCTTTAGACCGGGTTGCCCGGGTGTAAATAGAATAGGGTAATCATCACTTAGCCGATCAACTGCCCGAGTACCCAATCCTGGGACCAATCGCACTAACCCATCTTCTCGTTTTATACGCGGCGACCAGCGGAATTCATTTTGACTGAACGCAACTCCGGCAAATGCCGGCAAGAAATATTTTCCAATCTGATTTCCGACGACTTCCTGGATGATGATGCCCATTTCTTCGCCGAAATCAAGCAGGTTCCTTTCGGTTCGGTACTCAATCGGATCTGGGCTGAATGTAGATGCATATACTTCAGCAATTGCATCCATAAGAGCGTTAAGCCGCTCTTCTTTTGTCCCCTGATTAGCCAGGAAAAGGGATTTATATTTGCCCGAAAATGCTGCCCCGACTCGATCTTCAAGCAAAGATGAAGATCTGACAATCAATGGTTTCTCATCAAAATCATCCAGCGCCATCGATAATCCACGCACAATATCGGGGGGAAAAGTCCCTTGTTTAAAGGTTTTGACAACATGCGGGTACTCAAGCCGAACTTGAGCAATTTCTTTGTACTTCTGTTCAACAACCTCCTCGAAATTATTATAATGCATAAAATGCAGAAGAACATCCGATGTTATATGCCAGGTTTTAGGAACTTTGACATTTTCAAGTATGTCATGTTTCTTCTTATTATATTTTAATATTTGGGCGGCCAGATATAGACCGGCGCTTTTACCGCCCAGCCGACCATGACTTTCGGATGTAAATATAACTTTCTGGAGTAAATGATAGAAATCTCGAATTTCGATAAAATGTTTTAAAACATTTATGTACATAAGATTGTCAGACAAAAATCGCCTGATTAATGAAACCTGAATACCTTTTTCATTGGGCGATTTAGCCTTGGGATCTTCCTCGGCCAGATTAGAATAGCGCCTGATTGCATCGGCTACTTCTGCCAGAGACAGGTTTCGATTGACGACCTGCACCAAAAAACTGAGTTTATCTTCATGTATCCAGCGTTGAGTCAATATCAGAATTTCTTCATCGCTTAAATGATTTGAAGCAATATCAAACACATCCTGTTCAAACTTCTTAGGCATTTCTGCTCGAATAGTTTGCAGCGGCAGATTCCAATCATCGGGCAAATCGGCACTGTCCAAAACTTCTTTTGGACTGTAATATTTCATTATGTTAACAGCGTCTTCGATTCCGCGCCAGCAGAGATGATTTAGCATTTTCCGAGAAATTGCAGTATATAAATTACGGTCGGTTTGCTTAAGCATCAACATAATCGCCCGCCATTCGGAACTTTCAGCTTTTGTACTGCTTTTTCTAACGTTTTCAAGCTCGGCAATGGCCTGATCCATCCTTTGGTGCATTATAAAATGTCCCAACCGCTCGGCGATGGTACTGATTAATTTTCCCTCTTCTTCCAGAAAAGGTCCATTGTCTTCGACAGGCATTTTCTCTGTGTAATAAATATAAATACTTCCGACAACTATATTATTTACCGTAATATCAGCCGATTGATTCCATTCCGTTTCAGTCAGATTATCCTTATGATATTGTTCATCCTCAATAACAATTTTTGACTGACAAATATCAGGATATTGCCACCCGGGCGGGATAATATCGATTATTTTCATACAGACTTCTGACAACGGCTGTTTAAAATTATTGAGAATTTTTTCCACCCGATAAATGCAGTTTAGCTCCTTGGTTCTCTCTTGCAGGGATTGCATTAAGCCGTTAATTGATTTTTTATTTTTGCTCATATCTAATAACTCCCCGACCAAGCCGACCGTCGGTTTTTATAATTAAGGGAGATGAAAGCTCTACATGCCGAATGTTTTCTGTTTGGGCAATTTCCCGTTGATCAGCCAACCAATCCCAATTTATTTTAAACTTGCCATCATGATATAATAAGAAATAAAAAACCTGAAAGCTTGATAAGTTATGAAAAAAGTGCGAGCCCTGGCTAAATTCAACATTCATATTAGGCAAGGTTGCCTCCACAATTGCTTTTGCCCCTGATATCTGATTCCATTGGACCGGGATACCAAGCCATGGATCGGAGGATCCCCAGCGGCCAAATCCTATTAGAAGATATGTCTTACCCGCCGCTATCAAACGATTATTAATTTCCCCAATTTCCATCGCTATTTTTTGTATATTGGCAGCATTAAAGCTATCCGGAAGAACATAAATAATATTATCGATTTCTTTATTTATACCATTGCCCAACACTTTTTCGGAGACCAGTAGGCTATTTACATTGCTCATTTCATCATCTGAAATTTCGACAACATCCTCGCTGACAACCATCGGCCTTATCTGCAAAAAACCAAATCTAGAATTCTCACCCTTTTCATCAAGACAGATCGCAAATTCAATTTCTATATTACATTCAAAAGATTCTTCGCACAATTGCATAATCTTTTTCAGCAGATCATTAAGTTTTATTAACTCGGCCCTAAGGATTGGCGCGAAATTTATCAATCTTGCTCCCTTTGGTCCTATCCTGATCACCAACCGATCATTTTCCGCCTGGTAAGTGGAGACAATAAATTTAAGGGTGCCGTCATATTCGGCATCGCTGATATCAAGTTGGGACAAATATTCGGCCTCATTAATCGGATCATATTCCGGAGGTTTATCTAGATTAACTGCCCAGAATTTGGTTTGAGAGTTCTTTAATAAGTCTCTGATCGAGGCCAATGGCGGAGATACATTTGGAAATGATGGACTGAATGACCAGACCAGACCACCATCAACAATGGTTTTTCCCAGTCCAAGGGCCAGGTTGACAACGCCATCCTCCGGTTTTGCCCTTGCCATTGGATAAAAATCAAATGATCGGGCCACTCCAGCAATATGCGGATAATAATAATTGCCAAATTTCTCACCGACTACTTCCTGAATAATAACAGCCATTTTTTCGTCACTATTTGATTTGCCTATAGCTTGCCGGTAATCCTTTGCAGTATCAAAAAAAGTTGAGGTATAAATAAATTTGATTGCCTCGGTTAGTTTACGAAAACGAGTATCTGTATCTGGCTGATTATTCGGGATCATTTTTGTGCTATAAACTCTAGCCAAGGGCTCATAAATGGCATCCTCTAGCATGGATGAAGATCTCACGGCCAATGGCGTCTTTATGTCGGTGATTAACGCTCTTAGATCGCCAACTATATCGACCGGCAGATTGGCACGCTGAAATTCAACGGCAATACTTTTATCGGATGCCTGCAAGTCGTTGACAATATCCCACAAAGAATTCCTCTGCATAAAATTGTCAAATATATCCGAGGCGACAACTACCATTCTGGGAATTGAAATTTGAAATCCAGAAAATGGCTCCATCTCAAAATGTGATGTCAATGCCTTTTGGATTCTGGCCAGGCCGGAAGCTTTTCCGCCAATATTGCCGTTCCCAAGACAGCTTATAATGACTCTTGAATCGAGAGTTCCCCGATCGAATCGAGGCAACTCTCGAGAATCAATATTTTTCCTTGGTATCGCCATCGATAATCTATTTCATAATATCTAGACCCACCCGCGATCATGGCAAGCCTGTGCCACTCTGGCAATTGCAATTAAATAAGCAGCATCTCGCATATACACTTTTCGTTTTTGAGACAGATCATGAACGGCATGAAAAGCCGCGGTCATTTTTATATCCAATTTGCCCAAAACCTCATCTTTTTCCCAGAAGTAATTCATATTGCTCTGAACTTGCTCAAAATAGCTGCAGGTCACACCGCCGGCGTTTGCAAGAAAATCCGGGATAACAAATATTTTTTTCTCTTCCAGAATTTTATCGCCCTCAAGAGTTGTTGGGCCATTGGCTCCTTCGGCAACTATTTTTACCGAGGGATTTATTTTTCTTGCCGTTTCACCGTTTATCTGATTTTCAAGAGCTGCCGGAATTAATACCTGTACATCCTGCTCAATCCAGGCATCGCCTGGGAGGATTTCATACCCAATATCTTTCGCTTTATCTTTTTCAATGCCGCCATAACGATCCGTAATTTTAAGAAGCGCTGATAAGTCTATTCCTTCTTTTTTATGGAAAGAATATGAAGTTTGATCGTTCTGATCCCAGCATGACACGCAAAGTACTTTACCGCCCAGTTGTTCGAATAGTTTTATGGCATGCTGAGCAACATTTCCAAAACCTTGGACCGATGCGGTTGTATCTTCCGGTCGTATTCCGAGAACTCGAAGCGCCTCGCGAACAAGATAAATAACTCCAAAACCGGTTGCCTCAGTGCGACCCAATGATCCACCCATACCATATGGTTTACCGGTTATGGCGCCTGGATACTTGTCACCATGTATGGTTTCATATTCATCAAGCATCCAGAGCATATGCTGTGCATTAGTCATAACATCCGGTGCTGGCACATCCGATAATGGTCCGATATTTTTTGCCAATTGTCGGATCCACCCACGACACAATAACTCCTGCTCGCGATCGCTGAGATTATGAGGATCACAAATTATTCCACCCTTGCCACCTCCCAACGGGACATCAACCACCGCACATTTCCAGGTCATCCACATCGACAATGCGCGGACCGTGTCTATTGTTTCCTCAGGGTGAAAACGAATACCACCCTTGCAGGGACCACGGGCATCATTATGCTGAACGCGAAAACCATGAAAAACTTTAACGTTGCCATCATCCATGCGGACGGGGATATTACATTTGAATTCTCGCATCGGGTTGCGAAGAATGTCTCTGGTCGCTTCATCCAGTTCCAGTACAGCGGCTATTTCATCAAACTGTTGTTGTGCTGTAAGGAAAGGATTATATGATTTCTTTTCCATTTTTTCCCCTAATCTAACTAAGTTCGATACCTTCTAATATCATAAAAATAAATGTATATATATTTACAAATGAATCAATAGCTAATTCATATTTTACAGACAGAATTTAGATCCGAGACTGGCTCAAAATGATCCCGCGTTGTTAAAACCTCCAATAATTGTCGAAGTATCAAGATACAACAGCAAAGATATGCATAAATATTTGGGTGATAAATTTGTGCCATTTAGAATCTTGTTCTAGCGCTCATTCACCTCCATTTCCGGAGAAAACTCGTTAATTTTTGAGGATTTCGCCACTGCTGCATATTTTTTTATTATCATATACAAATCCATTGGAGAAATATTATTTTCTTTTGATATATTCTCAAGTGTAACATCGGTATTATCAAACTTGATTCCTTTCAATTTAAATTCTATAACCACTTTTTCAATATCAATCTTCATTTTTTTGGTAAAGGTATTTAGCGAAAGAAGCTCAGCATGTCCAATGGGCGGTTCATAATTTTCGATAGCGATCCAGGAATTTTTAATAAACTCATTTAGATCAAGTAAATAGCTAATAGGTCGCAACTGATAAAGACTACTTAATATAAAAACTGCCGATATTATTGAAGCGATAAGCAGTTCTCTTTTCAAATTAATGTTGCCCATTATTTTGTCTTTGAAATAGTGAATTAAGACCTTCCAATTAAAATAAATATGAAATACCCCGGCAACAATGAATAGTATTCCTGATATTATATAAATATTTCCCCAATCTGTTTTCGTTAATCCGGTCAACTCCCAGTTTACCCAATACGCTATTCGACCAGCAGGTACTATATACAGGACCAATCCAGTTAACATCATTATGATAAATCCAAAAAGCATAAGAAATGATGTTAATCCGCGATTATTTATTCTTTTTTTTGCCATAATTTATAATCCTTTCATATCGCAATTATTTTTTCCATTGACCACTAATTTCGGATTTTGTGATTTTGGAACGCAACTTATTGGACCATTGGCAATACGCTGGAGTACATGCAAAGGCTAATGCAATATTAATATGGTGGATAGCATTACTCCGATTGGCAATCCTTTCTTCTTCTTTGGCCAATTTGAAATAATATTTGGACCAGTTGAGGTGGATTAGAAACATATATACCGAATCAGAAGATTCCAAATTAGCCTGAAGCCATTCCAAATCGATCCTTGCCGAATCAAACAACTCATTTAGGTACTCTGCACTTTCAGTGGCGGCCGTAGCTCTGATAAACCTTAAAACAGTACTTGTTGAATCTTGTATGACCGCAATAGAAATCTGATGATATCCCTCGCGAGCCTCCGAATATGGCGATTTGCGAAAAGGACTCAGCGTTCGGATAACCTTGCTCCCGGTCGTACGTTGGCTTACCTTGATCATTTTAAGAGAACCTGCGTAAGCACTGATTAGCGAGGAGCGGTTATGCCTGGGAAACTGCTTTTCGAGCAGCTTCTCCGCTTTCTTACGTTGCTGCTCGTTTTTTCCAAACGCCAGATTGTGCATAAGTACGAACCTCTCAAGTGCATTTTCGCTTGTTGGTTTTGTGTTTAGAGAATCAAGCCGCACTTGTGCTTCCGAACGGAAGAGAAAATAGAACTCAGGATTACACGCTTGTCCGGTTTTAACCAGTGCCGCAAACACTATCAAACAGCAGAATAACAATAATGGACTATCTGTAATTTTCAATCTCATAAATATCCCTGAGAAACCATGCGTCTTTTTATTTATGTTCTATTAGTGTTTTTCAATGGCCCCTTCATAAGGTATAAATCCTCGCGTATTTTTACGTCCCGGATAAAATGGCTTATGAAACGAAGGATCGTCGTGAATTTTTCTCAATAACTGTTCTCTTACATCAGGAGCAGCCAAATGAGCAATACCGACAGCCCGTTCGCCAAGACTTAGTCTAGCGGGATCAAAAGCACCTTGTTCGGTAACCAAGATTACTCTGTCTGAGGGGGTGGCGGTTGTCGTAATTCCCCCCGGTGACTTATCTACTATCTTTGATATTCCATTTTTAGTCGTCGATTTAAAAGCTATTATTGCAATTCCTCCCCGCGAATACTGTGCGCCCCGAATAAAATCACTCTGACCACCTACTCCGCTATATATATGCCGGGCATCCAGGGAATCCGCCCAGATATTGCCGTGAAGATCAACGCCGATGGCGCTGTTAATTGTAACCATATTAGGCTGGTCGGCAATTTTAAATATGCTATTAGTATAATCTGAAGGTCTGCTTTGAACTGAACTGTTATAATGTAGCCATTCATACCCTGCTTGATTTTCGGCCAAAAAAATGGACGAAATCGAAAAGTTAATATCTTTTTTCCATTTATTAGTCACAGCCCCATTTTCAACGAGCCTCCTCATCGAACCTGAAAACAATTCTGTATATATGGCCAAGTCTCGAATACCTTTTCTAAGAATGGCATCTGTCACCGCCTCCGGCACCTCTCCTATACCATATTGGATAGTAGAACCCGGTTTCTGACCTGAGCCATTTTTTATATATAAAGCAGTGATAATTTCTCCAATTTTCTTTGCCGTTTCATCAGGATGTCGGATCGGACTTATAGGAAGCGGATAATCGGTGTCTATCATATAATCTATGGTGCTTTCAGGTATCGTGGTCCCAAGCACAAATGGCATTTTGGTATTTCGTTCTGCAATTATAATGCCTCCCCTTTTTTTTGCAGAATTTATTGCCGAAGGTAAGGCTTCTACGGTTGTCCCAAGACTATAATTTCCTCCATTATCAGGTCCGGCGACCGATATAAAAACTACATTGACACCACGTCCCATACTAATATATCTGGGAACCTCCGACAAATGCATTGGATGATACTTAGCCCACCCTTCATTTACCGCCTTTCTGGTAAGCTCGCTATTAAAAATTACTCTATGCGTTACGCTTTTGCATCGCTTTTCAGAAAATAATTGCTTTAATTTATTTCCCAGTGGCAGAATACAAAATAAATCCACATTGGTAATTGATTTATCTGTGGCGAGTTGTCCGAGAAGAACTTGCGGAGTCGCCGCATTACCAGCGGAATATATGACGCTTTTTGACTTTATAATTTTGGAATTTATTACATCTTCAACATTTTTTACAATTAACATATTTACTCAATACCCTTCAATTTATTCCTATCCAAATGTCGCCAGCAAAATACCGGCGCCAATGGCCGAACCTATAACGCCAGCAAGGTTGGGTGCCATGGCATGCATGATGAGAAAATTATTGGGATCTTCTTTCGCTCCCATCATTTGACAAACCCGGGCTGAAAGAGGTACCGCAGAGACTCCGGCCGCACCAATTATGGGATTAATTTTATCCTTCGAAACAACATTCATGATTTTGGCAAAAATTACACCCGAGGCAGTGGCAATACAGAAAGCTCCGGCGCCAAGGGCAAATATCTTTATCGATTCGGGTGTCAGAAATCGGCTGGCATCGGTCGATGCTCCGACGGTGAAACCGAGTAGAATGGTCACGATGTCAATAAAAGCGGTTCGTGCAGTACTGGCAAGTCGTTCGGTGACACTGCATTCTTTTAACAAATTGCCAAAAAATAAAAAACCGAGAAGATTGATCGATCCTGGCGCAATAAATCCGGTGATCAAAAAAGCAAAAATGGGGAATAGAATTCGCAGGCGTTTACTAACCGGCTTTGAAGGTTTCATCCTTAAAAATCGCTCTTTTTTTGTCGTTAATAACTTTATTATAGGAGGTTGAATCACCGGGACAAGAGCCATATAGGAATAGGCCGAAACCGCTATAGCTCCAAGAAATTGCGGGGCCAGTTTAGACGATAGAAAAATAGCTGTGGGACCGTCGGCACCGCCAATAACAGCAATAGAGGCAGCTTCATTATTGGCAAAACCTAATAATATTGCCCCAACAAAGGTTAAAAATATTCCCATCTGAGCTGCGGCGCCAAGGAGAATCAGTTTCGGATTCGAAAGCATACACGAAAAATCTGTCATGGCTCCGATACCCAGAAATATTAATGGTGGATACCATCCCTGAGTCACGCCGCCATATAGAATGGATAAAACGCTGGCTTCACCACCATCTAAACCGTTTTCGTATATGCCAATACCCAAACCGGGCTCAAATGGCATATTGCCAATCAGTATTCCAAAACCAATTGGTATTAGAAGGAAAGGTTCATAATGTTTGACAATACCGAGATAGACAAAGCCGCATCCGACAATCAGCATGAATAGGTTTCCCCAAGTGAAGTTAAACAATGCCCCGGTATGCAGAAAATTCAAGAATATATCCATTGATAATACCTTTGCCTATATTTTGTCATTCCAATTCAACAAGTATTTGACTCTCGCGGACCGTATCGCCCACTGCAATCGGTATGGTCTTAACTATGCCGGATGTCGGCGCCGCAATTGCCGTTTTCATTTTCATAGCTTCGATTACAATCAGTTCCTGCCCTTTGGAAACCTCATCACCAGGTTTGCGTTTTATTTCCATAATTGTCCCGGCAATGGGCGATGCTACCGATTCTTTTTCACCAGTACTTTGGCTGGGTGCCTGATTGATATCTGAGCCGACAGGTTGGCTTGGCGATTTAGAATTTTCCGCCGTCGAATGTGTTACTTTTTTGGACAAACCTACGCCATTGGAATGAGCCGGAAATCCTTTGCCTGGATCCAATACCTCGACATCAACCTCGTAGGCCACACCATGAACTGTTATTTTTAGTTTCATAGAGTTTACCTATATCTGCTTTTTTTTAATTCCTTTTTTTATTTACTATATGTGAACCATGCAAAATGGCCCGACCTTCTGTTGACCATGGACTTCTTTCAAGGTCTCTCGGCAAATATCGCCTGACGCCCCTTATATGATAACGACCCAGAAGCATCGTTGATACTGCGGCCGCAATGATGGCCAGAGTTATATTATCAATATTCTGCGTCTTGTTTAGCATCTGTTTTTTCTGCAACTCCTCACGTTTTATCCAATAGTCATCGGCGCGCTTAATTAAAGAAATTGCCGATACAATTAGAGCCAGCGAAATAAATACTATGGAAATTCCAATAATTGCAAAATTCAGACTAAATGTTACAGTCTCTGACATCATTTACCTTTCATTCAATTACAGGGGTATCAATCCATGTTTTTTTTGTGGCCGGAGTTCCCTTTTTGATTTGAGGACTTCAAGAGTCGCCGCAAGGTATCCCCTCGTTTCCGCCGGTTCCAAAATTTCATCGACAATACCATGGGCCGCCGCAAAGTATGGATTAGCAAAAGTCTGACGAAATTCCTCAAGTCGTTTAATTTTCTCTGCGTCAGGATCGGATGATTTGGATATCTCCTTTCGATATAGAACATTTACCGCACCCTCGGCACCCATCACCGCAATTTCTGCTGATGGCCAGGCACATAATGTATCAGCGCCCATACTTTTGGCACACATGGCCAAAAAAGCTCCGCCATACGCTTTCCGAATGACAACAGTAAGTTTTGGGACGGTGGCGGAGGCATAGGCAAATAACATTTTGGCACCGTGCCGGATTATGCCCCCATATTCCTGCTGAATTCCCGGCATAAATCCCGGAACATCTACAAAAGTTAGAATTGGAATATTAAAAGCATTACAAAATCGTATAAATCTGGCCGCCTTGTCCGATGAATTAATATCTAAAACTCCCGCTTTATTTTTCGGTTGATTAGCGACAATGCCGACCGTAGATCCATTGAGACGTCCGAAACCAATTATAATATTGGGAGCAAAGTGCTCCATAATCTCCATGAAGTCACCTTCATCCACTACGCGGCATATGATATCAAGCATATCATACGGTTCCTGTGGATCATCAGGGATAATATCGTTCATTGTTTCGTCGGCGATAATTTTTTCGCCGTGTAATTTCGATATAAAAGGCGGATCTTCAGTGTTATTGCTGGGAAGAAAGGACAATAATCGCTTGGTGATACCTATAGCATCCTCATCACTCTCAGCTATAAAATGGACAACGCCTGAATAGTATGCATGGCTATCCACTCCGCCCAGTTGTTCGGCGCTGATATCCTCACCGGTAACCTGTTTTATCACTAATGGTCCGGTAATATATAACTGGCCTTCGTGACGAACCTGAATAATAAAATCAGTTAGGGCCGGTGAATAAGCGGCTCCGCCGGCACACGGTCCGGCAATAATACTGATTTGTGGAACAACACCCGAGAGAAGGACATTTCGATAGAAAATTCCTCCATAACTTGATAGGGCATCGACTCCCTCCTGGATACGAGCACCACCGCTATCATTTATCATAACCAATGGGTCGCCGGTTTTATTGGCAGCATCCATAGTTTCCTGTATTTTCCTGCCAGTCGCCTCTCCAACCGCGCCGCCTCCTACTGTAAAATCCTGACTTACAATATAGATAGGGCGATCATCCACAATCCCATGACCGACTATTACCCCCTCGCCCGGAAACTCCTTTTTGTCCATGCCAAATTGATTGCAGCGATGCTTGGTAAATATTTGCGATTCTCTAAAAGTATCTTCGTTGAAAAGAAGCTCAATTCGCTCGCGGGCTGTAAGCTTTCCGAGTTTATGCTGCTTTTCGGTACGATCTTCTCCGCCGCCTTCCATCAACTTTGCGCGAATCTTACGCAGTTCGTCTATTTTTGATTCTGTCATAGATCACATACCTTTATATTAAACCGATTCATGGTATTCACCCCAGAGATCTCGAAACTGATCGGATATCTCACCGACAGTTGCATAATTTTCAACAGCCTCAATAATCGGATAAAGGACATTGGTGCCATTAACCGCCGAATCATAAACCGTTTTCAAGTATTTTTTTATGACGCTTTGGTCTCTATCCGCCTTAAACCTTTCCAATTTCATTTTCTGATTTTTCTCAGATTCGGGATCTATTTTCATTATATTTGGCACTTCAGTTCGATCCTCCTGATATCTATTGAGACCAACAATTATTGTCTCATCCGATTCGATATTTTTTTGATGTTTGTATGCCGATCTGGCAATTTCATTCTTAAAAAAGCCATTTTCTATGCACGATACAGATCCGCCCATGTTTTCTATCTTATCCATAAGTTCAATAACCTTTTCTTCAAGTTTATTGGTAAGATTTTCAACATAGTATGATCCGGCCAGCGGATCGACGCTACCAGCGACACCGGACTCAAGAGCTATTATCTGTTGTGTTCTTAAGGCAATTTCGACCGCTTTTTCCGTCGGCAAACCAAGCGCTTCGTCAAAAGAATTTGTATGAAGTGATTGTGTCCCGCCAAAGACGGCAGATAAAGCCTGAAGGGTTGTCCTGACAATATTATTTTCCGGCTGTTGAGCGGTCAAAGTCGAACCACCCGTTTGCGTATGAAAGCGCAGCATTTCTGATTTTTTGTTTTTTGGATGATAGCGGTTTCTTATAAGTTTTGCCCAAATCCTTCTGGCGGCTCGAAATTTTGCCACCTCCTCAAACAGGTCATTATGCGCCGCAAAGAAAAATGACAGACGGGGAGCAAATTCATCAATATCCAAACCGGTCGTGAGGGCAGCATCGACATAGGCCAAAGCATCAGCGAGCGTAAATGCTACTTCCTGTACTGCCGTTGCGCCGGCTTCTCTAATATGATACCCGGAGATGGAAATTGTATTAAATCTGGGAAGATGCTGATTGGAGTATGCAAAAATATCGGTAATAATTCGCATTGATGGTTCCGGGGGAAGGATATATGTCCCGCGGGCAATAAATTCTTTCAGAATATCATTTTGTATCGTACCCATTAATTGATCGGGCTGAACATTCTGCTTTTTGCCAACCGCTATATACATAGCCAGAAGAATTGCCGAGGTGGCATTAATGGTCATTGATGTGGAGACCTTGTCAAGCGGAATGTTGGCAAATAGAATCTCCATATCGCGAAGCGAATCAATCGCTACTCCTGTTCGCCCAACCTCGCCTAGAGACATCGGGTGATCGGAATCAAGTCCTATTTGTGTCGGTAGGTCAAAAGCTACCGACAATCCTGTCTGACCCTTTTCAAGTAGATATCGAAACCGCTGATTTGTCTCCCGGGCGGTGCCGAATCCAGCATATTGCCTCATTGTCCAGGCCCGCCCCCGATACATATTGGGATATACACCTCTTGTAAACGGATATTCTCCCGGTGCCCCAAGCTCTTTATCTTTGATTGACACCTGTGATTTGGTCAAAAATATCGGTATTTCAATATTGGAAGTCGTCATTTTATTCAAGGAGGAGTCATCTTTGGAAGAAATGTTTTGCCGTGACTCTGGTTTTAATCTGCGCTTTTGTACTATTGACATAATAATCCTCGGTCTAATATTCCAGTGCCTTCTCTTCGCCAGTTAAAACTCTTAGTGCACCCAGAGTTAGCGCTCGCATTTCATCGCTTCCCGGGTACACCAGGAATTTTGCAATAAAATTTGTTCTTCTCATTATTAAATTGATAAAATCGGTATCGCGTGCCAAGCCGCCGGTTAGTACAATGGCATCAACCTTTCCTTCCAAAACTGATGCACACGCTCCGATTTCTTTTGCCACCTGATAAGCCATAGCTTCATAGACAAGCTTGGCATCATAATTGCCTTTGGAGGCCATCTGTTTTACTTCTCTTAAATCGCTTGTTCCCAAATAAGCACTAACTCCTCCGTTAGTCATAATTCGCTCTTTGAAATCACCTTCACCATATTTACCCGATAAAGCCATCTGAACCAGGCTCCACTCCGGAACAGATCCGGATCGAGTTGGTGAAATTGGCCCATCACCATTAAGAGCATTGTTTACGTCAACAACCCTGCCTTTCCTGTGAACACCAACACTTATCCCGCCACCAAGATGAACTACGATTAATCTGGTCTTTTCATATTTTTTGCCCAGTGCTATGGATGCTAATCTTCCCACAGCCTTTTGGTTTAAGGCATGAAATATTGATTCTCTTTTTAATTCCGGAATTCCGGAAACGGTGGCGACTTCATCCATTTCACAAACGGTTATAGGATCGACGATAAAGGATTCAACTCCGATTTTTTGCGCAATTGTATATGCCAATAATGCGCCTAGATTAGAAGCGTGAACTCCATATTTGCAATTCTTTAAATCCTGGATCATTTGTTCGTTAATCAAATAAGTTCCACTTGGTACCGGTTTTAATGCCCCTCCGCGGGCAACAACGCAGGAAATATTGCCTATATCATATTGACTTTCCCGAAGACAATGAAGAATAATTGATTCCCGAAAACCTTGTTGATCAATTAGATTCGCGAAAATGGATAACTCATTGGAAGTGTGAGTGATTTCTTTGTCAAATACTGGTTGTCCATCCTTGAAAAGCGCCACTTTTGTCGATGTCGACCCCGGATTTATTACAAGTATATGAAAAGACATTTTATACCTCGTCGTTTTTAATCCCCAACGGACAATTTTAAATTTCTAATATTGTCATAACAAAGGATATGCCGGATTTAAAAATTTTGTAACCTGTTGTTATACAGGCTAATAGAAAATAGGGTTTTGATTGCAAAATAGCTTGCTATTCCAATATAGAGTAGTTATATTGCAATATGAAGTAATATGTTATTATGCAAGTGTCGATTTAAATGGTTTAGGATGTATTTTATTAATTTTGATATTCAAAGGGGGTAATTATGAAGGCTGATGACCTGCAATTGCAGGAAATTATTAGTTTTGGGGATGGCAATATAGATCTGTATGGTAGAAGGCTGATTATACACTCAATGCATGCCTTTGCCAAGTTCCGAAAAGATATTATCGACATGTTAGGCGCTGAACACGCGCGCAGATTATTTACTCGTTTCGGTTTTTTTTGGGGACAGGCTGACGCTGCCGCTATGATACGTATATTAAAGTGGAATGATAAATCGGAACTACTCAAGGCAGGGGCGAGATTACATACTTTACAAGGCGTAACACCGGTTTTATTTGAAAAGTTTGAATATGAATCCAAATCTGGTAAGTTGCTAATAGAAGTAAATTGGAGTGATTCTATTGAGGTTGAAGAGCACCTGACTGAGATTGGTTGGGCAAAGGAACCTATTTGCTGGAAATTGGTTGGCTATGCCAGCGGTTACGCAACTTATTGCTTAGATAAGCCCGTCTATTTTATAGAAAAGCAATGTCGGGCTAAAGGCGATGACGTATGCACGGCAATTGGAAAAGATCTTGATTCATGGGATGAGGAAATTAAGCCCCACCTGCCATATTTTGAAGCGGAAGATATTCGGGGAGATGTAAAAAAGCTGACCTTGGAATTACGGGAAAAAATGCAACAATTATCTCTGAAAAGCAAAAAACTGGACTCGCTTCACAAAAAAATGGTGCCCTACTTCCTTGAATTTCGGAGTAAGGAATTAAAACAGACATTTGATCTTGCCAATCGTGTTGCCGAATTTGATTCATCAATACTAATAACCGGAGAAACGGGAGTCGGCAAAGAAATATTAGCTCGTTATATACACATTAATTCTCATCATTCAGATGGGCCGTTTATGGCCATAAATTGTGCCGCGCTACCGGAATCACTTCTTGAAAGTGAATTGTTTGGACACAAGGCAGGTTCCTTCACTGGCGCGACAAGAAACAGAGTCGGTCTATTTGAGCAGGCGGGTAAAGGAACGGTTTTATTGGATGAAATCGGCGACATTAGTCATGCAATGCAGCTGAAATTGTTGAGAGTACTTCAGGAAAAAGAAATAATCCCGGTTGGAGAAAGCGTTCCGCGCAAAATCGAAGTAAGAATATTATCGGCCACAAATAAAGATCTTAAATTATTAGTATCTGAAGGCAAATTTAGAGAAGATCTTCTTTATCGGCTAAATATAATTGAATTAGAAATCCCTCCTCTCCGTAAACGCCCGGAAGATATATTGCCATTGGTCAGATATATTACATCAAAATTATCAAAAAAACTCAATATTGCGAAACTGCAACTGGATGCGACTTCAATAGACCATTTTATGGCCTATTCCTGGCCGGGAAATGTAAGGGAATTAGAAAATGTGATTGAACGGGGGGCAATACTTAGTAGAGATGGATTTATAAGGCCGGAACATTTGCCTCATAATATAATTCGTGATTCCGCAATTTTTGTCGCTCCTGACGGTCAAACGCCTCAAACACTTGATCAAATGGAAAAGAAATATATTGATTTTGTAATGAAATCTACCAATGGCAATAAAACGCACGCGGCGAAGATTCTTGGCGTTAGCCCATCTACTTTATGGCGCAAACTGCAAGAGTAGATTAAAACATAAATAAGCCATTACCATTTCATTTTGAAATAATTTTCCTACCTATTTTATTTGAGGAGATACAAATCTTGTTCATTATTGTAATTTCCCACAACTAAATATATGATTAAGATTTTTTTTACTCCCCTGTTACTTGATCGCGTGCAGTTAGTTGCACGAGATTAAATCATATTATTCATATTTCTCGCCAACCCTAATTTCGTTTGATAATCCATTACGGCATACTTTTTGATTCCAAAATAGTCAAAGGAGTTGAAATGAAGATAGCAATTACATCAAAAGAACCGAGTTTAGCCAGCGGAGTCAGTTCGCGATTTGCAGGATCTAAATATTGGATTATGTATGATACCTGTGACAAAAGCTTTGAGGTCTTTACCAATAGAGGAGATTCCTCAAAGCATTTTGGATCACCAAGAGCAATCATAAATAAGCTTACTAATAAAAATATTGATATTGTGGTCTCGGGATATATTAATCCAAAAACATTGAATGCTCTCAATGATACCAATATAAAACATTTCAAATGCCGGGATGACTCAATTTCAAATGTCATAGAAACAATTGAAAAGAAATTTAATAAAAATGGGAATAATTGTACAGTCGAGATTTCAGAATTACAATTATTAAGGTAAAATAATGAAGACTTTTGATATCAGCGTAATACATAAAAATATATGGGGGCCAACTGACTTACCGCAAACGAATATTTCAATTCTGTCCAATAAATCGAAACCAGAATTGAATAACGGTTCCGATTTTGATCGCGACCATGATCTGATTTGCCAATCATGTGGATTTTTTATGTCAAAAAATGTCATCAGGATTGGGGAACAAGCTATTTGCCCCGCATGTGGTCAAGAAATGATTGATGCCAATATATTTTCAACCACTAATTTGGAAAGATATATTGAAGGTGGTCGGTTATGGTAATTAATCCATCTCAACTTTATTCGCGCTTATTCCTGATCGCACTATTCTTGGAAATTTCTGTGGTGAATGCTATTGTCGAATCCATAAAGATACCAAGCAATAATGAGTGTAATCTGCGCTTATACATAAATATTAGAGCAATGCGCCTCCCAGATAAACAATGTGATTGGAGATGTTATGAGTAATTACGAAAGGCCAGAATATGAAAGTGACACATTCTCGCTTCATATTTATGATAAAATAGCGGTAATCAATCTGAAAAATAATGTTTTTAATCTCGCTATTGATTTGGGATTAAAGGCCAAGTTTTTTTCGTTACTCGATAATGTGGAGTTCTCTTCATATGTAAAGACATTGCTAATTATAAACTCTCCAGAATCCTTATCAGATGTATCATATCGTAAATTTCTCCGTCAGATTATTCGCGAAGAGTATAGTGAGGGTACTGGTTACGGCTTGGGAAAAAGAACTGTGATGTTAAACAGGCATAGAAATATGCTGAGACAAATTATTCTGAAATTAATTGGCTTCAGAAAGGGTGTAATTATTGCCTTTCGAGGGAATGTAGCAATGACATTCCTTGGTGCTGCTTTGGCTTGTGACCTCCGACTCGCTTCAGATAATGTTAAATTCTCCCAATTATACTTGGATTCCGCTATTCCTCCAATTGGAGTACTTGGATTATTTTTGCCGAAGTATGTTGGGCGTGGAAAAGCCATAGATCTACTTCTCTCAAGAAAGCCTCTTAGCGCCAATGAAGCAAATGAATTGGGCATGATAAACGAAGTAATTGCATCTGGTGAATTTAAAAAGAGATGTATGGAAAAAGCTAAGGAAATTTCCGACCTGCCTTCGAAAGCGATTTTGAATGTTAGGGCATTGATGCATCCATTTCTGGATGAACTCTATAAATATCTTGACAATGAGATACTACTACCAGAAAACGACCACAAAAAAATGGTTAATTATGATGTTTATTAAAATTAAATGGGTATAAAAAGATGTATGTATACGGACCAGTACCATCACGAAGATTAGGGCGTTCACTGGGTGTCAGCCCCATTCCATCAAAAACGTGCTCCTACTCTTGTGTTTATTGTCAGTTGGGCAGGACAAATCACTTGCAGGTGAAAAGAGAAAGCTTCTTTTCAAAACAAGATATTTTTGCAGAGATCATAATGCACTGTCAGACGGCAATGCCAGACTATATTACTTTTGTCGGGGATGGCGAACCAACATTATGTAGAGATTTGGGCTGGCTCATTCGCCATACTAAAATTAACCTGAGAATTCCGACAGCCGTAATTACAAACAGCTCTCTTTTATATAGAAAAGATGTCCGGCAGGATTTGGATAAGGCTGATATCATAATCGCCTCCCTGGATGCCGGGGATGAACGGCTTTATAACATTATCAATAGACCACATGCTGGTATTGATTTCCATACAATGTTAGAAGGGCTATCGGAATTTAGCCGGGAATTTACTGGAAAGTTATGGCTAGAAATCATGCTTGTAAAGGGCTTAAACGATTCGCCGGAGGAATTAAGTAAAATAAAAAATGTAATAGAAAAGATAAAACCAGACCGCGTATATTTATTAACTCCAACTCGCCCTCCGGCAGAGAGTTGGGTAACTCCCCCCGACCCCGAAAATCTCTTAAAAGCTCAAGAAATATTAAAGGATGTTATTCCAATAGTTGATTATGAAATTGGTGATATTGAATTAGAGGATTTTAATAACGCCGCACAATCAATTATTGAGATAGGGTCGCGTCATCCAATGCGACGGGAACAAGTTCAACAAATTGAGAAATATTTCGACGAAAAAGGAACCATTGATAAATTAATTAAGGATGGAAAACTGGTAGAATACAAATACAATGGAATAGAATATTTACTGCCTCACAAAATTTCGCCCAATTTTCGTATAAAGAAAATTAGTAAAGCAACAAATCAAATAAATACTCAAGGAGGGGAATAAAATGCCCCGAGAAAAAAGAATATTAGCGGATGTAGGTATGAACAATCTGCCTTTTCCAATGAGGGTTGCATCCAAAATCGAAAAAGAAGGTCAGTCGACTATTGCAAATATTTCAATTAAGGCGCGAATAATACAGGAATATGAAGCATATTGGATTAATAAGTTTATACAGATTATTCACAGGCACAGAGATAAAATTGGGACCAAGACCTTAAGAACAAACATTCATGATTATATAAATGAGTTGAAGGCTACGTCGGTTAAGATAGATTTTGAATATCCATTTTTTGTCGAAAAATTGACTCCGGTTTCTCAAGAAAAATGCCTGGTTAAGTATAATTGTGTTTATTCAGCCAAAATTACGGCCACCGAGCCGGAACCAAAGATAATATTCAAAATTGAGGTGCCGGTTATAACGTCTGATCCATCATCGGAACCATCTGAAAGTAATAGACTATTTGGTCAATTAAGTATAGTAACTCTTGAAATTCAATCACA
>CBFCZE010000037.1:0-20693 GCA_965602655.1 uncultured bacterium
ATACCATTTAACAGCAAATATCAATTTGACAACTAAGACGGTATCTACTTGGCTACTAGTAAGGAAATTAGTGATTACATTCAAAAAATACAAGCGGAAGATAAAAAAAGGGAGAAAAAACATCCATAACCGTTGAAGTAAAAGACCCTCCCAAAAAGGAAGAGAAAGAATAGAGGGGAATCCAAATAATGAATAATCGAGGGAATCAGTTGAGTTTAATTATTAATATATCATTTATACTATTATTTATATTTTCAATACCTGTAAACTGCCAAGATTCTAATAACGGCTTAGAGTGGGCTTCATCAAATTATTATGAAGGTTGTCGTTCGTTAATGAATGCACTCCATCAAGAATGGTTAAAAACCGACGGGGAGCTAACGTTCAATATTGGAAGAAAATTGTTTTGGGCATTGCTTCTTGATCCAAATGCATTTTATGTGGAATTTTCCTATGACACTATTAATTATGAGAGATTTGCGCAAGATTTGAATAAACTTGTATTTTGGAATCCTAACGATACGACTATCTCTCATCTTAAAAGATTGCGATTAATTGCCATAGATAGACTTACCGAACAAACATACTCTATAGATTCCAATTATATTGGACTCCATGAAGAAATGATTGAGATTATTAAACAAATAAAACCAACTTTTATTGATTGATAATCAGGCCGGAGCAGCCCATGGCTTGCTATAGGAAAATAATAATTTAATAAATAACTTCTTATATTAAACATACAACAATCTAATAAATGATATATTATTTATCCATATAATTAAAGTGTCAGGAGCAAACGGCTTCTGACTACCAAACTTATACCAAAAACAACATAATAAATTCCAAAATTAAAATTTAAATTTTAAATCTATCTGCCATCGTTGAAAATCGGTTTTATCGTTGGTTTCCAATCCGATTTGATTGTTGAAGTAGGTTACCGCAAAGGTTGTATTGTCCATCAACTGGTAACTGCCGTCGACTTCATGACCTCGGGCATCGGTGCCGCCGCCGCGAAAATCGGAATCGGTAAAGGCGCCGACAACGGCGTCTGCTTCAAGGTTGCGATAGATATATCTGAGCGACAGTGAGCCCGGGTTTTTAATCCTACCGACACTCAGTCCGGCCAGCCAGCCGTTGCTGAATCTGTCTATGGCGGTGTTGGTAACATAGTCACCAAAAATAGTAACCGGTGTTGGGCCGCCTTTAAAATCGAATGCGCCAAATACTTCAATCAATTCAAAGTCGGTGGCATAAAAATAGGTGGTAGTAGTACCGGAGATTACGGCAGTCGCGGAATTTCCCTTACGGTCATCGGATTGATAAAAAGTGCGAAATCCTTTGACATTACCGTAGGAAAAATAGGAGCCGCCCAGAGACACATTTCCTTTATTATCGGATAAATCGTAAGTAAAAAGTGCCTGTCCGCCGGCCAGATAGGAATCATTGGAAGATTCTCTTTCCTGAATCCACAGGCCCGATCCAATAAACTCGACCGAGATATTATCAAACTTCGTCTTGTAATTGGCCGTCATGCCTTCCTGACGAATATCCGAGTCCCAGATCAATTCCGATTTACCCGGTTTATAGAACGGATTCTCTACCTTGCCGCCAATTAATTTCAAGCCGGGAATGGCCGTGAGATTCATCTCAAAATAGGCCAGATCAATTAGCAATCCCTTGCTTGTGAAGGCATCGGTCAGAGTTTGATTGTTTGATACCGGGTCCTCGGAACCGGATGATATCCCCATTACTATTTTGGTCTCATCCGAAACCTGTCCGATAACATTAACTCTGGCCCGGATTCGCTGGCGGTGCCTGATCTCTGTGTTCTCTTTGTCGATGATTTCATGCCGATAACGGAAGTCGCCGTTAATCTTAACTTTATCCCACCAGTCCGAAGCCTTCAGGGCTGGTGATATACCTATCAGTATCGTAATCAGTACCACTGTTCTTATTTTCCAATTAATCCCTGTCAGTTTTATCATTTTTTTTCTCAAGCAAAAAAGTTTTTGAGTTCAAGTTTTATTAGAATACGAATTAAAATATTAGGATTAAAGAAAAATAATATTTTATGTATGTTTTAAATAGGTTGTCGGGAACATAGATTATTGCTATTATTTAATATGCGGATATTCATAGTTTCACTGCTAATGCCAATATTTTGTTTGGGGGTCGCCGTTTCCGCCAATGAAAAGACCAGCCAAAATATACGACCGCATTATGATTACTACGCGTCCACCGAACAGTTTATCGGTCTGGTCGATTCGGCCGTCGTCCAGGCTCGATATGAATTAATCAAAATTTTGGGAGACAGTCTTCATTATCGACCGCAGATATATATCGAAGACAACTTGCAAAATTTCAGAAACAGAATAGGCTCCGCTGTCCCTGATTGGGGCGCCGCGGTGGCGCTTCCGTATAAGCATATGATAGTTACAAAATCGCCGGCCTTTTTTAGACTGGGTAAATCGCTTTATGAACTGATTAAACATGAATATACGCATCTGGCTCTGGAGGACAGGTTAAATCATACGGAACCTCCCCGCTGGCTCAATGAGGGATTGGCCATGTATATCGCTTTTGAATGGGGATGGGCCAGCAATATCACCCTGTCGCAGGCGGTTGTTTTTGGATCCACTGTTCCGCTTCGAGAAATTGAAAAAATGAACCGATTTCCGGAAGGGCAGGCGAGAACCGCTTATGCTCAATCATTTATGGCGGTAAAATATTTAGTTGAACAATACGGCTATGAGTCTTTTAATATACTTCTGGATAATATAAAAAATCGCCGATCGATAGATGATGCTTTGATGGCGGCGATAGGTTCGGATTATGACGATTTTGAAAAAGAGTATATATTATATTTGCGAACAAAATTCAACTTATTAACGATATTTATTGATATGTCTTATTTATGGTTATTTCTGGCATTTGTAGTCGTTATCGGCTTTATCTTAAAGTTCGTCAAGAAGAAGAAAAAGTATAAGGAGTGGGACGAACACGAAAAGTACCATTCGACCGATTTCGATTACGGCGATCCCGACAATCCCGAGCAGGTGGATGATGAAGATAAGCCATGGGCTTGAATATATTGCGCTCTGGACATTGGCAAAAACGGTTCAGATTATACCCGGACGTCTGGCCGATGTTATAGCCGTCGGCATCGGCAAATTGGCTTATTATATTTTGACCTCCCGGCGCAAGATCGCCGAGGATAATCTTCGCCGTGCCTTTCCGGGTGAACTCAGTGAAAAACGTATTACCGAAATTGTCAAAACTGTTTTTGTTAATATTGCCCGAACAACCATTGCGTTTGCACGTCAGCCTGTTTTCAAAAAAGAAGATTTTTTACGGTCGGTTGTATCAGTAAAAGGCTCTGAATATATTGATAAGGCATTGAGAGAAGGTCATGGGGCGATGATGGTAACAGGGCATTACGGTAATTGGGAACTTTTTGGCCGCTGGCTTCCGTCGGCCGGTTATCCAACCGATTTTCTGATGGGCCATCAGCATAATGAAAAAGTCAATGATCTTTTTGTATCGTTTCGAAAGACGGAAGGATTGGGTCTGATTCCGGTTGGCGTAGCCTCAAGGCATGTGCTAAAATCGCTGAAAGCAAATAGACTGATTGGTGTTGCCTCCGATCAGCATGCCGCTTCGGGCGGTGTCGTCGTAAATTTTATGGGTCGTCCGGCATCCACCCCCAAAGGCCCGGCCGCCTTTGCAGTTAAGGTCGGTTCTCCGATTATTTTCGGTTATCTGGTTCGTGAAAAATATAATCAATATAGGATTGAATTTTTCCCGCCGATTTATCCCCCTAACAGCGGCGATACCGAAAACGATATAAATCAGATGACCCAAAAATACGCCTCTATTCTGGAAACTTTAATTCGCAAGAATCCGGAAGAATGGATGTGGACTCATCGCCGATGGAAACTCGATTGAGTATAAAATCTCTATGGAAAAATACAAATACCTCATCAGAATCCCGAATCACCTTGGCGATACAATAATGGCCCAACCTGCTGTTTTGGCGTTTTTGCAATCAAATCAAAATGAAACCACGGCATTATTAATGCCGAATTGGGCCGAACCGATTTATAAACATATTGGCAACGTTAAAATAATTCCGTTACCGTCCAATCGTTTGCATGGTTTATCGGCCATATTTTTTCAGGCAAGACTTCTTAGGAGATATAATATCGAAACCGGTATTTTATTAACGCCGTCGTTTTCTTCGGCGCTGGCTATGTTTGCAGGCGGAATAAAAAACAGATATGGACAGACCGGTGACAGCCGAAAACTGTTTTTGAATAATTGCATTACTTTGCCAAAGGGCGATATAATGCATCGCGGCGAAAAATATAAACTTCTGCTTGAAAAAGCAGGGGAGAAGAAACTTGAAATCCTGCCGCCGAGTATAAAAATATCAGATTCTCAAAAAAACAGCAGATCTGAATTGCTTGAGAAAAATGGAATCGACCGGACGGACAAATATCTGGTGATTGCGCCGCAGGCGGTGGCCGAGTCAAGACGCTGGGGGACAGATAATTATTCGGAACTTGCCCGCAGGCTAATAGATAATCATAAACTGAAAATCGTTCTGGTTGGGACGGCCGATCAATTTTGGGCCGGACAGGAAATAGCTCTTGATGAGAAAAAAATTGTAAATTTTTGCGGCAAAACAGATATCGAGCAGGCGGTTTCGGTTCTGGCCGGGGCCTTATTGTTTATTGGAAACGACTCGGGATTGGCTCATCTGGCTTCGGCGGTTGATATTCCGCTTCTGATATTATCCGGGGCCGATAATCCTGAGGAAACATCACCTGTTTCCGACAAAAAAATTATCATTATAAAAAGTAATCTCAATTGTATTTCATGTGTCAAGAATATTTGTCCCCAAAAAGGCAAAGAATTTATGAGATGTATGAAAGAAATTACCGTTGATGAGGTTTTTGACTCGATTTTCGGGAAAATTTTGCCCTGAATGAAGCTCTTATTTTGATATAAGGGAAAATACCTATGTTTTTTTTGCAAAATTAAAAAAAGAGTTGACAAATAATCAAAAAAGCGTTTATTTATAGAGAGTCAGGGAGCAGGAGAGGTTCCCATTTGTCTGCAAAAATTTATCACCGAATTGTCATTTAATTGAATGACAAATATTTAAGAGATTATGTTTTGACAGCATTGTCAGAGCTAATAAATAAAGAGAAACTGTATTTGTATTGCTTTGTATGTCCAAGTTTCGACTGAATTGTTGGAACTGAAACGCCGATAAGGAGATAGACCGAGCACCTTTGCTACATTGAATAGTTAAAAATAGTTTTAATTTAGAGCACAGCCCGGCATAAGGAAATCTCGGTCAAACAGGTTGGTCTGAATTTATGTTAGCCGGAAAGTTTATCAAAGAGTTTTTAAATAATCCTGAATATATACAAATATATTCTTTACTAAATTTAATTTATAAATCGGAGGACTTACTATGAACAGAAAACTTCTGTTATTGTCCATCGGCCTTATTCTGATTCTGGTAGCGGTGCTTGTAGCCACTGCGGCCGGGGACCGATTAAAGGCCTTAACCGCAAAAATTCAGCTTGGCGAAATTCATCAGGATGCCGATAGGGCAGCCTGTACAATGAATAAGTCCAACTTGGCAGCAGGGTCTATTGGCTATTGGAGTGGTTTTTCAACCGGGGATGTTATTGCAACATATTTTGATCCCACTGATCCAGTTGCTGGGGGATGTGGCGTTGCGGCGGCATATCCATTTGAACTTACGGCATTTTCCTTTCCATTGTTTACTAATGACGATCCAGAACTCTCATTTCAATGGCCGGTCACTGTAGATGTTGTGGTATACGATGTAACGTCGGTTGTCGATCCATGTGTTGGTCCTGCTACTGAATTATGCCGCTTTACTGTCGTTTGTGATCAAGCAACATTTGATAATGCTGTAGGAACGGTCGCATTTCCGCAACCATGTTGTGTGGATCGTCAGTTTTATATTGGCATTGAATATCAAAATGATCCAATTGCCGGGAATAACTGGCCATCGGTGATATTTGATGATAATGCTGCACCTGCGGTATGTGATAATTGGTTCTATTATTCAGGATACGGCTATTGGTCCGAATGGTACGACATCTGGAGCCCGCCGACACCCGGTTATCCAATGTATGTTGTCGATGGCGAAACCGTATCTGAAAATTGCGACGATCCCTGGGCGCACCACAAGATGCATTTCCCGCAGTTGCCGGACGAGGACGGGTGGGATGTCTATGGCTCCAATCCGATAATCCTGGCCGATGACTGGGAATGCTCCGAAACCGGTGATGTAATGGATATTCATTGGTGGGGTTCCTGGTTAGACGATGCGTGGGCTCCCATTGACTACTTTGAATTGGTCATCTATGAGGATCTACCGGCCGACCCAAGTCAGGGTATTCCCTACAGCCGCCCGGGCGATGTGCTCTGGTCTTACGACGTAGCTGAAGGAGACTACATTGAAACGATCATAGATTTGACCGGCTCAGACCTCTGGGAGGGCTGGTATGATCCGACCCAGGATCCGGAATTAGTCATCTATCCTGACCATCAGCGATATTTCCGGTATGATGTCTTCATTCCGGCATCTTACGCGTTCCCACAGGAGGAGGGAACCATCTACTGGCTCGGTATCACGGCGCATGTTAATGCTGACTATCAGGGTCATTTCTGGGGCTGGAAGTCAACCGAGAACCATTTCTGGGATGACGCCGTTTATTGGAATGGCATCGAGTGGATAGATCTGGTTGATCCGGTTGAAGTCGAAGAGCTTTCAAATTTCTTTGAAATCCAGCTGGATCCGCAGGGAATGTATATCGGCGGCATGGGCGTCGGCGCCTATGTTGATCCGGCTGATCCATCAACAAACGGCTGGTACCTTTATGAAGAGGATTTCTGGTGGAACATCTGGTTTTACGATCATCCCCTTGATTATGACCGTGTTAAAGATGTCAGGATGGAATTTTTTGTTTCAGCAATCGGTGAGCCATTCTGGGCGGCGGTTACGCCTAACTGGTCAACCGATATCTGGACGGTGGAAGGTCCTGCCATGGAACCAAGACCACCAATGCCGTGGGATTTTGTCGGTGGTGATCCGCCCGAGGGTCTTTGGATTGGCCGCGGCGATCCCCTGTATTTTGAAATCCCGGAATCCGATGCGTATTACTGGATGAGAGTTTACAACTATAATCCGGAATGGGTTTCGGTTGATGTTCAAGGTGCAAACGCCTGGGTTGAAGGTACAATATATCACACCTGCCGTGCTTCGCTTGATCTGGCTTTTGTAATTACAGGCGAAGACGAGCCGGAGCCGGATGGCGCCTGCTGTTATGATCCAACCGGCGGCCCCAATGATGCGGTATGCATCGTAACCACGCAGACCAATTGCGAACAGGTACTTGGCGGTGTTTATCAGGGTGACGGCTCGACCTGTCAGGGTGAGGAAGCCTGCTGCTTAGACAATAATACTTGTGTGATGGCTGACGCTCTTTGCTGTGTTAATGAGCTCGGCGGTGTACCGCAGGGTCCAGGTTCAGACTGTCAGGGTATGGAAGCCTGCTGTTTGGATGATGGTCTGGGATCTTGTGTGATGGCTGACGCTCTCTGCTGTGTTAATGAACTCGGCGGAACTCCGCAGGGTGCGGGTTCGGTCTGTACCCAGCCTGAAGCCTGCTGTATGCCTAATAATACCTGTCAGATGATTGATCCGCTCTGTTGTGATGACATGGGCGGCGTACCGCAGGGTCCGCAGTCAACCTGTCAGGGTATGGAAGCCTGCTGTCTGCAGAATGGCGATTGTGTGATGGCCGACGCTCTCTGCTGTGTTAATGAACTCGGCGGAACGCCGCAGGGTCCGGGAACTGTTTGCACTGCTCCGCAGGCTTGCTGTTTCGACGACGGCAGTTGTCAGGATCTCGATCCGCTCTGCTGTGCTGATATGGGCGGCGATCCTATGGGAGTTGGCACGGATTGCGTCACGACAGTATGTGATGTTGCGCCATACACACCCAAGAACTGGTATCAGGCCCCCGATCTATCAGAGATAGGAATGGATGTTAATGCAACCTACCCGATGTGTGTTTTGGCTGACGATTTCCTTTGCACCGAAACAGGCGGGATTCAGGAAATCCATATCTGGGGTTCATGGCTTCATGATATCTATCCGGGTTCAGATCCTCCATTAGTTGAAGGTGATCCCGGTAATGTTACGTTCCACTTAAGTATCCATGCCGACATCCCACCTTTTACTCCACCTTTCGATTTACCCTGGAGTATACCGGGACCGATGTTAAGAGATTGGTATTTTGAACCGACTCAGTTTATTTATAAACCGGTCAAGCTCTTAGATGATTACGAAGGCTGGTTTAATCCGCCCTTTGAATGGGAGCCAATGGGTGATGCTAATTGCTGGGAATATATCTTCCAGTTTGATGAAACAAACTGGTTTGAGCAATATGGAAACGCTGGAGAGCCCGTCATCTATTGGCTGGATGTCCAGGCAATGGTACCACCATCCGGAATGCCTGCTTTCTTTGGCTGGAAAACAACGACTGATCATTGGAACGATGACGCCGTTTGGATTGAGGGTGAGGATATACCACAGCAATTGTACTGGAATGAGATGAGATATCCGGATATGCATCCGTACTTCCCCGAATCAATTGACCAGGCTTTCCTGATAGGCGGCCCGTGCGATTGCGAACCGGGTGAAGCCGATGGAAAACCGCTGGTTAACATTCTGGATATTGTATATCTTATTAACTATAAATACAAATTAGGTCCGAATCCGTTACCTTACGAACTATGCAGCGGTGATACCAACTGTGATTGCCTGATGAACATACTTGATATTGTATATCTTATTAACTACAAATACAAGGACGGTCCACACCCCTGCACCTGCGGCAATTTCATTGCAAATTGTGGCGGACCACTCAGATAATTAAAATAAGGAGATAACACCTCATTCATAAGGCCCCGTTTTAAGACGGGGCCTTTTTTTGAATATAATTATATGTTCATTAGCCGAAGAACAGAAATATTCAGTTATTGACAAAATTGTTGATTTGCATATATTTATTAAAAGTACATACTAAGCATTTCTGCATTCAACCCGGTAGGAGGAAAATTGTGCGCAGAGAATATGGCTTAATAATATTTAGCGTGATTTTTTTAATTGGCTTGCTGGCTGTGCAGTCAGTTGCAGAGAAAATCAATAATCAAGTCAGAGAAAAAAGGTCCGAATTGTCGGTCGAAGAAATAGCAGAGATTGAAAGACAGTATGAAAATATTCCGGTAACGCGGTGGGTCGATTATAACGGTTTGAAACCAACCTCGTACGCCGAATGGAAAAGCAGACAGGCAGAACCGTCAGCATTTTCGGCCCGGCAGGTCTCACCGGTTAATAATAACAGAAGCGGTGTGAAAATATGCGTCATCGTTAATACCGGGCTCTATAATGATATTCTCGCTTCGCTTAATCAATATGAAACCGATTTGGTTGCTGAAGGACATACGGTTGAAATTATTACCTCGTCAGGTGGGACCCATGAAGATATGCGGGCCTTTCTTCAGGGCAAATATGCCGAAGGGATGGAGGGATGTTTATTAATTGGCGATCTGCCGATACCCTGGTATGAAACCGAATGCTGGGAAGAGCAAACTCATACAGAGTTTCCGTGCGATCTTTATTATATGGATATTGACGGCATTTTTACCGACGATGATTCTGACGGTTTATATGATGGACACACCGGCGATTTATACCCTGAAATATGGATGGGCCGCCTGACACCGTCGCCGCTTACTTTTGATTTCAGCAACGAAGTCGATCTGCTAACCAACTATTTTGCAAAAAATCATTTGTATCGTACCGGTAATCTGCCTGTTCAAAAAAGAGGATTGTCTTTTATTGAGGATGATTGGATTCCCTGGGCCGAAGCGTGGGATAATGACCATGGTTTATGTTATGATGCCAGAACATTGATTTATGATGAATTTGAGACATCTGACTTCAATTACGAATTGCACCTTGAACAAGAATATGAATCCATTTTGCTATGCGCTCATTCCAATTCTGCCCTTCATCAGTTCAAAAGTGGCTTTAATTACAGTTATACCACCAATTCTGAAATAAAGGGAATCGATCCGCAGGCGATATTCTATAATCTTTTTGCCTGCTCCAATTCCCGTTATGTTGACCAGAATAATATGGGCGGATGGTACATATTTTGTCAGACATATGGCCTGGTATCGGTCGGAAGCACCAAAACCGGTGCTATGTTAAATTTCAATTACTTTTACAGTCCTTTCGGCACCTGCGCCACAATCGGTGAGGCTTTCCGCGATTGGTTTTCGGCGATTGCATCGGGTGGCTTTACTCAGGATGAACTCTGCTGGCATTATGGGATGACAATGCAGGGGGATCCGACTCTCCGGGCTAAGGCCAGGCAACCGATTCAAATAGTATCTCAGGAAGTAAGCGATGGAAAAATGGGCGAAAATTACTCGTCGTTGCTTGACGCCAGCGGCGGAATAGAGCCATATACCTGGCAGATAAGCTCCGAAAATCTACCAGCAGGTCTGAGCCTGAATGAATCAACCGGGATTATATCCGGAACGCCTGATTCATTTGGCGAGTTTAACATTGTTGTTACTGTTACCGATGCTTGCACCTATTCTGAATTTTCCGACGAAGCGGCTTTTGATTTTGAAATTTATCCGCCTTGCGGTGATCTCAATCAGGATGGGCTTATTAATATTCTGGATGTGGTCTTATTGATTAATTACAAATATAAAGATGGTCCCGAACCGATTCCAATGAGTAATGCCTATATCAACAATGATGATTTGATTAATATTCTCGATATTGTTTACCTGCTAAATTATAAGTATAAAGATGGACCCGATCCGGTCTGTCCATAGTCATAATAATAATTGAATTTGAGGAGTAGTCAAATGTGACTATTCCTCTTTTTTTTAGATTAGATATTACTTATAATATCAACAAGCTGAGTTAAAAAATATGTTGGAAGCGAATCTTATCAAATCAAAGGCGAAAGAACTTGGCGCCGATTGTGTCGGCCTAACCCGGCCCGCAGAAGTTTCCACAAGAGACAAATTTCGTCTTTGGCTCAAAAATGGGTATGCCGGAGATATGGAATATCTTTCGCGAATGCAGAATGAAAGATTTGATCCATCCGTTCTTTTTCCGGAAGCCAAATCTATAATAGTAATCGGGCTGAATTATTTCCCCAATAATCAGGAAAAAACAGGAAAAAAGAAACGGTACAATGTTGCCAGTTATGCCCGGGGAGAAGATTACCATAATGTTATACGTCGAATATTAAAACGATTACGCTCTTTTTTGAACGGTATCGATCCCTTGCTAAAAGGCAGGATTTGTGTCGATACGGCACCGTTTATGGATAAGCACTGGGCGCAGCAGGCCGGGCTGGGCTGGATAGGGAAACATACCGTCATAGTCTCGCGCAAATATGGAAGCTGGCTGCTTCTGGGAAGTTTAATTATTAACGCCCAAATAGATTCCTATGATAAGCCGCACAGAAACCATTGCGGCAGTTGCCGAGCCTGTCTTGATAGCTGTCCGACAAAAGCCTTCCCCGAACAGTATATTCTCGATGCAACCAAATGTATCAGCTACTGGACCATAGAATCAAAATCTCCTGTAATTCCCGAAGAAATCGGCAAAGATATGAACCGATGGGTATTTGGATGTGATATATGTCTTAAGGCCTGTCCTTTCAACCGCTTTGAGAAGCCATGCAAAACGGAAGCTTTTAAATATCGAAGGGAGTCATCTTTACTTGAAACAGGTAAAGTTTTGGAATTGACCGAAGATCAATTTAATACGAAATTCAAATCGAGTTCAATAAACCGCCCGCATCTTTCCGGAATAATTAAAAATATTAAGGCAGTCGATTGATAATGTTTTTAATTGCCGTATTTAATAACTCCTCGTCAATAATATTATAAATTTCGTATATGAATGGCTTATTATTTTGTACGGTCGACCAGTTGACCTATCATCAATTTTTATAAGGCATCAAAGTTCCGCTTTTTCCAGGGTAGGATTAAGTTCGAGCGCCCGCTTATAATGATGTGCGGCCATTTTTCGAAAATCGTCCTCTCCGGTTTTCGTGTAAATTTCATGATACAAATTTTTACAGAACAGATGAACTCTATAATTATCGGGATTTTCATTCACCATTTTATTGACCAGCTCAAAACATGGCTTTACCTGTCCGGCCGCCTTGTAACTTTGCACAAGTAAAAACAAACCAAACAGATTTTTGGGATACTTATCATTAAATCTTTTGGAATATTTTAGCGATGAGTCGGGCATTTCCCTATCCAGAAAAACTATTCCTTTTTCATAGTCCGTTAAAGGAATCTTTGCATTGGGAAGACGATAAAATCGCGCGGGGAAATCGCGAACGGCAAATCGAGCCAGCCTGATAGATTGATTTAAAATAGGAAAATCAGTTTTTCCTCGATCCCAATTTGATATATCAGTGGTAATATGAGTAATTGGATATTTTTCAAACAAAGAATGTTCAATATCCGAGAGGCCAAAATGGTAGATAATGCCTTTTAGATTATTGCCAATAGTAAAGGCCGGGGCGTAGGGTCCGGTAATCACGGCTTTTTCATCTATCAGCTGACCTATTTCTCTGCTGTATTCCTTTAAGTACTTACCGGGTTGTGTCATTCCTTGATATAATAGCATTCCCTGATGAACCAAAAGGGCAATAAGCAAAGGAAAGATTAAAATTTTTAATCCTTTTGAAGATACTACCTGCGAGCCTTTTCTTAACCAAACAGCGATGGCTATTGATAATAAAAGCGATACAATAAAAGTATAAGGCATGACGGCAATACCATATTTCCTTGCATCACCGGAAGGGTTAAATATCATTGAAATTTGTGTAGAAATATACCAGAAGATAAATAATATCACGACTAATATAATTGTTTTGTAATGGAGCCTAAATTTTATCTTTGTCTCATTGAGGAGGTTTATGCAATAGGCACACATGGCGGATAGAGGTAAAAATAAAAATATTGTATATCGTAGAGGTCTATAATTAAATGGCATCAAACTTAAAATACCGCAGAGAATCCAGGCCACTGAAAAAATAAGCGGCAGCGACTCTTTCTTAAATATTCCTTTAGGTACGTTACATAGCAAAATAAGTATCAGACCAAATCCGGCCAAAATTAATAAAAATGGTGATAGCTCAAAAAAACCGTTAGTGCTGCCATAAGTTAGAAGCTTTTTCAGCATCGCCAATGGCGAGAGCAGTCCCGGATGTGTGCCGGACATCCCAATTGTCTGTTCTAAATAATAGTTTTTTAAAATAAGTAGACCACCATCAAAAAAAACTATTACATACAATGTCATGCCAATAATACATCCAAATAGAATCCTGAGCGATGGAATAAATGCCCTGAAGCGATAATAATAAATCAGACTCAGGATGACCGGTCCCAATAGAATTAGGCCAAATAGTTTTCCGCTAAGTGTGGCAAGGGCGACAAGGAAACCTGAAAGCAGTTGGCCCCACCATTTGTCATATGTTTTTATAAATACAAAAAATAATAGGCCGGACAGGAAAATTAGTCCATTCTCGAGAAATGGAAGACGGCCATAAAAAAAGAGCATACTGCTTAATAAAAGGAATCCGGTCATTATTAATGTCTCGCGATTTGATCTGAGCCTGTAAAAGCCGATAACAAAAAACCCAATTCCAGCCAGACTTAATAATACAGCCGAAAGGTTAGCTGTTATTCTTGAAATACCGGCTATGGAAAAGACAATATATGAAAATCCGGAGACCAGAGAATATTTGAATACATCCCAGCGATAAAAATCAAACGGATTCCAGTCGTCAAAAAGAATAGCATTACGGGCGAAAAATGTAAGATGATAAGGATCGGTTAAATGAGCTTGTGTATGTCCTGCGAAAAAATTAGGGGGATCGATTTCGAGCGATATAAATCTTAGGATTATCAGGAATATTATTAATATAAAAAGACTAATGTTAAAGCTTCGGGGCATTGTGATTTGCCAGTCACAAAATATTTTATTCTAACAACGTTGGTTATTCTCACCTAGAATAGCAAATGATTAATCTGTTGGCAATAAGATTATAACCGGAAGCTATTGATTGCGACAGAAGAAATACTTAAGGCAAATTACCCTATCAAATTAAACAGTCGTCCCCAGCGAACCCGTTCGGGGAAATGAGCAATATTATATAAAAACAGACGGGGAACCGATAACGGGTCTGACACCGATGCTTTTGGAGAATTTTCATCCGGCAGCCAGGACCAGTGGATAACCATCGCCTCGCCCTGCACCAAATCTTTATGAACCGGACCCCAGAAACGGGAATCGTATGAATTGTCACGGTTATCGCCCATCATAAAATAGCAATCTTTCGGGACGATATAAGGACCCCAGTTATCACGGCTGTTTTCATTGGGTCCGGGACGTTTCCGAATATGTATGGAGTCGGTAAATTTTGATTCCTCCGGGTTAGGAAACTCGACGCCATCGACATACAAAACCTTGTCGATTATCTCGATCTTTTGATCCTCAACCGCTACGCATCTTTTAATATAGTTGGTCACCCCGTCACCCGGCCATTTGAAGATCATAATATCGCCTTGTTCCGGATCTGAAATCGCCGGTAAGCGCCAGCCGGACAGAGGAATTTGCGAACCGTAAATAAATTTATTGGCAATCAGAAAATCGCCCACCAGAAGAGTGTCCTCCATCGATGACGACGGAATTTTATATGCTTCCACAATTGAAGTTTTAATAATGACAGCCAGAACTATTGCAATCAGCAAAGATTTTATATTTTCCCAGATAAAGTCAAAAGCATCGCCCTTCATTTTTTGTCCTTTACTAATAGTTCAAATATTTTGGATTTAATATATCACACCAGTTCTTTATATTCAACAATCATTCGCTTTATTTATTATACGCCTGAAACCATCATCTGGTTATATCATTATAGGTAATTAATGCGATTAATAATAATATAAATACCAATCCAATCTGCTGAGCAATCATGCGGATTTTCATCGATAGCGGCGAACCTTTTAGCTTTTCGGCAATAAGAAAAATCAGGTGACCACCATCGAACACCGGTATTGGCAAAATATTTAAAACAGCCAGATTAACCGATAAAATGGCCATAAACTCAAGCAGGATATCAAAACCGGCCCGAGCCGTAGCTCCAGCTATGCGGGCAATAAAAATCGGTCCGCCGACATCGCTGCCTTTCGATTTGCCGCTGAAAAAACCGCCTATAAAATCAATCGTAAGCACAACATAGTCCACTGCTTGATCAAATCCGGCCCCGACTGAAGAAAATAATCCAAGTTTTTCATAGGCGCGTCCTATGGTTACTCCGATTTTACCAATCTCAACAGTGTCGCCCTCAGCAGTTACGCCAAAATCTCGATACGTAACGATTGTATCAGAGATTAATTTATCATTATGCATCCAACTTACATAAAGTGGTTGCTCGATTTTGTCCTTTATCTCGGCAATCATCTCAGTTATCGAACTAATTTCAACACCATCTATATTAACTATATAATCATCGGGTTGAATACCGGCTGCTTCGGCTGGGCCACCGGCCATAACATCACCGATCGCCGCCCGCTCAATTTCCTGACCCCGAAAATAGAAGAGTCCGGAAATAATAACCACTGCTAAAAGAAAATTCATTATAGGACCGGCCGAAATAACAAAAAACCTTTTCCACGGCGGTTTGGACATAAATTCATACGGTGCGCCCGATCTTTTTTCATCAGGATTATCACCGGCCATCTTGACATAGCCGCCAAGCGGAATGACGCCGATAGCATATTCGGTTTCACCGATTTTTTTGGATATTAGAGTTGGCGGAAATCCCAGGGAAAATTTATCAACTCGAATTCCAGCCCGTTTGGCTACAAGAAAATGCCCCAGTTCATGAATAAATACCAGAACACCAAGAACAAATACTGTCGCAATAATTGTTATAAACATATCAACCAACTAACTCTTTCGCTTTTTCTCGACCCCAGCGGTCGGCCTCAAGGATTTCTTCCAATGTCGGAGATTCTATATTTTTATATTTCTCCACACTATTTATTACAATATCGGGAATTTGCGCAAATTTAATAGTATCGTTTAACAAAGCCGATACCGCAATTTCATTGGCCGCATTCATAACCGTGGCCGAACTCCCACCGGTTTCAGCCACCTTAAAAGCCAGTTTCAAAAGCGGGAATTTGTCAAAATCGGGCTCAAAAAAGGTTAATTTACCGGCCTGGGCCAGATTTATCAAGGCGCTGTCTGAGAATACCCGTTCGGGGTAGAAGAGGGCGTAAGAAATCGGCAGACGCATGTCAGGATTTGACATCTGGGCAATAATAGATGAATCAATATACTCAACCATCGAATGTATTATAGATTCCGGGTGAATCACCACCTTTATTTTTTCTGCCGGAACATCAAACAGCTGCACCGCCTCGATAACCTCCAATCCCTTATTCATCATTGTCGCCGAATCTATCGTAATTTTTGGCCCCATATTCCAGGTCGGGTGATGAAGTGCCTGCTCTTTTGTAATAGACTTAAATTCTTCCATCGGTAATTCTCTAAATGGTCCGCCGGAACCGGTGAGAAGGATTTTCTTGATTTCCTTTTTTTGCCCCGAACCCAGCGCCTGCCAGATGGCCGAATGCTCCGAATCGACCGGGATTATTTCGGCTTCATATTTTTTGGCGAAGCTATTTATCAACTCGCCTCCGATAACCATCGATTCCTTATTGGCCAGAGCCAGCCTTTTACCGGCTTTCACCGTCTCGATTGAGGCTTCCAGCCCGGCCGCACCAACAATTGCATTTAAGACAATATCGGCCTGGGGATGAGTAACCAGATAGTTTATGCCGGCTTCATATTCGATTAATTGGGTGATATCGGAGTAGAAGCCTTTTTTGAATTTTTCGTAAGCATTCTTATCGCAGACAGTAACGAATTTTGGACAATACTGTTCTACCTGCTTTTGAAGCAGTTCGACATTGGAAAATGCCGAAAGTCCAAACAGTTCAATTCGATCCTGATTTTTCGAGACAATATCAAGGGCCGAAATACCTATTGAACCGGTTGAACCAAGTATGCTCAGCCGTTTTATCATCAATTTAATAAACGGAAACCCGGTTAAAGAGTTCCCGTTCTAAAATATTTTTTTATTTATCAGATTTTTTCGCCGGAATATCTTTGAGAACGGTCATTTTTCTGATAAAGACATCCTTGATTGGCTTGCTTTTCTGCGGTCCGCCGCATGGTACTTTACCTATCTTGTGAAGCGCTTCCATTCCTTCCATAACTTGCCCAAAGACGGTATATTTGCCATCGAGAAAAGCCTGCCGCCCCAGACAGATAAAAAACTGACTTGAAGCCGAATTCGGCGGCTTGCCACGGGCCATAGATAATGTGCCGTTAAGATGCGGTACATCGGAAAACTCAGCTTTAAGTTTGTAAGGAGCGCCGCCCATTCCTGTCCCTTGGGGATCGCCGCCCTGAATCATAAAGCCGTCGACGATACGATGAAAAATCAATCCATCATAAAAACCGTCTTTGATACGAGCCAGCATACTATCGGCATGCCCCGGGGCCAGATCATGGAACAATTCCAGTTTCATTACACCGAAATCGGTTTCAATCGCTATTTCGGGATTGTCAGCCAGACGTTTTTCGTATTTGTCGGCTTTGCTTTTCTTTGGTGTTTCTTTCTTTGTATCGCCGTCTGCAAATGCAGCCGAAAAAAGAAGCAGGAAAGCCATTGCGCAGATGAGTAGATATTTCATAAATACCCTTTCTCAAGTATTTGAGTTACTTTATTTGGCAGGTAATATATTATTTTCAAATCGGGCTGTCAAACCAGTAATTATTGTATGGGAATGCGAAGTCAATGTTCCGGATTTTAATAATTTTTTGCCGAAAATTGGTTTTTTACAATTTATAAGAAATTTATTGCCCGAATTATATAGTTTGGCTACCTTCGTAATATATCAATATGGCAGGACAAGCAGTGAATTTCAAAAAATATTCTCTGATTACATATTTCCCCCTTCATCTTCTTGTTGGCCTGCATGCTGCCGCATTATTGATTGGTATTAACCAGCTCTGGGGTATAAACTTTGCCAAATTTCTGCCGACTTGGTGGCTCTGGACGACAATACTTATTCCGGTCTTAATTTTAGTACCATCTGTTTCCAACCGGTTGACCCGACATCTTGATATCTGGTCAGAGCAATTGTTTCAGAATCGGGGCAAAAGACTCAGCTTTCTGGTATTATTTTCCATTATTCTATTTGCCGTCTGGATTATCTTTAGGCAGAAAGCGTTTTTCCTTGGCGATGGTATACTCCGTATCAATTTAATTTCCAATGGTGAGTTCTGGATACCGGTTGAGATGGGTGATTTTTTTATTCATTCAATGGTTTACAAATATTTCCTTGAACCATTCGGTATATCTGTTGCTTTTAGTTATCATTTTATCAGCGCCGCAAGTGGAATTGCCTTTTTTATAGGAGCCTTTCAACTTGCTCGATATCTATGCCCATCCCATTTACTGACAATTTTGCTGGCGATGATTTCATCCGGTCTGACCGTTTTGTTTTTCGGATATGTCGAAAGTTATTCTATTGTAGCCGCCTTACTGCCATATTTGATTCTTTTGGCCTTAAAAGCTGTTGATGGAAATGCAGGAAAAACCGGTTTTATAATTTTATTTATTATCGCCGGGCTGATTCATTCAGTTATTTTTTTGATACTCTTTGGAACGTTTCTTATTGTATTGATGGTTTCACGTATTAAATCTTCCGAACAAGGGGCTGTTTTATTCAAATATTTGGGATTGGCGACTGTACTGTTGATAGTTTTATTATATCTTGCTCGCTTTCTGGAGTTGCCGTTTGCAGAGCGCTATCTTATGCCGTTTATCTTGCGCGATGGCATTGGATTGGGTCTGTTCAGTCTTAATTATATATTCAATATCATCAATTGGATATTGCTTTCGGGATTGGTCGCCATAATTCTTTTTGTATCAAATCTGACTTCGATATCGGTTAAGCGAGATATTAAAAATTATAAAAGACTGCTCTTATCAGTTTGGCTTATTGTACCGTCGTTATTATTTATTTTACTATTTATTCCGCACTTGGGAGGGCCGAGAGATTGGGATTTGTTTGCACTATCTGTTTTTCTCCTGGTACCGGGAGCTTTTATAACATATCTTTCCAAAGGGGAGAGGGTTTTGCCGGTGCAGTTGATGCCGGTCATATTTTTGTCTCTTTGTATTATTATTTCATTTGCCGCCGTCAATAATTCAAAGACGTTATCGACACAAAGATTTTCAGAGATTATAGAGATAGGAAAAACCGGCAGTCTTTTCAATGAATATGCAATGCTCTATAGCTTTGCCGAAAATAATTTTTTCACGGAGTCTACTAAACTAGAATATGGATTGAAGGCCTGGCAGCAGCCCGGTTTTAAGAAAGCGGATAGTATCTTTATGGCCAACGCTCTTGTCCGGATTTATATCAATGCGGGTGAAAAAGAACAGGCGCAATATTATATAAATCATGCATTTAATGCCGATACCGCCGACCTGAATACGCACCTGCTGATGGCCGATTATTACCGACAATTTGGTACGCCCGAAGATGTTTTGGGGCTCGCCGCGCGGCTTGAAGATCTGTTTTCTGATAAAGCTTATGGATTGATGAATGCCGGGATTATTTTTCTGAAAAATAATTTTATTGAACGGGGCGGGGCGAATCTTAAAAAGGCCTTTGCGCTGGATAGTACCGATGAACGAGTTGTACAAAATTATGGTATCTATTATTATCAAATAAAAAACTATGAGCAATGTATAAATCTGTTCGATCGATTATCCGATGACACACCGACAAATTTCCCGGCATATTTTTATAAAGCCGATGCATATCTACAACTAGGGAAAATCGACCTGGCTCGGCAGGCAATAAAGCAGGCGGAAAAGCTGACCGGCTCATCGCAACAGGACGGTATGGTTTCCAATCTGAAACAGAAAATTTATAATCATTGATCTTACCGTAAATAAATCTAACCACCCGTTTGGTGTCTTGCCGATTTAGGATACTACATTTTCTTAAGCTCTTCTAAGAGGTCTGTTGCGCCCTGAAAATCCGGATTTAGTTTTATTGATTTTTTGCAATATTTGATTGCCAACTTTTTATCGCTTTTGTCTCTATACATTTTAGCCAATAAATAATTGGTATAATAACCGTACTGATCATCGGGGAATTCATCGAGTGTAAGCTCAAGTACGCGAATAGCCTTGTCCGTTTTTCCCTTTTTCTGAAGTTTATTCCCAATAACCAGTAATTGAACGCCCTCGATTTCATATTCATCGGTTTTTTTCAAACTTTGATAACTTTGTAACATGCTGTCGATACCGCCGTCTTTTAAGGCATAATAAAGCGGTTCGAAGATTTTTTTCTTCTTTTCTGTTTTTTCTTCCAGGGCCGAAACGATATAGTCAATCCAACCATCGGGGCTGACATAACTTTTG
>CBFCZE010000038.1:0-20613 GCA_965602655.1 uncultured bacterium
TGGAATAATTTTTGACGATTTGCCATCGAATCAATTCGATCATGTATTCCTCCGGATTTTAATGGATAACGAATGGCTTTATCTGGATGCTTCCAGCCGCTTTGCCACTTTTGGAATTTGCCCGCCAATCTATCAGGGATTGAATCTGCTGCCTTTAAATGGTAAAAATGAAATCGAAAACATCCCTGAAGATCCACCTGAAAAAAATTATCTCTCTTTTACTGAAACGTTCGATTTAGTAAAAGATGATTGGATGGTCGGAACATACGATATTCGGGCCGAAGGAGGAATCGCCAGATTAATAGATGAGAATTGGAAATGGCACTCCATGCATGCCAGAGATACTTTGCAATCATCTCAGGCGATTCTGAATGATTTGATGCCGTCTATTATTTTGATTTCGAATGATTTAATATCTCAGACTTTTTTATCCAACTCATTTGAAGTTCTGGGAACGCACAAAAGATGCCAGCTATCAAAGCTTGGTAACACAAAGGTTGGCATACTTGAATGGCGGGAGCCCACTCTTCCTTTGGGATATTGGCGAAATATTGTCAATAACAAATTATTCGTTTTTTATCTGCCTATTACTATCGAAATAAATATTGTCTTTATGGAAGAGCTAAAAAGCGAACTGGAGGAATTCTCCGATCCTATCAATTTTGAAAACGATATTTGCAAAATAAATGAAATATTAACGCGCAATGATGATACTATCTCAATCTGCCGCAAAATTATAATCAAGAAAAAATTGATCCGAGAAGATCTGATCGAGCAGGTGCCCGAGACGATGGAACAGATAGAAAAAGCTCTTCAAATTGCCTTAATATTAAAAAAGAACAGATTGTAAATCTGTCCCTTTTAATCATCTTATAAAACCCCCACTATTTTTGGAGAAGCATTTTTTTTGTCGCAATGAAATCCCCGGCCTGAAAGCGATAGAAATAAATACCGGTCGATACTATATTTCCTCGATCATCAGTCCCATCCCAGTAAATTGAATGATTCCCCGCCGAGAACTCATTATTGATCAGAGTCTTGACATGTTGCCCCAGCAAATTGTATACGGTTACGACCACCTGAGATCGCCGGGGCAAATCAAACATAATCGATGTCCCGGGATTAAACGGATTAGGATAATTCTGGCCTAAGTTAAAATGTTTGGGTAATGAACCTTCTAAATTTTCTTCAACATCCGTCTGGTTTTTGGGCCAGGCAAAATCTAACAGTTTGCATGAATATTGATATTCTCCGGTAACCTCCAACTCCTGCCCGATAACCTTTATTGAATTGGTTATTTCTGAAACGATTAAACACATCCCAAACATCTCGGTGGCATTGTAAAAACTGACTGGCCTCGGTTGGCGATAAATTGTCGTGAATTCCCAATTATCATTTTCCAAAGTCCCATACCGAATATTACCCACAGCCAGACATTGGTTGAAAGGATAAGGATAGTGGGTCGATGCAATATCTGAAAAAATTATGTGCGGCCTGTTATCAATATCAAAAACAAGGTGCGATAACCCCCCGGTGTAACTGCGCCCATCACTACCATAGTAACCATCATCGGTATCTGCTATAATCTTAGATTCCCAATTATTGTAACCCAGTCTCTTAAGAAAATAGAGTTTGCAATATGTAGCCGAATGGGTATAAACGCGGTTTACATACATACAGGAAATATACGGGGTGTCATTATTATCCAGACATAACGAAGGAAACCAGCCGGCATCATCTCTGATACCATAATCATAATTCAGAGCCTTTTCCAATTTCCACACGCCTGTTTTGTTCGTAACATACCACAATCGAGATGGATCATCTTCCCCATAGATCTGTTCATTAAATATGGCATGCACGTAACCTTCCTTATCTATCTTTATATCCTGACGACTTGATGATTTTATATACATGTCATATGTATAGCCCATGTTAAAATTTTGTATCAATTGTTTTTTCCATTCACCTGTAACATTTGTCAGATGATATAAATATGAATCTAACCACGCCCACATAAAATCATCCGAGTCTATATCGGAGCGTGTTTTCAATATTAATAGGTGAAATGAATTATCCGGACCGGTGTCAGCGGAGAGCTCGTATATAAATTTTCCGCCCTCATTGTAGAATTGAATTATTGTTTCGTTCTGCCATAAACCATCATCGTCTTTATAATAATGAAAAATGGCCTGATTAGAATTATTCGAACGTGCGACAAAAATATGGGGATTTGATAAAGAATCATATAATAAAACAGATTTTTCCAACCTTACACCGGCAGTAACCGTATCAAAATTCTCGCATCCGTCAGGATTTATTGTTTTGTAAATAAGGGTTCCTTCGTCATAGCTGCCAGCTAAACATTTAAAATAGGAAATGCCAACAACACCATCATTATTTTCCTGCACCCAACTTCTACTGTGACTATCATTTAAACCATAATGAATTACAATCGGAGGATTAGAAGTTTCTCCTGCAATTAATTGACTGTCAATAAGTAAGGTTATCAAAAATAGAATATATTTTTTCAACACCGGATCTTTCTTAATAAATTAAATAGCATTTTATAACATTGACAAAAACTCATACATACTACACAGGAGGCCAAATTCTGCGAAATCTTACCAATGTTTTATGAAAAATACGCCAAAATAACTGTAGCTTGCTGTGGGCTTAAATTTATTTGCGGTTGCCGTGTCGTTCCGGACGGAAATCGAGTTTCTCCGCAAAAATCAAAAAGTGTAATTTATTTATCGACCGGTTTGCCGCGGAAAAGGTCAACATCCGGTTTTGGATTGCCTGCTATTCGCCGCCAAGAAAGAATCTGCCCGATATGTGTAAAAATATCAGCAATCGGCCCATTTAATAAAAGCCAGATAGGAATTTTTTCTTCTGTCCAGGGATTATGGATACGCAGTTTATCAAGTTCGGCATCATCCATAGTTTCGATTTTGTCCCGGATTTCTTTAATTCTCTGTAATGTCTGGTTTTTTAGCTCATGCAGGCCCTCAACCGGTTCTTCTTTGAATTTATTATCAATGAAAGTTTGATAGAGCCAGACAATTATCGCAAACATATGTTCCAGAAGTTCTTTCAGGTTCCTGGAACCGTCAACCGGACGAAACTCAAGATAGCTGTTATCAAGTTCGGCTAGCGACCATTTATACCGGAATCCCATCCCGTCGAAAGTCCTGACCAGAATGCCTGCCGCGCTCATTTTATCCGGGAATTTTTGAATATTTTCAAATGGTTTTTCTTCACCTTTTGGCATTTTATTATTCCTTTACTCCGGTGACTTCAAATTACCAATGACAGTTGCATCCACCCAATAGATATCACCTTTTGCATTTAAAAACAGGTATTTTCCATCCGGTGACATTGAGGGAATCGAATATTGGCCCCGGTTTATATTCTCGCCGAGATTTATTGCTTCCGACCATTCGTTGTTATCTCTTGAGAAGCTGACATATATGTCCAGACCGTTAAAACTACCCGGCCTGTCCGAATCAAATAAAATAAAGTTCCCCTTGGGTGATATATTGCTGTGAGCGTCAAAGTGGGGACTGTTTAATTGTTTTTCAATGGGTTTCTTTTCAGAAAATTCGCTATCTGTATAGGTCATATATGCTATCTGTCTGTTCACTGCTCCCGCAACTGTATCTATCGTACAATAGAAAGTTTCGAAATCCGCCGTTGTCAACATATAGGCATCAACAAAAAAACGGGATTCTGTCCAGATATCTCCTTTACGCTCAATGATCCATGTGCCTCTTGTGATTGATGTGTCGGTAAGACTTTTCCGATATATAAACATATATTTACCATCATATGTAATAAAAGGCGCCACATCGATATGTTTCCCCGAAAAACCGGCGATCTCAGGTTCGGTCCATTCGCCATTAATCTGCTTTGAGTACCAGATCGACCAGAGCCTTGGGTCTTCATCAGTACCCTGTCGTGTAAAATAAAATTCTTTCATATCGGGCATCCATGTACATCCCATCTCTTTTGTGTCCGGATTAGATATAATACCGGGAGCAAAAATTTCAGGCGTATTCCCCGGCGATTTTTGTCCGAAAGGACCGCTTTGCGATTTTGAAGTATCGGAACATTGGCAAATCATTATCAGACCTAATGTTGCGATCATACAAAATAAGATTATAAGATTTTTCATTTTTTCACTCCAGTAAATGGTTTGTAATTAATTTGTTATAAAAGTCAGGTGTGCAGGGCACCCTGACTTACCCAACTGCCACGCACGATATTCACTTTAAACAGTAAACGCACCCCAAGGGGTTCGCCACCCAGCGGCACTCATTTTATCCGGTAAGTTTAGTATGTTTTCATAAAGTTCTTGAGGCATGATATATTCCTTGATTTCTATTCTTTCTTACTTTTCCCACCTGCAGTACGAGGTTCTCCGGTAATTCCGTCAAATACTATATTGTACTCCATTGACTCTATACCTCCACGACCTCTGATAATGTCGGAATCGGTGAAAATTGGAGGTGGAGAGACATTTTTTGGAACACCATCCAGATACAAAAACCATCTGGGTGCATCCGGCTGCCCTTTTTTTGATGGGGATAATATATAGAAGGCTTCTAATGCAATTGCTTCGCTTAATCTGGCCGGAGCTCTCCTTAAAATCTCCAAAAAGGGATATGGCTTTTCGTTCGGAAGACCAGAATACGCGCGATTTATATTTCTACAAAAACGCCATAAAAAAGAAGTAGAATCTTGTCGGTTAGTAGCAATGGACGTCTTTTTAAATATTGATGAAATATTAAGTAGTTTTCCGGATTCTACATCAATCAAAACTGAAAAATCCACCATTGTCTTCTTATCTCCTACCTTTCTAAATAAATTAATTGGGACCTCAGGAAATATTATTCTATAGATTTTGGAGTCATTCATCATTCGAGAAATCGGAGAATCATTGCCAAAATCCATTTCTACCAGTTCCGCTTTGGCATTATCTAAAATTGAATTGCCCTCTGCTTCATCGAATCCAAAATAAAAATTCGCCTTCCGAATTGCTTCAGCGTCTGTCCAAATTTTCCTATGGTAATAGCTGTCACTTCTATAATAGCAAGAACCATTCCATTTATAAATAGTCGGATCCTGTGGCGGATCACCCGGCCATCGTTTATTTCCACAAATAATCTCATAAATCCCATCCGAGTCATCATCATGTGTTCTAATATTTCCATTAGATGCAGAAAACTGATACCGGCCACCTTCATCGGTAATAAAGCTTAGGCTATCTTTACTAATAGACAAAAGACAAAGATACATCATGCTTGAACCTGAGCTACAATATATCTCAAGTTCAGGAATGCCATCATTATTTATATCGCGAATTTTCTCAAAGCCCGCATGCATATCAGGCAAATTCATTTCGGTTCTCAATATTTCAATTTTGGGATTAGCCGAATCCAAAAGAATAACCTCGCCATGTCCAATGCACCCAAGTAAAAGTGCACCATAGGTTGTATCGTTTATATTGAGATAACGGAAACTTTTAATTCTTAAACCATGAAAGCCAACAAAATATTCAAGTTCGGTAGAATCCATATCAGAATCTTTTTTATTTTTCCAATGATTTTTCTTCTTCATATATCTGGAATTACAAATTGAATCCAATTTATCTGATGCGTGGGATAGCATTAAAGTTGTATCGACAGTTATACGCTGGCAGAATCCCGAAAGATTAACAATCAGAAGAATTACAATAGTTAATAGGAATGTTCGAATATATGGCATTTATGCATCCTCCTTATTTTATACTAAACAAAAACAATTCCGATTCATAATATTATTTTGGGTCTTGATTAGCTGAAAAATCCCACCACAAGTGGTGGAGCACCCCAATTATGTGTCCGGTGGGTCTTCAGACCGACCGGAATAATTTACGCCCGGTCAATCTGAAGATTAACCGGGCACAATATAAACCAATAAATACTTATCACTCTTTCGAGTATTTGGCCATGCCCTCTTTATACAGATTGCCGCCGTGGCAGTCGAGTGCAACTATCGCCGGGAAATCCTTGACCGTCATCTTCCGAATCGCCTCGGCACCGAGATCCTCATAGGCAATTACCTCGCTGGCCGTGATTGATTTTGCAATCAACGCTCCGGCCCCGCCAACCGCCGCAAGATATACAGCCTTATGTTTTTTCATAGCCGCGACAACTTCGGGACCCATTTCTGATTTACCGATCATCCCTTTTTGACCAACTTCAATTAAACGCGGGGTGTAGATATTCATCCGGTACGATGAGGTCGGTCCGGCCGAGCCAATCGGTTGTCCCGGTTTGGCCGGAGTCGGGCCGACAAAATATATCAACTGTCCCTTAACGTCAAACGGCAGTTTCTCACCCTTATCGAGCAGGTCAACCAATCTTTTATGAGCGGCGTCGCGAGCGGTATAAATAGTTCCGGTTATCTGAACCAGATCACCGGCTTTTAATTTTTCCACCACATCATCGGTCAGTGGTGTTGTTAAATTTATTCTATCTGACATTGTTTTATCTCCAATATTTAATTTTATAACACAGCCGATTTATGACGCGCCGCATGGCACTGCGTATTAACCGCTACCGGTAGGCTAGCTATATGACATGCCTCAACCTCGATATGTACATCAAGGGCCGTTGTGGTTCCACCCAACCCCTGCGGCCCGACGCCGGTTTTGTTAATCTTTTCAAGCAGTTCCAGTTCCAGATCGGCATAAAATTTATTCGGATGACGATTGCCGACATCACGCATCAGCGATTTTTTCGCCAGCAGGGCGCATTTGTCAAATGTTCCACCGATTCCAACTCCGATAATCACCGGAGGGCAGGGATTACCGCCGGAACGAATCACTTTATCGATCACAAATTCTTTTACTCCCTCGACACCATCGGACGGTTTCAGCATTTTAACTTCCGACATATTCTCCGAGCCGCCGCCTTTGGCCGCCATCGTGATTTTTAATTTGTCGCCTGGGACTATATCAGTGGTAATCATCGCCGGGGTATTATCTCCAGTGTTGACCCGTTCCAGTGGATCAGATAGAGCCGATTTACGAAGATAACCATCTTCATACCCCTGTCTGATACCTTCATTGATCGCTTCGGTGAAATCGCCGCCAACAATTTGTACATCCTGTCCCAGTTCAATCATAAGTACGGCCAGCCCAGTGTCCTGACACATCGGTGATTTCTCCGTTTTGGCAATCTCGGCGTTTTTGGTTATCTGTTCCAATATCCCCAGACCAACCGGGGATTCCTCGACCTTTTTGGCATCTTCCAATGCCTTTACAACATCGTCGCCGAGATCATACGATGCTTCGATTGCGAGTTTTCGCACGGTTTCGGTAATTGTCTTGGTGCTTATTTGTTTCATCTTTTATCTCCACAAACTATGTTTGTTTTACCTCTTCATAGTACAATATATATTTTAATTAATTTCCTTATAAATTTCTCTGACGTTGGCCATCCGCTTTTTCAAAGTCGGATGATCATAAAACCAGAATTCAATAATATCGGCCGGGTCGGGATCGGACAGATTATAAACCGACAGCTTATCAAAGGCGGTTGCGGCAGCTTCGCCGGTTATTTCTGATAGTTCCAAACCGAACCTGTCGGACTGGTATTCCATAATACGGGATAATCCATTGGTTACCGGCTGGGTAATAAAGAAAAAAACCGAGATAAAAAGCATAATCAAAGGCAGACTGGCGATATTTCCAAGGCGGTCGAAGCCAAAACTGTTTTTGTACCGTTTGATGACTTTATGAAGCAGTTTATTTATCAGCCAACAGATAACAAATATCATTATCACTCCCGAAAACAGACCGTACCAAATATGATTTTTAATATAATGTCCGATCTCATGCGCCATCACAAATTTTAATTCATCTATGGTGAAATTCTTAATTATCGTATCGTATAGTACAATCCGTTTGGTGCCAAAAAGTCCGGTAAAATAGGCATTAAGTTTATTCGATTGTTTAGAGCCATCGACCTCGTAAATATCAGGATTAAAAATTCCGGCTTTTTCGGCCAACGATGTCATCTCCGAAGCCAGAACCTTATCCTGAAGCGGCTTAAATTCATTAAACATCGGCGTTATAACAACCGGGACAATAAGAACCATAAAAACCAAAAACGGTATAGAACCAACTGCAAAATAGAGCCACCATTTTTTGGTTTTGTTTATCAGCCAGTACAATATTGAAATAATTATCACACTGAATAAAAGCTCAAGGCCGAGCGATTTTAAGCCTTCGCCAAACCACTCACCACCTGTTTGATTCGAAAAGCCGTATTCATGTTCTATTATAAAGTTTCGATAATAATCAAGCGGGAGATTGATAAGATACATGAACAGCGTAAATAGAATAATATAAATAGAATATTCAATAAACTTCTTCTTCGAGACAGCATTGGCCCATAAACGAAAACGAGCTGACAATTTTGTTAAAAGAATAACCAGTAAAAAACCTATTCCAATAAAGAAACTGGCAAACCGCCAGATATTTTTAAACCTTGAATATGAAATCAGTTTCTCTTTTCGCTCTTGTGACATCGGATACAGGAATTCTGCCTCTTCGCTTTCTGACGTTGCCGCAACGGTCAGGCTGTCGCTTAATGTTTCTATTGTCGAATCGGATAAAATCGTTGTCGAATTTGTTGAATCGGTTTCATAGGCAGAACTTGAAAGCGGCGAGAAAGCCAAAAAAGACAATAAAGTAAAAAATAGAAATAAATTAGCGGTCCTCACGGTTATTTTCCTCCAGTGACATTTCCTGCGATGATAGTCAAAAGATAGCCAAATGTCAATAAAGCAGATAATTTGTGACTTTTCGGGCTATGAAATATGCTCACTCCACCGAAAATTCTATTATATTTAAAAATGAATTACACAGGCGAAATGGCCGCCATAACGACCGCCTTTTTATGGTCGTTTACATCTATATTTTTTACTCTGGCCGGACGGCGTATCGGCTCGTACTGGGTGAATAAATTTCGTATGCCGCTGGCGGCACTGTTTCTGGCCATTACTTTGTTAGTCACAACCGGTCGATTACTTCCCGGCGATGTATCATCGTTTGCCTTTATATATTTAGCGTTGAGTGGTATTGTCGGTTTGGCCCTGGGTGATACCTGTCTGTTTCGGGCCTTCGTTATTCTTGGCACACGGTTGACGCTTCTTATTTTTACCGTCTCACCAATAATCGCCGCTTTGACCGCCTGGTTCATTTTAGGGGAAAAATTGGGCTTGATGGCTATTTTGGGCATTGGCGTTACTATCTCCGGGGTCGCCTGGATTACTGCCGAGCGGAGCCAAAAAATGGAAAAAAACAATTATGCCGATCAGGGCTCGAAAATAACAGGTGTTTTATTGGCCCTTGGTGGAGCCGCCGGACAGGCGATTGGATTGGTTTTGGCAAAATCGGGCATGAGTGATGGCGTTGATCCTCTTCCAGCAACATTTATCCGAATGATTACAGCCGCTGCAGCAATCTGGTTATTCAGTTTATTCAAAGGCGACTTCAAGAAAACATTCGGAAAACTAAAAGACAGCCGTGCCTTGTGGTTCGCCCTTGGCGGAACAATTTGCGGCCCGTTTCTTGGAGTCTGGTTATCGCTGGTAGCGGTTAATAACACCGAGACAGGTATAGCGGCGGCGATTATGGGAACTGTTCCGGTGATGGTTATTCCATTGGTAATAATTGTTTATAAAGAAAAAGTTTCAGTCAGAGCTTTTATTGGGGCAATTATCGCAGCCGGCGGTGTGGCACTGCTATTTTTAGGTTAAAAAAAACCTGCATCAAAAAATGCAGGTTTTTTAAGTAACTTGATTTTGATAAAAATCTATTCCAGAACCGATACAATTTTTCTGTCTTTGCCTTTTCTTTCGAATTTCACCACCCCGGTGATCTTGGCAAACAATGTATCGTCCTTCCCTCGGCCAACATTCAGGCCGGGAAGAATTCTTGTCCCGCGCTGTCTGATAATAATTGATCCGGCATGTACCGCTTCACCGGCATATGCCTTGACGCCAAGTCTCTGGCCGTTGCTATCGCGACCGTTACGGGACGAGCCAACGCCCTTTTTATGTGCCATCTTCTACTCCAAAACTTTCGGTTTCAAAATTTCGGCCCGGCTATACCGAGCCGAAATCAATATATACTTTTCTTCAGAAAAATCAAGTTATTTAATTGGACACCTTTTCTTCGGTCGGTTCAGACTCGTTCTGCTTATCTTCAAAGGTGAAAGTCAGTTTTTCATCTTCGGCGCCGATAACAAGATTACAATCCCCGGCATATTGGCCGCGCAAAAGCTCCTCAGCCAGCGGATCTTCAAGATATTTCTGGAGTGCGCGTTTCAGCGGGCGAGCCCCCAGCATCGGCTCAAAACCGACATTAGCCAGGAAATCTCTGCCTTTATCGGTCAAGCGGAAACTTATTCCCTTCTCTGCCAAACGTTTAGCAATATCGACAAGCAGAATATCAACAATTTCCTTGATATCGTCAATCTTTAATGCCCTGAAAATAATGCTTTCATCTATTCGATTCAGAAGTTCCGGATTAAAGAGTTTTTTGAGTTCATCTGATACTTTTCGTTTCATGACATCGTGCGAGGAATCAATCTGTGCGGCACCAAAACCGACCGTTTTGCCATCTTTGATCATCCGGGTACCGACATTTGAGGTCATAATGATAACCGTATTGCGAAAATCGACTTTGCGGCCAAAAGAATCGGTGAGAGAACCATCATCCATTAATTGCAAAAGAATATTGAAAACGTCTGGATGAGCCTTTTCAATCTCGTCAAGAAGAACGACCGAGTATGGACGCCGCCGCACCTTTTCAGTTAACTGTCCGCCCTCTTCATATCCAACATATCCGGGAGGAGCGCCGATCAATCTTGAGACAGCAAACTTCTCCATATACTCAGACATATCAATACGAATCAATGATTCGGCATCTTCGAATAAAAACTCAGCCAGGATTCTGGCCAACTCGGTTTTTCCGACTCCGGTGGGACCAAGAAATATAAACGAACCTATCGGCCGTCTGGGATCGCCCAGACCGGCCCTGGCCCGGCGAATCGATTTAGCCAGTACCTGAACAGCTTCATCCTGCCCAACAATCCGTTTCTCGATTTCTTCTTCCATCCGAAGCAGACGTTTTGATTCCTTTTCCTCCAATCGGAACAGTGGAATTCCAGTAATTTTTGAGACAACCTGCGCGATATCATCTTCAGTGAGAACAATCTTTTCTTTTTCGCGTTGTTCTTCCCAATCGATTTTCATCTGTTCCAATTTTTCCTTCTGGAATTTTAAATCATCGCGCAGTTGCGCTGCCGTTTCAAAAGCCTGGTTTTTTACAGCCTTTTCTTTTTCCTCTCTGAGCCTGGCCACTTCATTTTCCACCTCGTTAAACTCTTCCGGCTTGACATAGGTGGCTAGATGAGCCCGGCTTCCGGCTTCGTCGATTACATCTATTGACTTATCTGGTTGAAATCGACCGCTAATATATCTCGTTGATAACGTAACGGCAGCTTCTATTGCTTCATCTGAGATTTTTAATTTATGATGCTCCTCATAACGGGACCTTAAGCCTTCGAGAATTTTCACTGTGTTTTCATGTGTCGGCGGTTCGATCATTATGGTTTGAAAACGCCTGTCAAGGGCGCCATCCTTTTCAATATACTTACGGTACTCATTCAGAGTTGTGGCGCCTATACATTGCAGTTCACCACGTGAAAGGGTCGGCTTGAATATATTGCTGGCGTCGAGCGAACCCTCGGCACCGCCGGCACCGACGATGGTATGCAATTCATCGATAAAAATAATGGTATCTTTGGAATTTATAATTTCAGTCATAACCGCCTTGAGCCGTTCTTCAAATTGACCACGGTATTTTGTGCCGGCGACAAGTGAAGCCATATCAAGAGTTACGACCCGGCGATTTTCGAGCAGCTGCGGGACCTTGCCCTCGACAATTCGCTGGGCCAATCCCTCGACAATAGCGGTCTTTCCAACTCCCGGCTCGCCGATAAGGACCGGATTATTTTTCTTCCGACGGGAAAGTATCTGACTGACCCGCTCAATCTCATCCTGGCGGCCGATAATCGGGTCCAGTACCCCGCGCCGAGCCAGTTCGGTCAGGTCACGGCCAAAATGGTCAAGAGCCGGAGTTTTGGATTTTTTTCGTTTTTGCTTAAATGAGGACGGTTTCCCGTTCTGGATATTTTTCAGTTCTTCGTAAACTTCCTTGTAATCAATCTCATACATCGAGAGAACCTGGGCGGCAACACCCTCTTCATCTTTTAACAAAGCCAGAAGAATATGTTCGGTGTCAATATCTTTGGATTTAAGCGCCCGGGCTTCCTGTCCGGAGACTTCCAATGTTTTTTTTGCGCGTGCCGTCAGCGGAAGCTGTCCCATCGTCATTGTACCACCAGATGGCTGGACAACTTCTTCAATCGAGGTCTTCAGATCACCGAGCTCAATACCAAGATTGCCGACCAGTTCGGTAGCACGGCCTTCGCCAAGCTTTATCAGACCCAGCAAAAGGTGTTCGGTACCGATATAATCATGTCGCAATCGGGCCGCCTCATCCCTGGCATATTCAATTGCTTTACGGGCAAGTTCCGTAAACATTTCATTCATTGTCATTTATCCTTATAACTAATTGTTTTCCCAAAAACTATTTCTTAAACGCTGCAAATTTTTCTCTTACCATTTGCGCTCTTACAAAATCCCGCCGATCCTGATCCATCTCTTCTGAATAATATTTTTGCAGATGAGCCGGCTGAGAGAAAAGTAGTATTTCATTAATCAGCGGAATATTAATAAAATTTATAATTCCGATCGCAATTCCCAATCTTAAGGCAGAAAGCAAATTCATTACTTCTTCCGAAGTCAACACATGTGCGTATTTCAAAATGCCATAAGAGCGCCATATTTTATCTCTTATCTGTTCGGAGGCTTCATCCATCAGCAGTTGTCTCAACCTGGTCTCCTCTTCGATAATATAGCGGCATACGTTTGTCAGTGATTCGAGTGTTTCTTTCTCGGAAATACCAAGCGTTTTCTGGTTTGATACTTGAAAGAGATTACCAAGAACATCAGTACCTTCGCCGTAAAAACCGCGAACGGCCACACCCATTTTGGTAATTTTGGCAATCACCCGATCAATATCTTTGGTGATAACCAAGCCCGGCAGATGAATTAAAACCGAAGTACGAAGACCGGTCCCGACATTAGTCGGACATGATGTCAGAAATCCGAAGTCGGCATCATAGTCAAATTCCAAATACTTGCCGATTTCAGCATCGTATTCGCTTATCTTTGATAGGGCCTTTTCAGGATTTAATCCTGGTACCAATGCCTGCATTCGAATATGATCTTCCTCGTTAATCATTATCGAAATCTGCTCATCACGGCTCAGATACAGAGCCCGCGAGTTATCGTCATTCATAAAATTAGGAGACATCAGATGCCGTTCAATTAGAAAATCCTTATCAAGCCGTGATAAATCGGTATCTTTAACAAAAGCGCCGCTTCTCAGATTATCGGACTTTGAATAGACCGAATCAAAATGTCCTACTATTTTTTCGTTGGTCTCTCGGTCAGCCGCCGTCGGATATTTGTAACCGGCAAGATTTCGAGCCATACGCACCCGGGTGGATATGATCACCATATTTTTATCACCATCTCCGGCAAGCCAAGAACTGGCGCGTTGGGCCATTTCTTTCAATAAAGACGTCACTATTTGCTATCCTGTACTATGTGCTCACCTCTTACGGCCAGCAGTTTATCACGTAAATCGGCGGCTCGTTCAAAATCTTCAGTTTCAACAGCCTTTTTAAGTTCTTTTTCCAATCTTTCCTCTTCTTTGATAGGCAACATTTCGTTGGAATCAGAAACCGGCAGTTTTCCCTTATGCAGAGAGGAACCGTGGATTTTTCTCATAATCGGCTCCAGTTGGTGTCGAAACGTACGGTAGCATTCACCGCATCCAAAACGTCCCTGCTGAATAAAGTTTTCAAAAGTGAGTCCACAATTGGGACACTTGAGATCCTTAACGGATTCCCTACCTTCAAAATAATCCTGTTGGACCAGACCTGACAAAATCTCTGAAAGGGGAAAGGGAACACTGTCAAGGGGCGAGTGGAATCCTTTTTGGGCGGCACAATCCTTACACAAGGATAAAACCGTTTTTTCATTATTAATTATCTGCGTCAAATGGACTGTTGCCTCATGCTCATTGCAATCCTGACAAAGCATAATAATCCTTAACTTTCTGCTGTCTCACTAAGACAGCCATCGGCAAGCTTTATTGTCCTGTCACAACTTGCGGCCAAATCCCTATTATGCGTGGCAACCAAAATGGTCGTTCCGCGCGCTTTATTTAAATCGGTGAGAAGTCCATGAAGCCTTTCTCCAGTTTTTATATCCAGGTTCCCCGATGGTTCATCAGCGAGGATTATCCCCGGATCATTAACCAGCGCCCTTGCTACCGCCACCCGTTGCTGTTCACCTCCGGATAACTGATTAGGGCGATGATTCTTTCTATCTGTTAAACCTACATCCTCCAATAGAAGTTCCGCAATACTCTCGGCTTTGTTTTTATCCTTACCCATCACCAGAGCCGGCAACATAACATTTTCCAACGCCGTAAAATCCTCAAGGAGATAATGGTGCTGAAAGACAAAACCTATCTGGCGGTTTCGATATGCGGCCAGATGGCTTTCATCCTTATCAGCCAATGGTTCATTGTCTATTTCGACAGATCCTTTTGTTGGACGATCAAGCCCTCCCAAAATATGAAGCAGGGTCGATTTGCCTACACCCGATTCTCCGGTTATAGCAACCATGGAACCTTTTGAAACATCAAGGTTAACCCCTTTTAATACTTCCAGCAAACCTTCCGATGTTTCAAAATTTCTACAAACCCCGCGGGCCTGCAGAAATCGGTCGTTTCCAACTGTATCCAATTCAACAACCCTCATTTGAAGTCAAAACAATGTTATATATTAACTATTTTCGCCAAATTTGGCAAATAATTTAGGTAAGCTTATTGTTTTCATAGGCTTATTGCCGCAAAACATCAATAACCGATTGTCCCGACGCCCTTAACGCCGGATAGAGGGCAGCCAGAAAACATATGATAATAGTGATAATTCCGGCAAAAAAGAAATCCAGGAAGTGGACATCGATCGGTAAATAGCTTATAAAATAGAGCTCCGCCGGCATTGAGACAATCTGGTATCGGTTTTGAATCTCGGCTGCACCCAGAGCCAGCGCCCATCCCAAAATAATACCGAGCGAGCCGATTATCAGTCCGTTATAAACGAATATTTTCCCTATTGAAAACCGGGTGGAACCTATTGTTTTTAGGGTTCCGATTTCGGTTCGTTTTTCCATCGCCAGCATTACCAAAGTCGAAATAATCGAAAAAGCGGCCACCAGTACAATCAGAATAAAACCGATAAACAATATCTTCTTTTCAAAATTTATCCATGAAAACAGATTCCGGTGCAGAACGTTCCATGGAATCACATCATAGCCGCCACCGAGCTTTGCCTCCAATCGTGGCGTTACCATATCAGCCTGAAAAATATCGGTCAGTTTCAGATGAATACCTGTTACCTCATCGCCAAGCTTAAAAAGTTTTTGTGCCGAGTTAAGCGGAATATAGGCCATCTGGGCGTCAAATTCATACATTCCGGTTTCAAAAATACCGGTGATATAAAATTTGGCCACTCGCGGCCGGCTGGAACGGCGAAGATCCTCACCGCGCATAGAATACAGAACAATCGGATCATCAAGAGTTACCTCCAAGCGATCAGCTAATGTAACACCAAGCAGAATACCGCCGGCCGCTGCCGAATCATCCATATTGATTATATCAAAACTGTAATCACCAAGAATAATATCATCGGCGATATTGGCCGTTTTTTTCTCCGCGTCTAAATCAATTCCACGGATAACGATACCATCACCGGCCGACTCGGATGATACCGCCGCCTTATAATAAATAAACGGCGATGATGCCACCACTCCTTCGACCGTTTCAATATCAGCCATAACTTTTTCATAATTGTTGATGGTCAACTGACCGTATGGAAAAATGGTGATATGCGACGTTGTCCCCAACAGCCGGGTGCGGAGTTCTCGCTCGAAACCATTGTGCATCGACATAACAAAACAGACCACAGCAACGCCGAGCATGACGCCGAAGATAGTTATCAGGGTTGAAACCGAAGTAAAAAACCGTCCGGATCGAAGATACCGGCCGGCTATAAATCGTTCATAATACATGGTCCGTCTTAATCCTCAGTCGTAGCGCCTGATTCCGATTTCTGTCCTTCCGGCTTCATTTGAGGGAACAGGATTACATCTTGAATTGAGTGGGTATTGGTCAGAAGCATCACCAGACGGTCAACACCTATTCCAAGTCCTCCGGTTGGCGGCATACCGTGCTGCAGCGCTCGAACATAATCTTCATCAAGCTGGTGCGCCTCATCATCACCGGCGCGACCGGCCTCAACCTGTTCCTGAAATCTTTTAAGCTGATCTTCCGGATCATTCAATTCAGAAAAAGCATTTGCCATTTCCAGTCCGGCGATATACAGTTCAAATCGTTCGGTCAGACGCGGATTGTCACGATGGACTTTCGCCAGCGGTGAAATTTCTTGAGGAAAATCCTTGATATAAGTCGGCTGAATAAGATTAGGTTCAACATACTTTTCGAAGAGCGCGTCGACCACTTTGCCCCAGTTTATCAAGTCTTCCGTGTCAATTTCGGCCTTTTTAGCCTCTTTTATCGCCTGCTCATAATCAAGAGATAGCAGATCAATGCCGGTTGCCTCTTTGACAGCATCAATCATTGATATCTCTTTAAAATCCGGTTCAAAGTCAATCTCATGTTTGCCGTATTTTATTTTATGGTCTAAAGTGCCCAACGCATTTTCTATAAGTGGATACTTTGCCAGGTAGCGTTTGAGATCTAAAACAACCTCTCGAAGCAGATCCTGCACCAGGGCCATAATGTCGGTATAATCGGCGTATGCCCAGTACAGCTCCATCATCGAAAACTCAGGATTGTGAAGCCTGTCCATCCCCTCGTTTCGGAAATCTTTGCAGTACTCCCAGACCTTATCGAAGCCGCCGACAATCAGACGTTTGAGATAAAGTTCATCGGCAATACGAAGGTACAGATTCATATGAAGTCGATTATGAAAAGTCTTAAACGGACGGGCCATCGCCCCGCCATATATCGGCTGCAAAATAGGCGTTTCGACCTCAAGAAAACCGCGGCTGTCAAGGAAATTGCGAATAGATTTTATAATCTGACTGCGCTGAATGAATTTCTCGCGGACTTCCGGGTGCACAATCAGATCGGCATAACGGCGCCGGTAGCGGATATCTTTATCAACCAGTCCGGCATGTTTATCCGGAAGAGGATGAATCGATTTACAGAGGATTTCATACGTCCTGACCATCATCGTTTTTTCACCGGTGCGGGTGGTGAAAAAGGTCCCGGTGACACCGACAATATCGCCGAGATCAAGCTTGTCAAAAATTTTAAATTCAGGTTTGCCGACATTATCGATTTTCAGATAGATCTGTACCTTGCCGGTCATGTCGTGAATATCGGCAAAAATCGATTTACCCATTTTCCGTTTGAGAAGAATTCGTCCGGCCAATCTGATTTCTGTTTCATCGGCAACAAATTTATCAAAATTTCCGACCGCCTCAGCTATCATGTGACTGCGATCGTATCGGTAAGGGTAAGGATTGATCTTCTTTTCGCGGAGGACGGCTACTTTTTCAATACGGGTTTTAATAAGTTCGCTAACAGGTATTTCCGGTTTTTCTGGCATTTCGTCCGCTTTTTTGTTCTGGTCGGTCATAAGCTCTATTCGTTTTATTACTATTTCTTTTTTTTCAGACTCAGTTTCCTCGCCATCGCCCGGGCCACCGACGGCGGTACCAGCCCGTCAATCTCACCTTTATTAATGGCAACATCCTTGACGATAGTCGACGACAGGTAAACCCATGACAGCGACGGCATCAGGAAAACGGTTTCTATTTCATGAGCCAGTCGTCGATTCATCAGCGCCATCTGAAATTCATATTCAAAATCCGATACCGCTCGCAATCCTCTGATAATAGAGCAGGCTCGCTTTCTTCTCGCCAGATTTGCCAGCAAACCGTCAAATTTGATAACCTCAATCCTTTCAAGATGCTCGGTACTTTTTTTAACAATTTTAAACCGTTCAGTATGACCAAACATTGCGGTCTTTCCGGCGTTTTTGGCAACGGCAACAATCAGACCGTCGAAAATCCCGCACGCCCTTTGAATTAAGGACATATGGCCATTAGTTATCGGATCAAATGTGCCCGGATAAATGGCAATTTTCGTATTTTTATTCTTCTTCAACTTCGCTAACGACATAAAATGTTACCTCGGTCTGACCGAATTTCCTTCTCTTTAGAAGTTCAAAGTGGTTATCTGTAATTTCTACTCCAAATTTATGTTCAATAATAAGGAATCCATCCTGCCTAAGCAAGTCATATTGAGCGACAACTTCGGCAACATCATCAGGGTAGTATTTTTCATACGGCGGGTCGGCAAAAATCAGACCAAACTGTTTTCCTTCCTCATTTAATAGACGGCAGGCGGCTCTGAAATCAGACCTGATCAGCCGCGATGATAATTCAAGCGATTTTAGATTGGCTTTAATGGCGTCGGCCTGATGAAACCCTTTTTCTATAAATATAGCCGAGGCCGCCCCGCGGGAAATTGCCTCGATGCCTAACGCTCCGGAGCCGGCAAAAATATCAAGAACTTCCTGATCTTCAATATCATTCATCAAAATATTGAAAATCGACTGGCGGATTTTATCGGTGGTCGGCCTGGATACTAGGCCAGCCGCCGTTTTTAATAAACGCCCCCTGTATATGCCGCCGGTCACTCTCATTGGTTATCTACTGTCAGTCCCAGACTAACCAGAAAATATCCTGCTCGATCAACAATCTCCGGTACGAACAAAGCGGTTTTGACGGTCGGGGAGATTGTCCGAATACTTAGCTTATCCCCAATAGCGGTAATCGATTTTTCCCCCGCCAGTAATCCCGATACAACTATTAGCGACAGTGGCGCTGAATAACCTGTCTTTAAAAGATTGGCCGTATGGTACTGAATTGTTGCTGTCAAGTCGGACAGGAAAGATTCGGAAATTTTGCCGCTGTCGTTATCACTCATATCGCTATTCGTAATTGAACCAACATAAATCGGCTGACTGTTTTTGACAAAACAGAATGAGCCGCCCGACGGTGATAAATCAAGCAGGCAGATAAGCTCGCCCCCTTCGCGCCAGCAGAAATTTTGATAACCATCGGCCATAGCCATTCCCCGGAGTTTGTATCCGGCCGGTTTTATAAGCGTTTTTTCAAAAAACTTCTTCTTTTCATCTATCAGATGCCGATGATACCCAAAAACCAGATACTCAGAACCGCCATTAACCGAATTAGCGTTTATATAGAGATCTTCCTTTTTGTCAAGCAGGGTCGAAATGAATTCAAATTCGGCCAGTTCCTTTCCATTAAAATTTTTATCCGAAGAAATTTTTACTCTTTTGATTATTGCCTTATCCTCAGAAACCGAGAATTGAAGCCGACCGGAGCTGTTTATCATTTCAGATTTGATTTCATTTATATTGGACCGACTCAAATGGTCAATCACAACCCGACCGGCAGAACAATTACAACCGGTCAGTTGCAGCGACCGCCCGACCATATCTGCGCCATATCTTATTTTATTTGTCTCTACCAAGCCCGAACCTCAATGTACGGTTTGATTTTTTCGAATTTATTATAACCTATTCCCGGCACCGCCAAAATATCTTCCGGCTTTTCATAGCGGCCGACACTGTCGCGATAGGCGACAATTCGCGAAGCCAGAACCGGCCCAATCCCCGGAATCAATTCCATCGAGTCGGCCGGTGAAATATTTAGATCAACCTTGAAAACAGGGCTGTAAGTTTGGTCACCATCGCTCAACGTCACTGAGAATTTGAATTCATTTTTTTTGACAGTAGCATAACTTCTCACAAATTCCAGAACCGATCCCACCAAAAGCAGCCCAACCAAAAATACTAATAGTTTTATCTGCAAAGGTGAAAAATTAAAATATCGATTCATTACCGTCTCCAGCTAACATTTATACAACGGGGTAAATATATAGTACAGAATGTAAAAATCAATTCTCTTTATCAATAGATGTCGCCTTTGTTTGCCGCTCATAAACCCAGGCTTCGTTGGTATGATTATGTTCCGGGTTTAGAAAATGCAGTATAATATCAACCGTTGAGGGCGTCGAATGAAACACCTGTTTTATCGGTCCAAAGGCTTTTGTCAACGAATCAACGTGCAGAATCGGTTCAGAGTCGGTGTAGATTATGAAATAGTTTGTCGAATCGTACAAAGAGCTTTCTTTTTTAATTTTTTCAAGTTCATTCCAATTATCCAGGACTCTGAAACCGCGGCGAATGTAACCGGCATAGCCAAAAGCCATAAAGCGGCGCCGCTCGGTCC
>CBFCZE010000039.1:0-20182 GCA_965602655.1 uncultured bacterium
AAGCTTGATATGGCCTCGGTTTTTTCAGCATCAAGGAAATACGATGTTGATTTTAGTGATGTAAAGGGGCAGGAATCTGCCAAACGGGCACTGGAGGTAGCCGCCGCCGGGGGGCACAACATCATAATGATTGGTCCCCCCGGTTCCGGCAAGACGATGCTGGCCCGGAGACTTCCAACAATCCTGCCCGATATGACTCTTCCCGAGGCTTTGGAGACCACCAAGATTCATTCTGTCGCCGGACTTATCCCCGGGAATATGGCTCTTGTTGCTGTCCGTCCTTTTAGATCGCCGCATCATACTATCTCGGATGCCGGTCTTATTGGTGGCGGAAGGATTCCTAAGCCCGGCGAGGTTTCTCTAGCACATCACGGTGTATTGTTTTTGGACGAAATGGCCGAGTTTCGTAAAGATGTTCTGGAGGTCATGCGCCAGCCGATGGAAGATGGTCAGGTAACCCTGTCAAGAGCAACAACGACGTTAACTTACCCGGCGTCGTTTATGCTGGCGGCCGCTATGAATCCCTGTCCGTGTGGTTATTTCGGCGATAACAATCATGAATGCAACTGTACCACCGGTATTATTCAGAGATATATGTCTCGCATTTCCGGGCCGCTTTTGGATAGGATAGATATTCATATTACGGTACCATCGGTGAAGTTCAAAGAGCTTACGTCGGATACATCGGGGGTAAAATCAGAAGTTGTAAGGAGAAATATTAATCTGGCCCGCGATGTTCAATTGAAAAGGTTTGAGTCAGAACCGAAAATATACTGTAATTCGCATATGCAATCAAAAGATATCAGAAGATATTGTCCTATTGATGAGAAATCCAACTCGCTTCTGGGTATGGCGATAAAAAAACAGGGGCTTTCGGCGCGTGCTTATGATCGGATATTGAAGGTGGCGCGAACCATAGCAGATTTGGAAAAATTGGATCAAATCGAAACACCCCATATTGCCGAAGCGATTCATTATCGATCATTGGATCGTAATCTATGGGCGCTTTAGTAGCGAGATTTAATCAAATCTGCATCATATTGAATGAATCGGTATTATTATGATATTTGTGAATACCGGATTGCTTCTTGACTTTTCTATTGACTGTTTTAACTTGAGTTGCTGAGGATATATATGGCCAGACAAACAAAAATGGAAAAGCTGTTTCTTTATGCCGCCCGCATGCTCAACTCAACTCTTGACTATGAAACGCTTATGAAGCTTGTTCTAGAATTAACTGCCGAAGCAACCAATTCTGAGGCGGCGATGGTTTACAGGATAGACCGTCAGATAGAAATGGTCAGAGCCCGCTATTGCGATTGTGAAGATCAAAAAGTTGTATATTTCAAAATACCAAAAGACAAAGGGATAATCGGTTGGGTCGCCGAGAATAGGGAGCCGGTTATTGTCAACGACGTCACCTCGGATAAGAGATTCTATAAAAAGATTGAGGATTATACTGATATTAAATTCAAATCCGTTCTGGTGATACCGCTTATTGGTCGTGGTCAAATGATTGGTGTGGTCGAGGCCATTAATAAGAGAAACGGGGGTTTTTGCGATGAAGACCTTGATACGATGGTAGGTCTGGCCAATCAGTTTGCCGTTTCTATCGATAATGCCAATTTATACCGCGATGCCAAAAAAGAAGCACGAGACAGACACTTGCTGTATGAGGTCGGCAAAAAGCTTTCCAGTACGCTTAATGTTGATGAAGTCTTAAAATTGATTCTCGGTTCACTTCGCAAGGTAGTTGGTTTTAATGCCGGTGGGGTCTATTTGATTGATGAGAAAAAGCATGAGCTAAAAACCGCCTATTCCGAAGGATATGGAATAAAAGCCGAAGAATTTGCCAAATTGAAATTTGGTCAGGGATTGGTTGGTTGGGTGGCCAAATCGGGAAAATCGGTTATTGTTCCCGACGTTTCAAAGGATAAGCGATACGCCAATGTCCACCAAAAGACCAAATCTGAAATTGTAGCCCCATTGAAAATCGACGGTCGTATCATTGGTGTCATGACGCTTGAATCAAATAAACTATCCGCTTACGATGAGAAAAGCCTTGATCTTCTCACAACGTTTGCCAGCCAGGCGGCAATTTCATTAGAGAGAGCGGTTTTGCATAATAAAATGCTCGAAAATCGCCGATTTGTGGAACAGCTGGCAATTGCCCGTCAAATTCAATTAACATTTTTACCAAAAGATAAGCCCGATATTGAAGGGTATGATATATCCGGTGTCAATATTCCATCGGGTGAAGTCGGTGGTGATTATTTTGATTATATAAAAATTATTGAAAATCAAACAGGTATTGCTATTGCCGATGTTTCGGGCAAGGGTATCCCGGCGGCGCTTATAATGGCATCGTTTCGCGCTTCGTTGATTGCCGAGATCAAGAATAATTTTGCCCTGAGGACTATTTGCAAAAAGGTTAATAGCCTTCTTTACGATTCGATTGAACTGGGCAATTTTGTTACTGCTTTTTATGGCGTTCTTGATTCGAAAAATGATATCTTTACTTTTTCCAATTGCGGGCATAATCAGCCAATACATATTCACAGCAAAAACGAAGTCTCTTTTCTCAAAGAAGGTGGTCCGGCTCTTGGGGTTATACCGGATGTAGATTATGAGGAGCGCCCCATATTTTTACGCGCGGGTGATATAATACTTTTTTATACCGATGGTGTTACCGAAGCAGTTAATGATAAGGGCGAGCAATTTGGCGAGGATAGATTAATAGAAATTTTAACCAAAAATAGGGCTCTTTCCGCACATGATATTCGTCTGCTTATTTACAACGAATTGATATCTTTTACATCCTCAACTCATATTTTTGACGATCTGACTATGATAGTCCTAAAGAAGAATTAATACTCTTTTGGTAATTCAAATAAGTATTTTGGTTATTGCGCCGATTAAATTAATAATTGACAGGATATATTCTATCGTCTATTATAAAGAAAACATCTATTATTATTTTGGAGGTAATATGAAAAAGTTATTCTTTATTTTCTGCTTTATAATTGGCAGTCTTTTAATCGGATGTAGTGATAAGGATAAAGGCACTAATGGCGATAACGGTGAAGAAATCGTAGTTCCGCGTCTGGCAGCCGATACTCTGGTGGCGGCACCATCGACAACCGATGCCAATGACGCCGTTTGGGCAACGCTTGATTCAACTATTGTACAGTTGGGTTTCACCCCGGAATATGGCCAAAATCCCCAGATGATAAAAGATACAATATTGATGAAGGCGATTTTGAAATCGGATATGTTGTATATCTGGGCCCAGTGGAAAGATCCAACTCCTGATATCTGGGGGAATTATATTCATAAATCAACCGGAGTTGGCATATGGGAACATATAACTCTGGCCGATTATGGGGGCGGCGAAGATGCTTTTATGGTTATTTTCGATGCAGGCGATAATGGGAATGAAGGCGCTGATTGTTCTTCGATGTGTCATGCCGTTGTCGATGGAATGGCTACGACCGGTGGCGGGCATGCCGATGCCTGGTGCTGGAAATCGGCAAAATTAGCGCCGGCCTATCTTGCCGAAGATAATTGGTGGACAGGCTCCGGGAATTTCCTGGATCCACCCGCGGCTATAAATCCTCAGCAACCCTACAGAGAAAATTGGAATAGTATGTTTTCAAGGCCGTTATGGATGCATACCGACGATACATCTTTTGTCGGACCATATCTGTATGTAGAAGATGCTATCGATTATGATCCCAATCCTTTTATTGGCTGGGAGTCCGCAATCGGATATAAAATGCCGGGCTATTTGATTGATACAACCATCCATTCCGATGCATCGCGTAATGATCGGTGGAATGTTTTGACCGCTTCGGTCTATGATAGTATAAATTCTCCGCATACCTGGACAGTTGTGTTCTCACGCGCTCTGGCACCGACAACTATCAATGATGTCGATTTTCGGGAATTGGATTCCATTCAGGTAACTGTCGCCGCGTCCAACGACCATACTTTTGGCGAAGATCCCGCCTGGCGCAATCACTCCGGCTCGGTTCCGTTTTATATTATTTTTCCTCGACCTGTACCACAATAAAAGAAAATTTCCGCATAAACCGGCCATTTTTGGCCGGTTTTTTTATAGGAATAATATCGTTCATAATTATCATTCTATTTTAGGATAAGCAATCAGAGTCGTTTCGTAGGTAGGATGATACGGGGTCAGTTTTTTGAGAATAAATCTATAATTCGGGGCAATGTTTTCTATTAATGGTTTTATCTCGAAAAAGTCTTGCGGAGTGTGATAAACGGCAATCAATAATATCGGCTGGAATTTTTTAATTGTTTCAATGGCGCCTTTGACAGCATTGAGCTCGGCCCCCTCGATATCCATTTTTATCAAGCCAATATCCAGTCTGTTTTCGGCTACAAATGAGTCAATTGTAATGACATCTATTTCTGTTCCGTTTTGTTTGTTATCCGCGTTATAAACAGTTGAGGCGGCCAGATCGGTGTGGAGTATCAAATTTCCTTCGCGTTCGGCGATTCCTTTATTGATTGATACGACTTTATCTTCAAGTTTGTTAATGGCGATTGTTTTTTCCAAAAGTGCAAAATTGTTTGGGTCCGGTTCAAATGAATAGATTTTGTGCGGGGAATATTCATTGAAAACCAAAGCCGAATCGCCGATGAAAGCGCCGATATCAAGAATATCTTTGTTATTTATGGATTCTTCAATCTTGTCCGGCAAAAAATCAAAACCGCATTTGGTGCAGAATGTCGATTCATCGTAAAGGTCGGCGGCAAGTCTGTATTTTTTTCGGGCGGTTCTGAGTTTTTTTCTAAAGATTTTTCGCGCCTGCAGTTCTTCGGCTGAAAACGCCTGTTTGATATTATAAAGAAAGGTTTTATTATTTTTCTGCCAGGGGAGAAGGAAAACGTTGCGCTCGAAAATTGTGTCAACAAGTTGCCGGCTTTCTTCATTCATTCCATTTTTGAGTTTTTTTGTCTTTTCAGCTATTGTATCATAGTTTTTTCGATAGTATTCTTTCCAGAGATCGCCCCATCGGTTATGAAAAGATTCCATATACTCGCGGTTTTTGTTGAAGAGAATGTCATAGATTATCTTTATTTTCAGTACGATTTCGACCGGCAGGCCGAGTTTCATAAGGAAGGTCGAGATTTTATAAAGTAAATTTTTTAGCATTATTAATTTATACCGCATTTTTTTGGAAACTCAAACATATTTAAAAATTGCTATCTGTGCCCTGTTAATCTTCAGATTGACCGGGGAGTTTATAACTCGGTGAGTTACCATGTCATCCATAGTGTCAATCCTCGGGGAGCGTTGACCTACACTTATTATAACAAATTTACTACAAAAATTTGTACCGGGAGCGTTCAATGACCGAAAAAATTCTTTATAATATGATATCTTTCATGGCCTTACAGCAAAATGGGTTCGTTTTGCATATAAAAAGTTTTTGAGAAACAACTCCTTTCTAAGTAATAATTTCAATGCTTCATAATTATTCCTGTATTTAGGAGGGTGGAATGAATTAACAGTGATGTTATATAATTTTTGTCGGGTTTCTCATATGACGATGTCATATTTCGGAACCCGAGCCACAAAACCAATTTATGGAAATTAATTGTCAGGAGCGCACGGCTCCTGACCTACCCATCTACCCCAGCTAAGGAAAATATTGCTAATCTGAGAAAACTATGCTATAATAATTGCAGATATGTTTCCAGAGGAAAGGTGTATTTTAGACCGCTTTTTTGACGAAGCAGAACACGGAATGGAGGAATTATGAACGCAAGAAAACTATTGATGAGTCTATTCTGGCCAACGGCTCTTCTTCTTGCTGGTCTTTTGCTGACTGCTCCAGTGGTATCTCAAGAGCAGCAAGTGAATGACTTGACCATTGGCGAACGATTCACTGTTCATTCACAAGTACTTGACGAAGATCGGACCATACTCGTTGCCCTGCCGAAGGGTTACCGTGATTCCGAGGATCGCTACCCGGTACTCCACGTACTGGATGGAGAATTCTTTTTCTACCAGGCGCATGCCGCGGTTCAATTCCTTTCTGAGTGCACCTATATCCGAACGCATCCCATTCCCCAAATGATTGTTGTTGGTATTGTCAACATTGATCGTAACCGCGACTATACGCCGACCCATGCCCCGGTGCAGGGCGAATTTAGATTTCCTACAAGCGGAGGCGCGACGAAGTTCCTCGGATTTCTCCAATCGGAGCTCATACCAAAGATTGATGCTAAGTATAGAACTCAACCCTACCGAATCCTTTCTGGTTGGTCGTTGGGTGGTTTGTTCACGATCAATACTTATCTCGAAAATCCGGATTTGTTTTCGGCTTACTTGGCGATCAGCCCCAGCTTATGGTGGGACCAGGATAGAATAGTAAAAAAGGCAAAGGACGCCATTGCCGATGAGAACATGATCTTTAAACCGCTGGTTGTAACCCTGGGTACTTTGGAGGGTGGCGATATGGACCGTTCGGTCCGGCGTGGTTTTACCCCACTATTTGAATCCAATCAGTTGACCGCCAGAGCATTCACACCGATTGAGATAGCCGAGCGCACTCATTCCTACTCGCCATACGAAGCTTTTTTTGATGGTCTTGCAGCGCTGTTTGAAGATTGGGCGCTTCCACAGGATCGGCTAGGCGGCGGTCTCGAATCGATTCGGGACTTTTATCAAGAGCTCTCGAGTAGAACTAGCTATGAGGTTGAAATCCCGGAGTCGGCCTACCAAGCTCTTGTCGGGTCACTTATTTCCGAGGGCAACAATCCGGCTGCGCTGGAGATAGCTCGATTAATAGTAGAGAGATACCCAAGTTCGTCCCGGGCTCATAAAACCCTGGGTGTCATGCTCATGCGGACCGGTAATGACGACGGCGCACGATCTCAATTCGAGCGAGCCATTGCGGTCGAGAAGCAGCTTACCGAACCTGATTCCGAGCGGCTCATAGATGCTTGGCTGTACCTGTGGTTACTCGACCAGGAGACCAGTGCCACCAGGTCGAATAGTGATTGACTTTATCTCAGCGGCGTGAGTTAAGACTTTTGGCAAAATACTCTACGTGATTTTGACGTTTTAAGTTCTCTATTAGTGGGAGAGGACATGAATTAAGGTTATTTGGTGGGGAAAATGTTTATTCCGTTCAATAAAGCATTATTTCCCACAGCAAGCTGTCGGCCACCCTGTAAGTTGTGGTCAATAAAATTCTCTATAATCTTATACCTTTCATCGCCTTACAGCAAAATGGGTTCGTTTTGCATATAAAAAGTTTTTGAGAAACAACTCCTTTCTAAGTAATAATTTCAATGCTTCATAATTATTCCTGTATTTAGGAGGGTGGAATGAATTAACAGTGATGTTATATAATTTTTGTCGGGTTTCTCATATGACGATGTCATATTTCGGAACCCGAGCCATTTTTACAAAAATGGGGGCAGTCCATGCCAATTATAACAAGACAGTATCCTCCTTATTTACAATGAGTTACTCCGCTATGGCTAAATTATCTAAATTATTTTCAAAATAACCATTGACTAAATGTTTAATTATGCCGTTATTATTAATGAAGGACCGGTGCCCACAGAGGGATCCACTGGTTTTTCTCCAAAAAATTGCCCCCGCATATGTGTGGGGGCTTTTATAATTCAACAATTCCAAGACTATTTGATTTGCTTGCCTCCTTGCACAAAATAGAATCCAATTTTAAGAATGATTCATGTAAATTAAACCCTCGTTGTTTGGAATTGGCCATAAAGTATCTATTGAGCGAGTATACAATAAAATCAACTACTTGTATTAATAGAGATTCCTTTGAATCAACGAAAAGAGGGTTCTCAATAAATTGTTTCAATGGAAAATTATTATATTTTTTACCATCACCCCAATTCCCTTTTCTGCTTGGCAAAGGATTTATTACGTGTAGTTTCCTAAATTCGCGCCTATATTCACTATTGTGACCATTGTCAATAATGAGAATTGCCTGTTTATTCTTATGTTTTAAAAATTTCTTTAGCCGATTTAATAAGCAGTTAATTGCGAATCTCAAAGAACCCGTATGTCTTTTCATACATTTTACATTTATAATGGTCAAATAATTTTGCTGTGAAAGTTCTTCTAATAATTGATTAAATACTTTTAGGCGAATGGATTTATGAATATCTGATTTCCCCAATTTACCTCTACCGCCTACAAATTTGGTCGCATGCCATTCTTTATATTTGTAAAAACCATAATCTTTTGTGGCTTGGTCCCGAAAAGTTTTTAAGAAGGAAAAATACGATTTCCAGTATGACCGATTTAATCCTATGGCGGATAAAAACACATATTGTGATTCGTTTTCCAAACCAGATTCATCTATATAGAAAATATACATATTCAATATTCCAATATTTACTAGATAAATTATGCAAAAATTGGATTTTCTTCCACTAAATTTAGACTTTGTTTCTTTATCCTTACTTTTTCTGTGTCACCAAACTGACTATCCAGACGGCGAGGAAGGCCATTACAAAGCCGGGGGCGAGTTCATACACAAGCGCCTTCAATGCCGGCGTGAAATGCCAGATAATAACCGTAATAGTGCCGACAATCATCCCGGCCAGAACGCCCTGTTTGGTTGTCTTGCGCCACCATAAGGTCAAAAAGAGCGCCGGACCAAACGCCGATCCCAATCCCGACCAGGCAAACCCGACCATCGTGAAAACCAGATCCTGCGAAAATATGGCTATTATAAAAGCAACAAGACCGACCAAAAATGTAACCAGGCGCGAAATGGAAACGAGTCTTTTTTCCGAAGCGTTTTTATTGATAAAATTATTATAGATATCTTTGGAGACAGCCGATGTGGCGACCAGAAGCTGGCTGTCGGCGGTTGACATCATCGCGGCAATGGCGCCCGATATCAAAATTCCGGCCAGCCATCCGGGAAGAAGCCGGGTGGCCATCAGCGGCATAATTTTTTCCGGATCGGAGATTACTTCCGACTGAAATATCACTAGCCCAAAAAGCCCGATAAACATCGCTCCCCAAAAAGCCAATACCGCCCAGCTGATACCGATCACGGTACCTTTGCGGAGATCATCCGGCTTTTTTATCGCCATGAATCGCGCCAGAAGATGCGGCTGACCCATATATCCCAAACCCCATGACAGCCCCGAAACAACCGACAGGCACGCATAGATACCGATATTGTTGCCAACCAGCGACAGGTGATCCGGTTGAGTCTCGTTTACATAAGCGACAATCTTTTCCCATCCGCCGAATTCGATAAGTCCGATTATCGGTAATAAAACCAAGGTGAAAACCATCAGAATAGACTGGAAAAAATCGGTCCAGGCGACCGCCATAAAACCACCCATAATGGTATAGAAAAGAATAATAACCGCACCGAGAATCATCCCCCAAAAATGCGGAATGCCGAAGGTAACATTTAAAACTTTACCGGCCCCGATAAACTGTGCACAGACATAAAAAGTAAAAAAGAAAACGATAATGATTGTTCCGAAGGTTCGAATTACTCGCGATGTGTCATTATATTTATTTTCAAAATATCCCGGAATAGTAAGAGCGTTGTTATTTTCAGATTCGACGCGAAGTTTGCGCGAGACAAACATCCATGAAAATAAAATTCCCGATGTACACCCAATAGCGACCCATAATTCGGAAAAACCCGAAGCAAACACCACACCCGGTAAACCAAGAAGCAGCCAGGCCGATTCGCCCGAGGCTCGTTCGGAAAATGTTACAACCCAGACACCGAGTTTGCGGCCAGCCAGGACATAGTCGGCCAATGTTTTGTTGAAACGGTAGGTTAAAAAGCCGACGACCAGTAAAATAATCAGATAAACAATAAAACCGATAAGGGTGGCGCTCATTTTGGCACCTCCTTGCCGGTTACGAAATAGTATATAATTCCTATAACCACCAGCAGTATCGGCGGAACGAACAGCCAGAAATATGTCCAAAAATCCATGACAAAAATCCCTATGTATTAGTGCTTTGAATCATCCTTGGTATCTTTTTGCGGGCTAACCCATGCACTCTCAAAAAATAGAGGGTTCTCATCGGTTATTTTGTAATCGTCCCGTTTTTTCTTGATAATCGCATAAGCATAAGCCTGGCCGGTAGCTACCACCGATAAGAAATATCCCCAAATTATTATAAATATTAAAAACAGTGATAAGGCCATAATATACCCGTCAAGACCGCCGGTTGCTCCCTGAGTTGGAAGTGACATATCAAATCCAAAATTTATTCCGGGAAACAGATTGGTTATAAACGATACAACCGGACTGTCGAGCGGCAGATGATTCAAACCGGAAGCAATTAAATTGTCTATTTTTTCCCCACCGCCGAGTTTGGTCATAAACTGCAGCAGTTGCACCGCCCGATAGGCAAAATAGGCAAAAACAAATGAAGCGACTTTGGCAGTAATAAAAGAATATACGGTATAGGCGACCCATCGAATCGGCTGGCGGGTGACTGTCAGGAAGGTCTCAACTATCGAGCGAAATGTTTCTCCTTTGTAATCGGCGGCGACGGCGGTCGGCATTATCAAAACCGATAATATCTGAATAAATATCACCAGCGTCGTAAACAGGGCGACTATAAAATTAGGGAAGAAGAAGAAAACCGAGTATAGAATCTCGCCGATATACGGTATGCGTGTTATCAGTCCGACAATTATCCCCATAATAACTATCAAAGCAATAAAAAGTGCTACCACCAACTCCGATAGAAAAAGCTGTCTGATTCTGCCCAGGCTGAATTTTATTGATTGAAAATATGATAAAAAAGGATTGCCGCGAAAATTTTCAAAATCGATTATGGCTACCGACATTATGCCAATCATAATTGAAAAAAGCGCCAGGAACGAACCGATATAATAATAAAATAAAATTGCCGGATAAGAATTAAGAGCAAAATCATCAATCGGAAGTAAGCCGTGATTATTATATATCTCTGCGAGCGAATAACCCTCAAACATTAAACCGAGATAGGCGCAACAGCAGAAGAGTATAAGAGCGGTTAGAATAAATATCGATGATAACAATATCTTTTTGGCCCTGAGCGCTTTGGCCGGGACCGATATTATATCTTTATAATTGTAGTCGAAAAAAAATTCCACAATTGTCAATTTTGTACGAAACAGACTCCAAGTCAAGCCATTTTTCGATTTTCTCGATTGATCCATAACGGCTGATTTCAGCTTTTTTACAGAAAGATTTAATGTTGAAAAAACTAAATATTAGTGATATGTTTAAAATCGGAATTATATAATTGTATAAGAAGTATGGAAATATCGGACAAAATAATAGAATTGGTTGATGTCACACTTTCCGGTCATAGCGGGAAGAAGATATTTGAAAATTTGAACTTCAGTCTCCCTGAAGGCAGGACGGCCGTGATCTCCGGCTCGACCGGCGCCGGCAAAACGCAGTTGGCTAAGCTTATTATTGGCGATTTGAATGCCGAAGCCGGTTCGGTGTTTGTTTTTGGGCAGTTTGTCAAAACAAACAAATCATGGCAATTGGCTAATATTAGAAAGAAAATCGGCGGTGTCGGGGGAGCTTTTAGATTGATTTCATATCAGACTGTGTATGAAAACCTGCTTCATCCTCTGATTTTGAATAAAAAGCCGGTTTCATTTCAAAAAAATAAAATTGAACAGGTTCTCAATCGGTTTGGGCTTATCGGAAAAAGAAATGAAAAAGCGGGCAATCTTTCTCAGGGAGAGAAAATTGAGACGATGCTGGCCCGGGCGATCGTTGCCGATCAACCGCTGCTTCTGATTGATGAGCCATTGGCCGGAGTCGATGACAAAATGGCCGAAAAAATCAAACGACTTCTGGTGAGATTGTCAATGGCCGGGCACAGTATGGTTATTTTGACCAGCAACCCCGATCGGCTCGGGATTCCAGACTCACTTAATTTCAAATTTGACAACGGCGGGCTGGTATGAGCAAGTTTGGGTATATATTAAGGAAATTTTTCGGTAATATATTGGGCAGGCCGATGGCCGCTCTGGGCTCGATTCTTTCGCTATTTTTGCTGTTTCTTTTGTTTAATCTGGTCTGGATAACATCGTTAACCGTCAATAATTATTATAATAAAGTAATTTCAGACATTGATATTGAAGTTTTTCTTGATGATGCAATTCCAGATTCAACTATAACAATAATAAAAGATGCAATCGGTTCACTTGACGGGATTGATTCTATCAATTTTATATCGCGTGATGAAGCCCGGAACAAACTCAATGATATGATGGGTGTTGATCTTCTGGAGGGCTTTGAAAGCAATCCATTGCCGCGTTCAATGATAATCTCTTTTGAACCCAACTATTTAAACAGCGACAATCTGAATATGCTCAATCGCGATCTTCAGCGGATGGCCGGTGTAACTGACATTTACTATCCCAGTCACTGGCTGGTGAAAGCCGAATATACTAAATTGATTGTATCGGAAATATTAATTCTTCTTGGAATCGTGATTGCGGTGGCGGTAATATTAAATACGATTCAATTTATTGTATTGTCGGCCCGAACCCGTACCGAGGAACTGATCCAGCTTCAGCTTCTCGGGGCCGGACCCGGTTTTCTGGCCCTGCCGTATATTTTTGAAGGAATATTTTATGCTCTGGCGGCCTCATTTGCCGGATGGGTTGTTATTTTATATGGCGTTGACCTGTTCAGCTTCAGGAACATCGACCTTATGCTTCCTCCGTCGGTAGAGCGGTTTTATTTCTGTCTGGCCGGTGCGCTGATAGGTTTGATAGGCGGGTATTTGGGAATCAGGCGAGAGCTTTAGTTATGCTAAGGACCATTAAAATAGTCGCATTATATATTGGTCTGTTTTTAGTCGCCTTCTTTTCAGGCCTGCAGGCGCAATCAGATAATATTCTGGATCAGAAAAAGGAATTGGAAAAAATTAAACAGGAGATGGATGACAGCCAGAAAACGCTCGACTCATTAAAAGGTATCGAAAAATCAGTCCTAAAAGAAATAAATAATTATGATCAGCAGGCCTCGGCCAATAAGGCTGTTTTGGGACGACTCAATAATCGATTACGTTCGGTTCGGAAGGCGGGCGAAGATTCAAAAGGAAAATTGGATGAATCCCGGAATCGACTTCAATTAACCGAGAGCAGGTATTTGAATAATCTCAATTATTATTATATGGGCGGACGGAGGAGTGAAGCGGAAAACTCAGATGAGATAGATGCCGAAAAGAATAGTTTCCGACAAATAGTTTATCTTAAGGCGCTGGCCGAATATGACAAAGAAGATTTATCAAAGTCGTCCGAATATCTTGCTCTGGCCGAGCAGGATTATGATCAATTGGTTAATGAAGAAAAACTGGTTGGCGATGCTCAAAAACAGAAAAGATCTGAGGTTGTTATTCTTACTTCGCACAAAGAAAAAAAGGAGCGCGATCTGTCCAAACTCCGCCGCAAAAAAGAGCGTGAGGCGGATCGATTGATTACGTTATCGGAGACGGCCCGGCAGATGGAAGATTTAATTGCCAGACTGGAAAAGGCCAGGATGGAGCGGGATGATTCCGAGGTTCTTATCCAGTTTGATTTCTCGACCGGTAATTTTCTTTCATATAAGGGCGGTTTGCCGGCTCCTCTTGAGGGCGAAGTTACCAGCGGTTACGGATGGAAAACAGACAGGACAACTTATTTGAAATCATTTTCACCCGGAATTGAGATTACGGGGAAGAAAAAAACGGCCGTAAAGGCTGTGGCTACCGGTGTGGTAGCCTATGTTGGAAGTCTGCGAGGATACGGCAATTTTCTGATAGTCGAGCATGAGGACGGTTACTACTCGATGTATTCCGGGCTGGAGAGTCTGATTGTCGAAGAAAATCAAGTGGTGATAAGAGGTGAAAAGCTGGGGAATACGCCGACCGGAGTAATAAAGTTCGAATTACGTCAGGGGCGGGATCCGATTGACCCGATAGAATGGATTAAAATTGACTTCTTTTAAAAATATTATCGGTCAGGAAACGGCCAAAAAAATATTACTGAAATCATTCGATAAAAACAGGCTGGCCTCAACCTATCTGTTTTACGGGCCGGATGGTGTCGGCAAATGGCCTTTCGCAATCGCTCTGACTGCTCTGGCAAACTGCCTTGAACCTATAAAAGATTCGACCGGGAAGACCTCCGATGCCTGCGGTGAATGTGATAATTGCCGGCAGATTTTAAAGCTTACCTTTGCCGAGTTTTTCCCGGCCCTGCCTCTGCCGCCTCATAAATCAGAGTCAGAAGCAATCGATTTGGTAAATGATTATATCGAACAGAAAAAGAAGGAACCGTATGGTATAATCACCTCCAAACGGCAAACGACAATTCCTATCAAAACTGCTCGGGTAATAAAAAGAAAGGCGGCCATGAAGCCGCCGCCGGGATTAACAAGGGTCATTTTTTTCTATCAGATGGAAAAAATGCTGGCCTCGTCGGCTGATTCATTATTGAAACTAATAGAAGAGCCGCCGCCGAATACTATAATAATCTTAACGGCCAAAGATCCGGATAATCTTCTTTCGACGATTCAATCGCGGTCGCAGAAAATTTCTTTTAAACCAATTATTCCCGAAAGAATCACAGAATATTTAGTAAGCAGGTATAATCTATCAGAAAAAAAGGCCGGACTGCTGGCACGGCTTTCCGAAGGTTCAATTGGCCGGGCCGTTAATCTTATCGGCGATGATGATGAATCACCGGTCCGGCAGGTTGCATTCATTTTGTTTAAGGCTCTGATTCAAAAAGATACTCCTTCAGCGGTAGCAACATTTAATGATCTGATAAATCCGCGTAACCGAGGCGAAACTGAGCAGGTATTATTATACTGGCAGTCATTTTTGGCTGATATTATTCAGATTAAATTTGGGAAAAATGATGAGAATATAATAAATTTGGATTTATTCACTGAACTTGAAACTCTTTCCGCCAGGTTTATAAAATCGAGTGATTTTTCCAAATTTGTGAGCCATTTTAGCGATTTCAATAGAAGTTTTGGCCGAAATGTTCATATTCGTCCGGCAATTACGGCACTGATCCTGGAGCTGAGAAAGTATCTCAATCAATCTTCTTGACTTAGCGTAGTCTTTATATGATTTTACTGAATTAAAGGAGATTTAGGTGCCTGATTTATATTTAGTTGGTTTTAAGGGGAACCGGAAGGAATATTTTTATAACAACTTTCATCATTCCCTGAAATTATATGATTACGTCATTATCCAGGTGGAAAGGGGCGAAGATATCGGGTTATTACTTCAGAAGGCCTCTAGGGATATAATGCTACCCGATGAGATACGTCCCGGAAGTATTCTTCGTCCAGCCAATGATGAAGATTTGAAAAAAGAGAATGAAAATCGTGCTGATGAAGATTCTGCCTGGGAGCGTGCCCGGGAATTGATAGATAAGCATCAGCTGGAGATGAAACTGATTGATATTGAATATCAATTTGATCGTAATAAAATAACATTCTTTTTTACCGCCGAACGTCGTGTCGATTTCAGGGCTTTGGTCCGCGATCTCGCTTCGGAATATAAAACCAGAATTGAACTGCGGCAGATAGGTGTCCGCGATGAAGCTAAACGGATTGGCGGTTTTGGTATCTGTGGACTTCACCAATGCTGCGCCGCTTTTTTGACAAACTTTGAGCCGATATCAACACAGGATGCGAGAATGCAGGGCCTTTCTCTTAATCCGGCTAAAATATCCGGAAATTGTGGTCGATTATTATGTTGTCTGAAATATGAGCTTGATTATTATTCTGAAGTTCGTAAGAAATATCCCGAAGTAGGCGAGAGATATTCGGAAAACGGTATTGAGGGTATTGTTGATAGGATTTCGATTCTTGACGATTATATGATTGTTATAAACGACCAGGAAGAAGAAATCAAGGTTCTCGGACAGGATCTAATAAAAGATAATGATGCCGATTTGAACTACCCCAAAAACCAACATATATCGGAGAAAAGAAATAATCAAGATAAGGGAGGCAAATATTGATTAAGCCTTTCTATATTACAACACCGATTTATTATGTTAATGACCGTCCGCATATTGGGCACTCATACACAACAATTTCCGCCGATTTGCTGGCGCGCTATCATCGTCTCAATAATCGCGATGCATTTTTCCTGACCGGCACCGATGAGCATGGGAACAAAATTGCCGAGGCTGCCGAAGCGGTCGGTATCAAGCCACAGAAATTCTGCGATGATGTCGTCAAACATTTTAAAATGGCCTGGAATAAGCTGGATATAGAGTATGATGATTTTATTCGGACCACCGAAGATCGTCATACGGCAGCCGTCAGGCAACTTTTGACGATTCTTAACGATGCCAAAACCGATAAAGGTGATCCGGTCATATATACCGGAACTTATAAAGGTATGTATTGTACCGGATGTGAAAAGTTTCTTACTGAAAAAGATTTGATCAATGGAGTCTGTCCTGATCATAAAACGCCGCCGCAGTTGCTTGAGGAGAAAAATTATTTTTTCAAACTGAGCGGATTTCTTGATAAAATCAAGGAGCTGATTGAATCTAATGAATTATTAATTCTTCCCGATGAACGTCGGCGCGAGGTCCTTGGTCTGTTAAATCAAGAGCTTCCCGACTTTTCATTATCACGGGAGAATGTGAAATGGGGCATCCCCCTACCGTTTGATCCATCGCAGGTGGTTTATGTTTGGGTGGAAGCATTAACCAATTACATCAGTGCCATTGGTTATGGGCGCGATGAAGACCTTTTGAAAAAGTGGTGGTATGAAGCTGAAACGGTGCATCTGATGGCCAAAGATATACTTAAGTTTCACTGTATATTCTGGCCGGCGATGCTTTTGGCTGCCAATTTGCCTTTGCCGAAAACGATTTTTTTGCATGGCTTTTTTACCGTCGACGGCGAAAAGATGTCAAAAACGCTGGGCAATCAGATTGATCCGGTTGATTTGGTTGAGCAGTTTGGCTCTGATGCCACCCGTTATCTACTTTTGACACAATATCCATTTGGCGTTGATGGCGATATACAGAGTCAGCGTTTTGTTTCGAAGTATAACAGCGATTTGGCCAACAACCTGGGAAACCTTGTCTCGCGTGTTGCCAAAATGATAGAAGCTAATTTTAGCGGAAAACTTCCGGAGCCAACCGATAGCCCCAAAGGGCTTCGGGAATTAATTGGCGAAGCCGAAGAGTTGCCAGAAAAAGTTGAAGAGCATATTAATAATTTCCGCATCGGTTCAGCTATTGATGATGTCATGAATTTGGTTCGTTCCACCAATCGTTTTTTCGATAATAATGCACCCTGGAAATTGATTAAAGAGGGTAAAATCGATCAAGCCGGAGGTATTCTTTATGCCAGTGCCGAAGTTATTCGTATTATTGCAATAATGCTGAATCCGACTATGCCGAATAAAACCATGGAAATATTTTCAGCGCTTGGCTTGACTCAAAAAGATATGAATAATCGCGACGCTCGCACTTTCTATAACCTCAATCCGGGTTCTGCAATAAAAATATCAAAACCAATCTTTCCGCGGATCGACGAAAAGAAAACAGAGGCCAAAAGCAAACAGGAGAAAAAGTCGGGGAAGAAAAAAGAGGGCGCTGAGGGGCTTATTGATATCAATGAGTTTGGCCGGGTTAAAATGGTTGTGGCCGAGATTCTGGAGACCGAAAAGGTTGAGGATGCCGATAACCTTCTGAAAATTCAAATAGAAATCGGTTCTGAAAAAAGGCAGATTGTTGCCGGTATTGCCAAACATTATGCCCCCGAAGATTTAAAAGGCAAAAAAATAGTCGTGGTGCAAAATCTCAAGCCGGCCAGGATTATGGGAATAGAGTCAAACGGTATGCTTCTGGCCGCCTCGAAGGGTAAAAAACTGACGCTGGTGACTCCGGAAAATGATATGCCGTCGGGAGCAACTATCGGCTGATGATAGATTCGCATTGCCATCTCAATTCCAGATATTATAATAGCAATCGTTTGGAAATTATTGAGAGCGCCATTTCATCCGGTGTTCACACTTTTATAAATATCAACGCCGATCTTGATTCAGCAAAAAATGCCGCTAAGGATATAGAAAAGTATGATTGTATCTATAGTACAGTAGGTATTCATCCCCACGATGCTAAAATATACGATGAAAATATCGAAGACGAAATCTATCAGCATCTTGGCGATAGAAAAAACGTCGGCATAGGTGAGATCGGACTTGATTTCTATAGAGATTTATCGCCGCGTAATATTCAAAAAAATATTTTTAAGAAGCAATTGAAGATAGCAGTCGAAAAAAACCTGCCGGTTTCTATTCATACTCGTGAGTCTTTTCGTCCAACGATTGAGATTCTTAAAGATTATGCCGAGCAATTACCGGGCGGAGTTTTTCATTGTTTTCCGGGAACGGTTAATGAAGCCTATGAAGTAATTGATCTGGGTTTCCTGATAGGTATCGGCGGCGTGGTTACGTTTCCCAAATCCAAAATGGCTTCGGTGGCAGAGGAGATACCTTTGGAATATATATTACTTGAAACCGATTGCCCCTTTCTGGCGCCTGTTCCATTTCGCGGGAAGCAGAATCAACCGGCCTACGTAAAGTATGTCGCCGAAAAAATTGCTGATCTAAAAGGTATAAAGCTCACAGAAGTGGATAAAATAACCGATCGAAACTGCCAGAAGCTTTTTCGCCTCGTTGAGACTTTTGGCGGATAGGGTGGTTGATTTATATGCCCGGCAGATACCCCAAAAAAAGATTCTCGCAGATTTTCCTGGCGGATAAAAAGATTGTTCGAAAGATAGTTGATCTGCTTGAAATAACGCGCGATGATACGATTTTCGAAATCGGTTCCGGGCGGGGAACATTAACGGAATTAATTGCCAAAACCGGGGCGAAGCTGTTTAGTTTTGAGATTGACCGCGACCTGATAGACAATCTTGAAAAGAAATTTAAAACATTTGAAGATGTTTCTATCATAAACCGGGATTTTCTTGAAACCGAGCCGGGCGATTATCTTGACGGTAAATTCAAACTGATAGGGAATATTCCTTATGATATTACCTCGCCGCTTCTTGACTGGATGATACAATATCAAGAGCTAATATCGCTGGCGGTAATTACTACACAAAAAGAACTGGCGCAGAGGATTTCATCGGAGCCGGGGAGCAAGAACTGGGCACCGATATCTATATTTTGTCAGTGTGCCTTTGACGTTCGATCAGTAATAGATATTCCACCAAAAGCGTTTTATCCGCCGCCGAAGATTTTTTCATCAACGCTGGTTTTTAGACCCGGAGAGAAATATCAAATTAACGATAAAGCCTTTTTTGAGAAAATTATCAGGCAATCGTTTTTGCATCGGAGGAAACAGCTTGTCAATAATTTGTCTCAACTTCCGGAAATTGATAAAAACAGGCTGATAGATATATTGACGGAATTAAATCTAGAAAAAAATTGCCGCGCCGAGCAGATTAATATTGAAAGTTTTATCCGGCTGGCCGAGCGCCTGAAATCATAGACAAAATTTTTGTTGAATTAATAGTCACCATAATTTAACTTTTTAAAAATAGCAGGTGGTTGTATGCCATTAATTTCTATAAAAGTCGATCTGGTTGCCTCATTGCGGTACCGCAAATATATCAAAGAACCGGATCCGGCGCACGCCGCGGTTCTGGCAGAACTGGCCGGGGCCGACGGTATCAATTGTTATCTTCGTGAAGATCGCCGGCATATTCGTGATCGTGATTTTTATATTCTGAAAGAGACGGTTAAATCGAGACTGACCGTACAGATTGCCCCTGACAGTGAACTTATCGAGCGGGCGCTGGAGGTTAAACCGTATATGGTGACCCTGATGCCGTTTTTGTCGGGGACATCTGTTGATGAAAAGGTCGATCTTTTTGCCTCCTCGGCGGAAACATTGAGAGGAGCCGGAATCAATGTCGGATATTTTGTCAGCGCGGAGGTTGAGTCGGTCAAGGCGGCCGCTCGGGGTCGAGCCGAAGTTGTCGAGCTTGATGCATCTGATTACGCCCAGGCCGAAACCAAAGGAGATATTGAATCGGAGCTGGATCGGTTGGAGCAGATGGCGCAACTGGCTGCGAAACTGGGGATGGCACCTCATTGCGGGAATGGATTGAACTATCG
>CBFCZE010000040.1:0-20054 GCA_965602655.1 uncultured bacterium
TTTCTATTTTTAATATCTATTAACTTATTATCGTCCTATGTCATAGCCTATTGAGACATTTTGGCCATTAAACAATCCACAATAAACAATCAAAGCAAATATGGCAAGGGCAAAATATTAGGTCGGCCTGCCGGTGATAATATTTGTATAACAAATAAGTTAACATAAAATATATTCAATATCCTTTTGGACTTGACTTGAATTATAAAAAGAATGTTTTTTAGGCCTTATGAATATTGTGCTAAAAAGTAAACTGCCCAAAAATATCGGATTAAAGAAATCATTATTTATTCTATTAATCCTGACTTGTATATTTCTTATAGTCATTGGATATCGAACCTATATTATCTATCAAAGGGATTTACCCTCCTTTGAAAGGCTTCACAATATTGAACCCTCGCTAAAAACAAAAATTTATACTTCCGATGGGACTTTACTGCAGGAATATTTTAATGAAAACAGGGTTTTGACACCTTACAGCAAAATTCCCAAACATATGATAGATATGGTTATGGCGGTTGAGGACAGAGAGTTCCTGAATCATTGGGGAGTTAATGTCCGGCGAATTGCCAGCGCCATGCTGATTAATATAACCAGTTGGCGAATTGCACAGGGAGCATCAACCGTTACCCAGCAATTAGCCCGAATGTTATTCCTGAACAGAAAACAGACTCTCGAAAGAAAAATCAAAGAAGCTATGACGGCCGTTAAGCTTGAACGCACCTATTCCAAGGAAGAGATTATTCAGATGTATCTCAATGAGTATTACTTTGGTTGGGGCGCATACGGAATAGCTGCGGCGGCGAGAACATATTTCAATAAATCGGTTGAGGAACTAAGCGTTGGCGATTGTGCCTTTTTTGTGGGACTTTTTAAGGGCCCCAGCCGATACTCTGCCAAGGTCTTTGAAAACCCGGAATCAGCCGTTAGAATTCGCAATCGATCTTTATACTCATACTATAATTGGGGCAAAATAACCAGGGCTGAATATGACTCCCTAATAGAGCTACCATCCGGCCTAAATCCACCAGTTGAAGAACCGGGGCGAGCGCCGTATTTTACAGAAGTAATAAGAAAATATCTGCTTGAAACATATGGTGAGAAAGCACTTTACTCTGGTGGCCTGAAGGTGATTTCCACTCTTAACTGGGATTTACAGCAGGTTGTCGAAACAGAAGTTAAAAAGAAACTCGATTCGTTGCAGGCCTGGCTGGAAAGAAAGCATAAACCAACCGATCCGACATACACCTATGCCATCCCTGATACGGCTGATTCCATGGCTGATCCGCCAACTGATTCTATCAGGGTTTATGAGCAGATTCAGGGCGCATGTGTTTCAATTGATAATGCAACCGGAAATGTCCTGGCGCTAATCGGTGGAAAGTCTTTCGAGGAATCGAAATGGAATCGCGCCGTTCAATCGGTCCTTACGCCAGGATCGGCATTTAAGCCTTTTATTTATACGGCGGCCATCGATAACGGTTATAATCCGGCTGATCTGTTTTATGATAATTCAATCAAACTAAAAATACCGGGAGCGCCTGACTGGCGGCCGCATAACTATGATTATAAATTTTTGGGAGAAATGACTCTTCGCGATGCGCTCCGTAAATCGCGAAATCTGATTTCGGTAAAATTGATATTAAAAATCGGCCCGGAACAAGCTATTTTTTACGCTCAAAAAATGGGAATAACAACTCCTTTGCAACCGTATCCGACTCTGGCTATGGGAGCAACCGGGGTAAGGCCGATTGAGATGGTCTCGGCTTATAGCGTTTTTCCCAATGGCGGGATTAAAATACCTTACCGTTTCGTCGTCAAAATTACCGACCGCTATGGGAATATTCTGGAAGATAATTCTGTCGTTCAGAAGGAAGAGGTGCTATCGGCGCAAACCGCCTATATTATGGTAAATATGATGCAATCGGTGATGCAACCGGGAGGAACCGGCCAAAGAGCACGCTGGATGGGCTTCACCCGTCCCGCCGCCGGCAAAACAGGAACTTCCGATAATTGGTGCGATAATTGGTTTGTCGGTTATACTCCCCAGATTACAACCGGCGTCTGGATAGGATTTGACAGCAAAATCTCAATTGGACTCGGCCAGGATGGCTCAAGAAACGCCCTTCCGGTCTGGACTGCTATTATGAAAGCGGCTCATGATTCATTGCCGGTAGTTGATTTTGAAATCCCCGATGGAATAGTATTTGCCGATGTCTGTCTGGAATCGGGTAAGCTGGCGACCGATCGTTGTGAAAAAGTGAGAAATGAAATCTATCGTGAAGAAAATGTACCAATTGAATTCTGTCCCCTGCATCCTTCGGCCGGACTGTATGATCCCAAATCTCGGAATGAAACATACGACAATCTGACCGATGATTCTACCGATGTCTATAATTTTTAGTTTATTGGTTTTTTCAGTTATTTTACATATTGCAGAACCTTATCAAATTGAATCAGAATGGACTTGACACTTCTTCATGTAAAATTGTATATTCTCATTCATGCCGGAGTGGTGAAATTGGTAGACGCAGGGGACTCAAAATCCCCCGATGGCAACATCGTGTCGGTTCGATTCCGACCTCCGGCATAGTTATTTCAGACTATCTTATATTCCCTGCCCGGCTATATGTTCTTTTATCTATTGGGGTTATGTTTTAAAGTATGGGGCATGCCCCACACCGGGAAGAAATTATGGAGCGATATTACCAAATATATCTTGACAAAATCCACTTATTTTATATACTATTGCAATGAAGACTATAAGTGCATTAAAATCCACATTGATTTTTTCCGATAACTATTACTGGAATAGCTATAACTATTGGTGGCGTCAAAAACCATGTGATAGTGGATTTAATGCTGTTATTATTTCTCCCTAAAGAGGAAAAAATAAATACTTTAGCCCGCTATCAAAAATTGATAGCGGGTTTTTTTTGGTATAAGAGGCAAATATGAAAAATGAAAAAACAACAACAGAATCTTCACAAAAAACCGGCAAATTCCTGAAGGTTTTAACCGAAGAGATGCCGGCCGATTTGGAGACCCCGGTCTCAGCATTTTTGAAACTCAAGAAATATGGGGCCAAAATACTCCTGGAAAGTGTTGAGAGCGGAACGATTTTGGGGCGATATTCCTTTATAGGAATTAAACCAAGTTCAAAAATCATTATTGATCAAAATGAACTGGTCATTAAAAATGGCCGAGCAGACATAAAAATGCCGCATTCCGATGTCGACTCCCCATTGGAATCTCTCAAAGAGATTCTGGACGATTTCAATCTTAAAGTTTCGTCGGATTATCCTCCCTTACTCGGCGGGGCAGTTGGTTATATCAGCTATGATTTTGTTCGTTTCTTAGAAAAAATACCGAAAAAAACAGCTGATTCTTTGGAAATGCCATTGGCTCTATTTTATCTGATTGATACTCTTTTAGTTTTTGATCATGTTAAACGATGCTTGAAAATTATGACCTTGACCGACGAAGTCCATGAAAATCTGGCTCAGGATAAAATTAAGCAAATCGTAAAGTTGCTTTTATCACCACTTGCAATACCGGCTTATTCCTCCGCCGATAAAAGTACCGAAAATCTTAAATCCAACTTTGAAAAAAATGAATTTTGCAATGCAGTTCGAAAAATAAAGGAACATATTGTTGCCGGCAATGCATACCAATTGGTCATTTCGCAACGATTTAGTGGGACCACTGAATCGAATCCTTTTATGATTTATCGCGCGTTGCGGATGCTAAATCCTTCACCCTATATGTTTTTCCTCGATTTCGACGATATCAAACTGATCGGTTCATCACCTGAAGCATTGGTCCGCCTTGAAAAAGGAATCGCCACTGTTAGACCGATTGCCGGAACTCGTCCCAGAAGCGAAGATAATGAGGAGGATAAAAAGCTGGAAGAGCAGCTCTGTGCCGATGAAAAGGAAAAAGCCGAGCATGTTATGTTGGTTGATCTGGGCCGAAATGATCTCGGGCGATGTTGCAAAATTGGTTCAGTTAAGGTAACCGATTTTATGAAAACCGAGCGTTATTCACATGTCATGCATATGACATCAAATGTTATTGGCAAATTAAAATCCGGCTTAAATCAATTTGATCTATTTCGGGCCACTTTCCCGGCCGGTACCGTTACCGGCGCACCGAAGATAAAAACAATGCAGTTGATTGAAGAACTTGAAAACACTCGCAGAGGGCCATATGCCGGGGCTGCGGGCTATTTCAGTCTGACCGGCGATATGGATTGGTGTATCACCATAAGAACTATAATAATGAAAGATAAAAACTTTTTCCTTCAGGCCGGAGCCGGAATTGTTGCTGACTCTGTCCCGGAGAAAGAATACCAGGAAACTTGTGATAAACTCGCGGCTCTTAAAAAAGCAATTGAAATAGCCGAGGAGGGATTCTGATGATACTGATTATTGATAATTACGATTCCTTTACCTGGAATCTGGCCCAATATGTCGGCGAGTTCGGTAAAACTTTTCAGGTTGTAAGAAACGATGAAATTACTCTGGATGAAGCAAAAAAGCTCGAACCTACTCATTTGATTATATCGCCAGGTCCAGGTCGGCCGGAAAATGCCGGTGTATCTTGTGAATTAATCTATTATTTTTCCGGTAAAATTCCGATTTTGGGCGTCTGCCTCGGACATCAATGTATTGCTTATGCATTAAAAGGCCGCATTGAAAATGCCGCTATACTTATGCATGGTAAAACGTCAATGGTATTTCATAACGGAACCGGTATTTACAATGGCATACCGAATCCATTTGAAGCCACTCGTTACCACTCTCTAATAGTTGACGAGGAGGCTTTACCGGAAGAATTGCAAATAACAGCGCATACCTCTGATGGCGAAATTATGGGTATTAAAATGAACGGTTTGCCGGTGAATGGCGTCCAGTTTCATCCTGAATCTATCCTGACAAAGCATGGCAAACTATTAATCTCCAATTTCCTCAATGGACGACAATAAAATGATCAGAGAAGAATTAAATAAGGTGCTGGATGGCGAAAATCTTTCGGCCAATGAAAGCCGCCATGTCATTGATTTGATAATGTCCGGAAAAGTTTCACATGTGCAAATAGCGGCCTTTCTGACAGTTCTTCGTCAAAAAGGTGAAACCTCCGACGAAATAATCGGCGCCGCACAAGCCATGCGGGATAAGGTCGTACGTATCAATCATAATCAAAAAAACCTTTTTGATAATTGCGGAACCGGTGGCGACGGCGCCGGAACCTTTAATATTTCAACAACAACATCGTTTGTACTGGCCGGATGTGGACTGGCCATCGGTAAACACGGCAATCGTTCTGTCTCAAGCCAATGCGGAAGTGCCGATGTCCTGCAAGCACTCGGCGTCGAAATATCCCTGTCACCGGAACAGGTCGGTCAATGTATGGACGAAATTGGTATCGGTTTTTTGTTTGCACCCAATCTTCATCCGGCGATGAAAGAGGTTGTCCCGGTAAGAAGAGAGCTTGGCTTTCGGACAATATTTAATCTGCTTGGTCCGATGACCAACCCGGCTTTTGCGACTCATCAAATGATTGGCGTATTTGACGAATCGTACACTTCCCTGCTCGCCAATGCCTCCGGCAAACTTGGAATCGACAGAGTTGGCGTTGTCTATAATCAATGTGGCATTGATGAGATAACGACGGCCGGTCCCAATAAAGTCAATTTTGCCTTCAATGGAACAAAGGAGGAATTACTCTTTGATCCGGATGAGTACGGATTCAATAAATGCACTGTCAAAGACCTGGCCGGAGGAACCGCCGAGGAAAATGCCGGGATTACCCGCTCGATTTTAAGCGGCGAGCAAGGTCCCAAAAGAGATACCGTAATTTTAAATACCGCCATTGGCCTGTTTATAGCAGAGAAGGCAGACGACATTGAAGAAGGTATTGAACAAGCCATCGAATGTATCGATTCCGGTCAGGCCGCAGCCAAATTAAAATTGCTTATTGAAACAACAAAAGGATTCTCCAATGCTCAGTGAAATTATTGCGACAAAGAAAAAACAGCTTGAAGATATTGACCAGAAAAGCAAAATTGAGACAATCAAGGATATCATTCCGGATTTATCGCCGACCAAAAATTTAAAGAAAAGCTTATGTAAAAAGCAAACAATCTCATTAATAGCGGAAATAAAAAGACGTTCCCCCTCTAAAGGGATATTGGCCGAAAACCTGCAAGTAGATAAAATGGCGCGTCTGTATGAAAAAGCAGGAGCATCTGCCATTTCAGTATTAACGGAAGGTTTTTACTTCGGTGGTTCAATTGATGACTTGAAAATCGCTAAAGAGAATTCAACCTTACCGGTTTTAAGAAAAGATTTTATTATCGAAGAATTTCAGATATGGGAAAGCAGGTTTATAGGCGCCGACGCCATCCTGTTAATTGTCGGGCTTTTGGATCCGGTTAAACTTAATCATTTTTACCTACTCGCCGAACAGATAGAATTAGATGTTCTGTTTGAAGTACATAATATATACGAGCTTGAAAGCATAAAAAAGTTTTGTCCCAAAATAATTGGTGTCAATAATCGTGATCTGAGGACTTTTAATGTCAATCTGGAAACAACAGAAACTCTGGCACCTAAGATTCCTCCCGGTATTATTCGGGTTGGTGAAAGCGGTTTTCATAATCGGGATGACATAGTCAGGATGGAGGATGCCTGCCTTGATGCCGTCCTTATCGGCGAAGGGATTATCACCAGTCCTGACCCGGCAAAAAAAATCAGAGAGCTTTTGGGTAAACAATGAAAACCAGAATTAAAATATGTGGCATAACAAATCAGGCCGATGCTGAAAAGGCGGCAGAATTGGGTGCCAATGCGCTCGGTTTTGTATTTGCAGAAAGCCCGAGAAGGATAAAGCCGGCTATCGCCAGAGAAATATCTCAAGCTTTGCCGCCGTTTATCAGCAAAATTGGCGTGTTTGTTAACGAAGACATTAGTACAATCAAGGAGTTGTATGAATATTGCCGGCTGGATGCAGTGCAACTGCACGGAGACGAACACATTGAATATATCAAATCATTAACGGTTCCATTTATTAAAGCATTTAAGGTCAACGGTAAGGAAGTGATAAGACGTATCGAAGAGTTTGGCTTGCGGTATTTTCTGCTCGATACTTTCGATAAAAATCTGTCTGGCGGAACCGGAAAAAGTTTTAACTGGCAGATTGCCAATAGAGCTTCAAGGTTTGGAAAAATTATATTATCCGGAGGACTTAATCCGGATAATATCAGAGAAGCTCTGGAGATAGTTAACCCATATGCCGTCGATATCAGCAGCGGAGTTGAAAAAAGTCCCGGCCTGAAGGATTATCAAAAAATGGAAACACTTATCAATGAGGTTCAACGATGGGACAGCCGAATAAATTAGGATATTTTGGTAAATATGGCGGCCGTTTTGTTCCTGAAACGCTAATGGCGGCGCTTTTAGAACTTGAGGAAGGTTATAAGAGCGCGCTAAAAACTCCTGCCTTCAAATCCGAACTTAAACGGCTATTGAGTACCTATGTTGGCCGTCCCACCCCATTGTATTTTGCCGAGCGTCTAACATCTAAATACAAAGGTGCCCAAATTTATCTTAAACGAGAAGATCTGGCTCACACCGGCGCCCATAAAATTAATAACTGCATCGGACAGGGGCTCCTGGCGCGGAATATGAATAAAAAAAGGATTATTGCCGAAACCGGCGCCGGCCAGCATGGAGTTGCCGTGGCTACAATAGCTGGTTTATTCAATCAAAGTTGTACTATCTATATGGGCATCGAAGATATGAAAAGGCAGGCGCCCAATGTTGCCCGAATGAATCTTTTGGGCGCCGAAGTTATTCCGGTTGATTCGGGAAGCAAAACATTAAAGGACGCAACCAATGAGGCAATTCGAGACTGGGTTACCAACGTCGAGACGACTCATTATATTATCGGCTCCACCGTCGGACCTCATCCCTATCCAAAACTGGTTCGTGATTTCCAATCAGTAATCGGCCGGGAGACAAAAAAACAAATTAAGAGGCAAAAAAAATGCTTACCTGATCAAATTATCGCCTGCGTCGGCGGCGGAAGTAATTCGCTCGGGATGTTCTACCCGTTTATAAATGATAAATCCGTTAAACTAACCGGCGTGGAATCATCGGGCAACGGTTTAAATACACATTTGCACGCGGCCACGCTCGCGAAAGGTAAACCGGGCGTGTTGCACGGAAGCTTCAGCTACTTATTGCAGGATAAATTCGGGCAGATCAAAACATCACATTCTATAGCAGCCGGACTTGATTATCCCGGAGTCGGTCCGGAGCATAGCTTCCTTAAGGATCAAAGCCGGGTCAACTATGTTTCAGTAACCGATAAGGAAGCGTTAGCGGCTTTTATTGAATTAACCGAAACCGAAGGAATTATTCCTGCTCTGGAATCATCCTTTGCCCTGGCGTACGCCAGGAAGATTGCCCCAAAATTGCCGAAGAAATATATCCTCATAATTAATCTTTCCGGACGAGGCGATAAAGATTTAGCCAATGATGAGGTTATCCGTCTGCTTAATAAACGTCTTAAAGCAAGACAGAAAAAAGGGAGGTCATGAGCTGCTATGTATAACCGCACCCCCATTTCCATTTCGAACGCTTTTGAAAAATGCCGGAGGGAAAAAAGAAAAGCGCTTATGCCTTATCTGACAGCCGGATACCCGGATGATAGAACCTTTATTATGTTACTAAAGGAGATAATAAAAGCCGGTGCCGATATGATTGAAATTGGTATTCCTTTTTCCGATCCGCTGGCCGATGGAAAAACAATCCAGAGTTCATCGCAAATTGCCCTGCGTAATGGGACCAACATCAACAGAATATTCCGGCAACTGAGTGAGCTTGCAAACAGATATAAAGTGCCTCTGATAATTATGAGTTACTACAATCCTATTTTACAATACGGTACTTCGAGGTTTCTGAAAAAATCGATGTCTTCCGGTGGCCGCGGATTGATTATTCCTGATTTAATCCCTGACGAAGGAATAGCCATTGAAAATAATTGCCGGGCGGCCGGCGTTGATTTAATCTATTTATTGGCGCCAACATCAAATGCTCAAAGGCGTCAACTTATTATAAAAAGATCACAAGGCTTTGTTTACCTCGTTTCGGTGGCAGGCGTTACCGGTGCCAGAAAAAGGCTTCCTAAATCCTTAAATCGCTGGATAACTCAGATAAAAAAAGAAAGCTGCCTACCGGTCTGTGTCGGTTTTGGAATATCCGGCCTGCCTCAGGCGAAATCGGTGGCCAGAGTCGCCGACGGCGTGATAATCGGAAGTGCTATTATCGATATTATAAAAAAATCCTCCGGTACACAGCAGGCTGTATCAAACGTAGGCAGATTTATTAGCAAAACCAGTAAAGGTTTGAACAATGTATAAAGTAAGAGGAATCAGAGGTGCCATCAGAGTTAAGGAAAATAGCAAAAAAGAAATAATTTCCTCGACCAAAGAACTGCTCCTGAAAATGATAGAAACAAATGATATCAAACCGGATGATATCGCCAGTATTTTTTTTACGGCGACACCGGATTTAAATGCCGAATTTCCTGCCTACGCCACCAGAGGTCTGGGATATGATTTGGTACCGCTTCTCTGCGCCAGAGAAATGGAAGTTCCCAAAGGGATGACTCGACTAATTAGAATATTAATACATGTTAATACAAAGAAATCTCAGGAAAATATTAAACATCAATATCTGGGTGAAACCTGTAAGCTCAGACCAGAATTGTGCGGAGGAAACGATGATGATCGTAGTGATGAAATCTGATGCTACTGTCAAGCAGACCAGTTCGGTTATTAAAAAAATCCAGGAGCTCGGATTTGACCCGCATCTGTCAAAAGGTGAGAACAAGACAATTGTTGGAATGGTTGGTAACGGCAAAAAGGTCGAACCGGAAGTCTTTATGGTAATACCGGGAGTAGAATCGGTTGTGCCTATTTTAAAACCGTTTAAACTGGCCAGCAGAGAATTTAAAAAACAATCGACCATAATTCCTTTTAACGGATTCACTGTCGGCGGCAATGAGGTCGTTGTAATGGCCGGGCCCTGTTCGGTCGAAAGCCGGGAACAGACATTGGAGGCGGCAGAAGCAGTAGTAAAGGCTGGAGCCAAGGTGCTGAGAGGTGGTGCTTACAAACCAAGAACCTCTCCCTATAGTTTTCAGGGACTTGGCGAAGAGGGATTAAAAATACTAAAGGAAGCTTCCGACAAAACCGGACTGGCTACCGTCACCGAGGTAATGGCACCGGAAAAAGTTGAATTGGTAGCATCGTACGCCAACATCCTTCAGGTCGGGGCCCGTAACATGCAGAATTATTCACTTCTTGAAGCAGTTGGTAAATCAACCCGACCGGTTCTTCTGAAACGTGGTCTGATGTCAACGATTGAGGAACTTCTTATGGCGGCCGAATATATTCTGGCCAATGGAAACCCTAATGTGATGCTCTGCGAGCGTGGTATCCGGACTTTTGAAAAATATACGCGCAATACGCTGGACATTTCAGCCGTTCCGATTATAAAACAATTAAGCCATCTACCGGTAATTATTGATCCGAGCCACGCCGCCGGCAAAAGGGAACTGGTAGAACCCCTTTCCAAGTGTGCTATTGCCGCCGGAGCTGACGGATTAATAATTGAGGTTCATCCGCATCCCGAAGAAGCTTTATCGGATGGAGCTCAAAGCTTACATCCCGAAGAATTCGAAACATTAATGAGCGATCTAAATGCTATCGCATCGGCGGTTAACAAGAAGATATAATGAAGCTTGAACAGCTAAAAGTCTTTATTGTCGGTTTGGGTCAAATTGGCGGATCGATTGCCAGAGTATTGACCGAAAAGAATCTGGTTTCAGATGTACACGGTTTTGATATTGATAAATCGGTCACCAACCGGGCCAAAGAACGCGGACATATAAACAATCAGGCCGAATCAATAACTGATGGCGTCGACAAAGCTGATTTAATTATTCTCGCCACACCGATTCGGACGACAATTAAGCTTATTCCGGAAATTATCAAACAGGCCAAAACAAATCAGGCTATACTCGATGTTGCGGGAGTCCAAGCCGGGATTCTTGAAATAGCCTCAAGGCTCAATGCCCAAATAAATTATATCAGCGGTCATCCGATAGCAGGCAATGAAAAAGCCGGATTGGAAGCCGCCACCGTGGATAAATTCGAGAAGACGTCATTTTTCCTCTCCCCTGCCAAACCTACGAAAAAAGAATGGATAGATATTGCCGGGAAATTGATTGTAGCGCTTGGCGCCAAACCGATATTTATTGATCCCGAAAAGCATGATTTATTGATATCGACAACCAGTAATTTACCTTATCTGCTTGCAATCACCCTTATGAATCTGGCCTTCAAACAGGATAATTTTTATAAAGATATCTGGCAACTGGCCGGGGGGAGCTTTAAGAGTGCCACCAGAGTAGTCTCATCACCACCTGATTTGACACTCGATATGTTTATGTCCAATAGTGAAAATATTTTAGGTATAATTGGAGATTTTCAGTCCGAGCTATCTAAAATTGCCGAATTGATCGGTAATAAAGATGAGGCGGCTTTACTTACCCGAATTATTCAAGCGAAAACTCAAAAAGAATACCTGGATCAGGTTCAAAATGAATAAGACTATTACACCTGTTAATAAACTCGGAGGCACGATTGAAATCCCCGGAGATAAGTCTATTTCTCACAGGGCTCTTATTTTTGCTTCAATGGCCAAAGGAATATCAAGAATTGAAAATTTATCCACCGCCGCCGATTGTATGTCCACCATATCCTGTCTAAAAGCTCTGGGCATAAAAATAGAAAAACAGGCCGATGGCACATTCATCGTTGAAGGAAAAGGACGCTTTGGCTTTTCCGAACCGTCAAATATTTTAGATGCGCAAAATTCTGGAACGACTATTCGTTTGATGTCAGGACTTCTGGCGGGACAGTTTTTTTATTCGGTAATTACCGGCGATAGGTCTCTTAGAAAAAGGCCAATGAAACGGATTATCGATCCATTGGAAAGTATGGGTGCCATAATCTTTGCCCGCGATAATAATAGTCGACCACCTATAAGTATAATAGGCCGTAAGCTGAAACCGATTTCTTATAATATGCCCATTGCCAGCGCTCAGATTAAAACGGCCCTGATGATTGCCGGTTTGCTTTGTGAAGGTACAACAACAATCAATGAGAAATATCAATCGCGTGACCATACTGAACGGATGTTCAAATATCTCGGCGCTGATATCTCCGGTACGTTTCCCAAAATAGAAATAAAGGGAGGGCAACTTATTTCCGCTGATATTTTTGTCCCGGGTGATATCTCTTCGGCAATATTTTTTATTGCCGCTTCACTCCTTGTTAATGACTCAAATATTAAATTAAATAATGTCGGACTGAATCCGACTCGAACCGGTTGTCTGACGGCACTTAAAAAGATGGGTGCTAATATTACTATAATTCCGGATAAAATCAGAAATGAAGAACCGCTCGGAACAATAAAAGTCTCTTCATCTAAGCTCAATGCAATTAAAGTCGATGCCGAAGATATTCCATCAATGGTCGACGAAATCCCGATTCTGGCCCTGGTCGCAACACAGGCAGAGGGAAAGACAATAATTTCAGGTGCAGAAGAGTTAAGACTCAAGGAAAGCGACCGCCTTAAGGCAGTTACCGATGGATTAAGGCGACTGGGGGCCTCGATTATTGAAAAACCGGACGGTCTTGAAATAGATGGCCCGACACCGTTAACCGGAGCGGAAGTGGAATCATTCGGGGATCATCGATTGGCAATGACTATGACAATTGCCGGATTGATTGCAGAAGGCCAAACGACAATTTTGGATTTCGAAGCGGTCAATATTTCATTTCCGCAATTCTTTGATAAACTGAATAGGTTGATAATTTAATATGGTTAGCGCACAGAGACACAAATTATATGGAATAATCGGGAGTTCACTCCGGCACACCCTCTCCCCTATTATACATAATTATCTATTTAAAAAATTCAAGCTCGATTACCACTATACGAAATTTGAATCTGAATGGTCCCAATTGAGAAATGTCGTTAATAGTATCCGAACACTTAATATATCCGGGGTTAATGTAACCTTCCCTTTTAAAGAAATACTTATTCCTTACCTTGACAAATTAGATATTACCTCACAAAAAACCGGCGCCGTGAACACAATAAAGAATTCACGTGGCAGACTGATCGGATATAACACCGACCTTTTTGGCGTTCGGGCAACCATACAAAATAGGCTGAAGATAAATATTAAGGGCAAAACGGTTCTTTTGCTTGGAGCCGGTGGTGCCTCCCGGGCATGTATGGTTGAACTTCTTCGACAAAAACCGGATAAAGTTATTGTAGCGAACAGAGATATTTCAAAAGCAAAATATATAATAAGCAAAATTAAGAACTCCGGGAGTGACTCAAATATTAAAGCAATGAATATTAAGAATTTATACAGTCTTGACCAACTGGATCAACCGACTCTTTTGATTAATTCAACTTCGGCCAATTCATCATTTTTGATGAGTATTATCAAAGAATTATTAAAAAAGAGATTTTTTCAAAATACAATAATATTTGATTTAAATTATGGGCAACGGGCTTTGCCAAAGAGTCATCATAAATTTCCCGGCAGATATGTCGATGGGCTGTATATGCTGACAGCCCAGGCGGCAGCAAGTTTTCATATCTGGACTGGGATAAAAGTTGAACCTGACGATATTTATAAGTATGTCTCAAAAAAAATAGCAGGATAATAAATATGCTTAGATTTCTAACAGCGGGGGAATCACATGGGCCGGGACTGGTTGGCATAATCGAAGGACTTCCGGCCGGATTGGCAATAGACGAAGAAAAAATAAATCTTGATCTTTCAAGAAGGCAGAAATCGTACGGCCGCGGCACCCGGATGAAAAAAATAGAAAAAGACAGAGTAAAAATTCTTGGCGGCCTTCGAAATGGCGTCAGTATCGGCTCCCCCCTGGCCCTGCAGATAGAAAACAAGGATTGGGCAATAAGAAAACATAGGAAAAGTCAGAAAAAAACCACACCGCGTCCGGGTCACGCTGATCTGGCCGGGGCTGTTAAATACAGATTTTCAGACATTCAGAATGTTATCGAAAGATCCAGTGCCCGCGAAACTGCCATACGAACGGCAATCGGTTCGGTAGCAAAAATTCTTCTGGGCGAATTCGGAGTCGAAATTATCAGCCATGTTGTCAGAATCGGTAAGGTAAAAATTCCCAGCCGGATTCTAAAGTTCGATCAAATAAAAAAAGAAATTGTAAATTCACCGGTCTATTGCGCCTATCCGCAGATATCAAAGAAAATGTGCCGGGAAATTGACAAGGCCAAAGAAATGGGTGATACCCTTGGCGGAGTTTTCGAAGTGATTGCGACCAATCTGCCAGTTGGGTTGGGCAGCTATGTTCATTATGATCGTAAACTGGAAGGAAAATTGGCACAGGTCATAATGAGTATTCCGAGCGTTAAGGCTGTCGAATTCGGGGAAGGCATAATAAATGCGTCTCGGTACGGTTCAAAGGTTCACGATGAGATTAATATAAAAGCCGGTAAAATCATTCACAGAACAAATCGCGCCGGAGGTATTGAGGGCGGTGTATCTAACGGAGAACCGATTATTGTGAGGGGTTTCGCAAAACCGATATCCTCATTGAGAGAACCGCTATTATCGGTCGATCTCCAGAAGAAAAAGCCGGCCCGTGCTCCTTATGTCAGATCCGATGTCTGTATCGTACCGGCGGCGGGAATTATCGGTGAAACATTAACCGCCTGGGTGTTGGCTGAGTTTTTTATGGAAAAATTTGGCGGCGACTCAATGGCAGAGATAAGATCACATTTTAATAATTACAGCAATAATTGATGTATCATTTTGATTAGAAATAAAAACATAATTATAACCGGTTTTATGGGTACCGGAAAAACGACGGTCGGGAAAGAGATCGCCCGTTTACTTAACCGTACATTTTGGGATACCGATGAAATAATTGAAAAAAAGCAAAACCGTGCTATCTCCGATATTTTTGAGACGGAAGGTGAAGGTTATTTCCGCGACCTTGAACATCAGGTAGTTGCCGATATATATAACGAAAACGGTATGGTAATTGCCGCCGGCGGCGGTACATTGTTAGACAAAGATAATTTAAATCTGCTGAGCAAAACGGGAATTATATTTTGTTTGACGGCAAATATTGATACTTTAATGAGCCGACTTAATAACAGCCTGACACGACCATTAATTGCAAAAAAAGACAATAATAATATTGAAGAACTTTATGAAATAAGAAAAAACGGTTATGCTGAACTGCCCAATCATATTGATACATCCGACATATCTCCGGAAAATACGGCCAAAACGATAATAAAATTGTTTAACAAAATTACTAATAAAACCAGAGCCGCAAAATGAAGATCAAGGTAACCTCGACATCGACCAATAGTGGTTATTTAATACAGGTAAAAAGAGGGCTGTTATCCAAAATCGGTCAAATCATAAGGGAACAAACAAACGGCAGGATAATTATATTGATAAATAAAACCGTTCATAAACTTTGGTACAAAGATTTACACAATTCATTTAAACGGTCTGATTTAAAAGAGAAAGTAATTATTATTCCTGATGGCGAACGTTATAAAAGCAACCGCACATACAATCAGGTAATCTCTGAAATGCTGAACAATGGGATTGACCGTTATTCCACTCTCGTAACATTTGGCGGCGGTGTGACAGGTGATCTGGGTGGATTGGTTGCGGCTACATACATGCGGGGAATTAAACTAATTCATATCCCCACAACGCTGATAGCACAAATCGACTCAAGTATCGGTGGCAAAGTGGCCATCGATCATCCACAGGCAAAAAATATTATTGGAGCTTTTTACAATCCCGAACTGGTTTTGATCGATCCGGACATTCTGGGAACTCTTACTACGAATGAATACGTAAATGGCTTATTCGAGGCGGTCAAAATTGCGTTGGTTCGTGATAAGAAATTATATGAGTATATATGTGTTAATTCTGATAAAATCCTCGGCAGAGACGCAAAAGCAATCGAATATTTGGTGACCATATGTGTTAGATTGAAAGCTGAAATAATTCAAAAAGATCCGTATGAAAAAAAACTCAGAATGATTCTAAATTTCGGACATACTTTTGGTCACGCTTTGGAAACATCGGGAGGATATAAAAATATATCTCACGGAGCCGCCGTCGGCTGGGGAATGCTTCTGGCTCTTCAGTTATCAAATGATTATAAATTTATGGATATCAGAAAACATCAGAAAACAATTGATCTTATCAGAAAATTAATCGGCAGAAATAAAATAGGAAATATAAATCCCGAAAATATCTGGAGGACAATGACTCTTGACAAGAAGGCCAAAAACAATAAAATCCGTTTTGTGTTATTGAAGGGAATTGCCCAACCGATAATACAAGGAATAGATAAAAACAGTTTCAAAAGGTCGCTTAGAAATTTATGAGTACTTCTCAAAACATAAAAAATAAATATCTGATAATTCACGGTCCCAACCTCAATCTTCTAGGAAAAAGAGAAACCGAAGTATACGGAACAACTTCACTTTCAGATATCAATGACAGACTTAATGAGTTTGCCAATAAAAATAATATCGAGCTTGATATTATACAATCCAATTCCGAGGGTGCCATTATCGATGCGCTTCATAAAGGTATGGATACTGTCGGCGGCGTCGTCATTAATCCCGGCGCATACACACATTATAGTCTGGCGGTTTTTGATGCTGTCACGGCTTGCGGAATGCCGGTTGTTGAAGTGCATTTATCTAATATTTATTCACGTGAAGAGTTTCGACGACATTCGGTTATCGCGCCTGCCTGTGTCGGGCAAATCACCGGACTTGGATGGTATGGGTATATTCTGGCTTTAGAAGCTTTGATGCGATTATAAATTAATAATTGATTCTCAATATTCTAAAGTTGTCGCCACCGGTATAAAAATAGGTCCCGTCGGTTGCCAATCCGCCCTGAATTGGATTGTGCTGTGTTGAATTAAATTCTCTTATCTGAAATTGCTGCCGAATATCCCCGGAAGAAGGATCATATTCATAAACGGTGGCCGATTCGGCGTCGGTCCAACTGGAGATAAAAAGCCCGCCTTCAAAATACATTATTCCTCTGAATAACAATGGATCAGAAAAGATAACCTGATTTGTTACCGAACTATCCGAATGCCCATCAAGGATGGCCCGGTCAACATCAATCTCATACGCTCTATCCACAAACGGTCCGGCCAACCATAATCTTCCATCTCCCCAGGCCAGTCCCGTAATCAATTCTATTGTCCGATCATATCTAAAATGACCAATAGCGTTTCCGTTATCGGGATTTACTTTGTAGATATCGCTTCGCGTGGCTATCCAGAGATAAGTTCCATCATATGTTATACCCTGGAGATTCGTCCATTCGCTTGGAGCAAAAGAGAATTTATCAATTAGCGTCCCATCCGATAAATTAACATTATAAACAGTATCTTCTATATGGTCGATTACCCAGAGCGACGAACCGGCTCCGGCCAAATCCAGAGTATATGAAGATACCGGTGAAGTAAATTCATCAACGATACCGCCACGCCCCGATTCCGCTGTAGTCATAGCGGCGGCCATATTTGACATATCAGACCAGTTAAGTACTTCATCGGCCGATTTAATGGCAAAATAGTAAATTGTATTGGGAACGAGATTGGTTACCAGATATTCTTCATCACTGCCCGATAGGCTCGGCGTTGGCACATCGGAACAGGCAATGTATGTTTCCCATTCGTAGGGGCTAATATATTCAGTGGAAAATCTTATATCATATTGGGCGGACGTCCCCTCATTATCATCATCGCCCGGAGCTGTCCAGCTCAGAGTAATACTATTCGCCGTCGGTGAACCGGCAAATAAATCCATGATGGTCGAAGGGCGAATAATATCCACTGCCTCGTCAGTTGTGGCAGCTGCAATATTTGAAATAGGCGACCAATTGGGTACTTCATCAGCCACTCTTATGGCAAAATAATAATCGGTTTCAGGAGATAATCCGGTAACCAGATAATCTTCACTGCCCCCGGCACTCTGCGGATTTGGAGTCGGAGAACATTGAGTAGCCAAGCTCCAATTTGCAAGATCAATGGGCGAGGTCAAATACCTGATATCATACTCCGAGGCCTTACCTATATCAGCATCATCCCCGGATGAACTCCAGGTCAGCCTTATACTATTTGAAGTCGGATTTCCAGCGGATAGATCATCGATATATGTCGGTGCGGTTATGTCTTCAATATTTTCGCAATCAGATGCTATGATCCATTCAAATTGATCAAAATCTTTCGAATAGTTGGGTATCTGGTATCCAAACAGATGAAACTGAAAACCATATGTACCTTCAATTCCATTATTTAATTCCCAGCACCACGACGGAAAATTATCGACAGCCGCATCATAATTCGTATATGGTTTGATAATTATTTCCGAACCGGTAATGGAATAAAAATTTACCGTTACTTTGGGTCGGATGTAGGTGCGAATATGGGTTTCGCCCCTCCCCGGCCAACTTATAGGTTTTTCTTCAAATGATGTAGATTGTTCCCAGGCTTCCGACCATTCATCTTCCTTGAACTGACCCCCGGCATTCACTTCATATTCTGCCTTGGTACCGTATGAAAAAATGCCATCCATTGTTGCCGAAATTGCAAAACCAATATCAAATTTTAGAGTTACCACCTGCAAAATTGGAATAGTGCCGAACATCTGAGTAAAAGCATACTGAAATTCGGCAATATTTTTCAAACCGGTCATTCCGAATTTCCCATTGGCGGTAATCTCTAAATCATAATCATAATTAAGATCTCCGCTTATGTAAGTATGAAACTGATTTAATCCTTTAGAATTAAAGCTAACTCCATATTCTACCTTAGGGTCAAACGAAATGGAACCATCTATTACATCAACATCAACACTAACTCCTTCAGTAACTCCTGAAAACAAGGACATTCCGGACAAATCTATTCCCTGTTCAGATAATGAGACGCCCTTGGCCGCTGATACAAGGTCAAAATTAGCGCCTTTTTTTCCAGTTCCGGTTCCGGTTGTAAGATACAATGTGGTGTCTATCCCGCCGTTTATTATCGCATCGGCCAAAGTCGCGTATTCGGTTCGCAGTTCCAACTGCCCCGGGTAAATGGTAAGTCCCGTTACTCGTCTAACATAGCCGCCGAAAGCTGTACCAATTATAATATCTCCAATCGCAATTGAATCTGTATAATAACTGTTAATATCAAAAGTATAAATAATATGCCGCATATCGACATTGTATAGTTCTATTCCATTCATATTATCAATTATTTTCAGATTATTTATTAAAATGGTCTCACCATAAGGTGAATCGTTCTGAGTTGGATATTTGCCGCAAGAAATAAATAGATAGAATAATCCATATAGAATAAGAACAATAAGGATCGGATATTTTTTCATTCTATACCGGCTCCCGATATTCCTGTTAGATGGCGGCGAGGCAACTCTATTAAATAATACGAATCAACCGCATATCTGTCAAGCGAATCCGGGAGATACCCTAACCTAATTTCATTTGAAGGTCAACATATATATAAGAGAAGTAGTCTAAAGCGGAAATAATTATTGAAAATTAAAATGCCGGAGGTCGGACTTGAACCGACACGGGCCATAAGGCCCAAGGGATTTTAAGTCCCTGGTGTCTACCAATTCCACCACTCCGGCATTCTTATGAGGCCACAATTTATATTATCAGATAATTAAACGCAAGAAACTTTTATGAAGTATTTATTGTATAATGCTACGGTCAGGTTTTGAACCTGACCGTTTAAGACTATAGATTATATTTTGGGTAGATTAAAACAAATCACTTTCGGTTCGGTCATCTCCTGCAGAGAAAATTTAAGACCTTCCCGTCCAAGTCCAGAATATTTCACT
>CBFCZE010000041.1:0-19886 GCA_965602655.1 uncultured bacterium
CGAACAAAGATCAGGATTATTTCTGCGAAGGTATGACCGACGCCATAATCGGGCGACTTTCGGGTATTCAGAATCTTAAAGTGATATCGTTGACATCGGTTCTACGTTTTAAAGACACTGATCGGGATCTAAAAAAAATCGGCAAGATGCTTGGGGTGGAGACTATTCTTGAAGGCAGTATCCAGAAAGAACGGAACAGAATCCGGGTGCGGGCACAGCTTATTGATGTCAATGAAGATGCACATCTTTGGTCAGAGCAATTTGACCAGAAATTGGAATCCGTCTTTGATGTTCAGGATAATATCTCAAAAGCGATTGTAGATATTATGAAAATTGAGTTAATGGGCGATGAAGAATCAACGCTTGTCAAACGTAATACGGAAAATCTTGAAGCGTTCAATGAATATACGCAAGGCAGGTATTTCTGGCGGAAACGGACAGAAGAAGGTATTAAAAAATCTATTGAACATTTTGAACGAGCGATTAAGCTTGATTCCACCTATGCTCTGGCCTACAGTGGGCTGGCCGACGCCTGGTCAATTCTGGATGCTTATAGTGGTGAAACCGGATTTTTCCCTGAACATGCGAAAAAAGCCAAAGAAGCGGCATTGAAAGCTGTTCGCCTTGACGACAATCTCGCCGAGGCGCATGCTTCTCTTGGTTTAGTCTATTACCAGGATAGGGATATTGAGAAATCTGAAAAAGGATATTTGAAAGCAATTGAGCTTAATCCCGGATACGCCTGGACACATATCTGGTATGGAAATTTGCTTGGTGATTGGATGAAAGATATGGATGGAAAAATCAGACAATTGGAAATTGCTCTTGAACTTGATCCATTATCAATTGTAGCATTAAGCAACTTGGCCGCAATTAAATCAGAAGCGAGTGATTTCAACGCGGCTGAAAGTTTATTCAAAAGAATTATTGAAATTGAGCCATCAGTTGTGAATTTCCGTATTAATATAGCAGGACATTATGTACGGGCCGGGAATAACGAGAAGGCCATTGAGCAATATAAAGAGGCTATTGCACTCCAACCAACCTATTGGGGACTTTATTACAATCATGCACAAATTCTTTTCGATATGGGTAAACCGGATGAAGCAGAACAAATCTGGCTTGATGCCATTTCTATCTATCCAGACCAACCGGAATTGTTGAACAGATATGGTGTGTTTTTATGGTATGAATATAAAAGAGGTGATGATGCAATAGCCCAAATGTATAAGGCGATAGAGCTGGATAGCAGTTATGCGATGTCCTACTATTATTTGGCAAGAACTTATGATGAGATTGGCAATTATGAAAGGGCTATAGAAGTTGCAAACAAAGGTTTTGAGGTTGACCCGGATAATCCTTACATCCTGAGTAAACTCGGAGAAATTTATTATAAGGCCGGCAAGCTTGACAGTTCAGTACAATCCTATTTGGCTTACCTTAAATTCATGCCAAATGATAATCAGGTAATCAATGATGCAGGGCATGTCGCCATTTTGAACCGTCAATATAAACTTGCCGACAGTCTTTTTGATATAATGCTGAAACATGCTGCCCCTATTGAACGGGCCTGGGCTCGTTTACATAAAGGAAGGGTATTAATACATCAGGGGAAATTCAATCAAGCATTGGAGGTGTTAAAAAATGGAATTGAACTTGATCGTGGAGAAGTCGGTGATAACTGGTCGCATCTGCAAAAGTATTATCATCGGGGGCTGATTTTTCTTTTGCAAGAAAGTCCTGATTCTGCTATGGCACAGTTTCATCAAGCAAGAAAAATGATGCAAAATATTGATTCGACACATAATTGGACTGTTGTTCTGGATGGACGAGTCGCCCTGTCTAATGCTTATAAAGGAGATACGACCAGAGCAGATGAGATATTTAACCGCTTATCCAATCAGATCAGTCCATCCGACACAATCAAAATGGGGACCTTATATAGTCAAATGTCGTTGGTTGAATACAGAAAGGATAATTACGATTCGGCGGCAACTCTCAGGGTAAAAAATATAGCATCAGCATCTGGAAGAGAGAATACGACCACATTGAGGGAACTAGGTCAATGTTATCTTGGTGTCGGACGAATACCCGAAGCAATCGAAGCGTTTGAAAAAGCAATGGCTAAATACGATAATGTGCGATGGTCCTATCCCAAACGTGCCGTTTTGTTACATTATGATTTGGGCCAGGCATACGAAGCGGCCGGACGTACCGATGATGCAATCGAGCAGTATGAAATATTCCTTGATATCTGGAAAAACGCCGATGAAGGTCTGGAATCCGTGGAAGATACCAAAGTAAGGCTAACGCGGCTGAGAAAAGTGATATAATATGGGACATTTGGTTGGAAAAGATCTGTATCGCAAGCTTGGCCATAAAATTGACGGCCAGACGATGCGGGCACCGTGGAATGAAACATTCTATAAAATCCTGAAAGAACTCTACACGACCGAAGAAGCTGATCTTGCCGTTAAAATGCCGTATGGTCTAGCATCGCTTGATAAAATAGCAAAAGTTACCGGCTATAATAAAGATACATTAAAAAAGTCACTTGATACAATGGCCCATAAGGGTTTGGTTATTGATATTAATCTGAACGGCCAAAACGGCTATATCCTCTCGCCGATGGTTATAGGTATTTTTGAGTTCACCATGATGCGTACCAAAGGTGAACTTAATCATAAGGAATGGGCCAAACTGTTTCATGAATATTTGGACGACGGCAAATTTTATCATGAGAATTTGAAAGGCAATCAGAAGGTTTCGATTTTGCGGACGCTGCCGCATGAGGGTACGATTGAAAAATCAGAGTATGTTGAGGTGCTCGACTATGAGAAAGCAACCTCTCTTATTGAAAACTCCAAAAAGTTTGCGGTCGGCATCTGCTCCTGCCGTCATGAAAAACTTCACATCGGTGAAAAAAAATGTGATATCCCGCTTGATACCTGCACCAGTTTTGATGGATCGGCCGATTATTTAATCAGGCACGATATGGCCAGAGAGGCTTCCAAATCAGAGATGCTGGAGCTGTTTGCACGCTCCAAAGAGATGGGACTGGTCTTTTGTGCCGACAATATCAAACAAAATGCCGCTTTTGTCTGTCACTGCTGCGGATGCTGCTGTAATGTTCTTTTGGGAATCAGCCGGTTCGGATATCCGAATATGGTTGTTACCTCCAATTATATTGCCAAAAGCGACAGCGAAACCTGCTCCGGTTGCGGCGAGTGCGCCGAAAACTGCCCGATTAATGCCATTGAGATATCCCCTGACGATGAACCGGTTATCGATGAAGAAATCTGTATCGGCTGCGGTGTCTGTGCCCTAAAATGCGATACTGAAGCGATGAGATTGGTCCCGCGAAAACAGAAAGTGCTTTATCCTGAAAACACCTTTGAAAAGATAATTCTGCAGAGTTTAGAAAAGGGCACGCTTCAAAATTTAATTTTTGATAATCCGCAAAGTATAGGACATTCGTTTATGCGGGGGTTCGTTGGCGGATTTTTGAAATTGCCGCCTGTTAAAAAGGCTCTAATGAGCAATACGCTCCGCTCTCGATTTCTGGAAATGATGAAAAAGGGTGCTTGAATTATATATTTATAACTCCTATATTAAATCTGTTAATGAAAATTGTATAAATTTGAAGATTTGTTCGTAATCGGCGTATATAAATAAACATAACAAGTTATTTATTTGTCACGATCCAAAATAGAGCGAAGGCATTAATATATGTATAAATTAACCGGCACCGATGGTCATAAATTCTACTCCTGGGATTTGGAGGAAGGCACCTATCAGATCGGACGAGATGCAAATATTGATTTCTATCTACCGCATAAAACAGTCTCAAAGAAACATGCCCGGATTGAGGTTGATTCATCAGGGGAGAAAATATTTTTGACCGATCTGGGCAGCCGCAATGGTACCGCACTCAACGAAAAACGAATCGAAGGGCGAACATCGGTTTACCTGGGCGATGCTATTATGTTTGGGCAGACTGAGTTTAAGCTGTCGTCTGACAGCGAAACGGTTTCATCAAAAGCGTCGTTTCCCCGAACGACACTTTCGGGAGATGAACCGGTTAAGTCGGTTTTTCTTTCTATCAACGAAGCCCTAAAACCGCTTCCCAAAAAGGTCAGCGAACTGCCGGACCTTTTGCCGACGATGTTTGATATGGCCAAACTGCTGGTTCTGGCCGAGCCCAAAGAGGTGATGCTTCAAAGATCGCTGCAGGCGATTTCAAAGATAATTCCGGCCGAGAGATTGATGGTGCTGTTTGTGTCGGAGGACCAATCGGAGGTTTATAGCGCCGCCAGCATATTACCTGAAGGTTCCAATCCCGGTAAGCTGAAGCTGTCCAGAACGATTGTTAATGAGATAATTACCAATAAAAATGCAATCTTGATAACCGACCCAACCGAAGACCCTCGTTTTGCCGAACAGCAATCGATTATTTTATCAGAGATGAAATCGGCGATGGCGGTTCCTTTGTTTGACGAGGGCAAGGTGCTTGGTATTTTATACGTTGACACCACTCGGCCGATGCATGTCTATAACGACGATTACCTGCGGGTTATGGCTACCTTTGGAAATATTATCGCCTCCAAACTCCTCAATTATACACTGCTTAATGAACGACAGGAAAAAGAAGTTATAAAAGCCGAGCTTGATCGGGCCTCATCGATACAGAAATCTCTTTTGGTTACCGAACTGCCCGAAATTAAAGGTTTTGATGTTTTTGCATTTCAGGAACAATCGCGTTCGGTCGGTGGTGACCTGTATGATATGAAATTATTGAATGACGGCCGTTTTCTTTTTATGGTGGCCGACGTCAGCGGCAAGGGGATGGGTGCGGCGCTTCTGATGTCGAATATATTGGCTTCATTTCGAATTTTATATGAAACCGAATGTGTCGATTTGAAAAAGGCTGTCGAGATGGTTTCACTGCAACTGTTCAATAATAGTCTATCGGGCGATTTTGCCACTCTGTTTATTGGAATCCTTGATCCGGCCACCGGAAAAGTAGATTTTGTAAATGCCGGCCACAATCCCCCGCTTCTTATCAGGCAAGACGGCCGGATGGAAAAGCTTGAACCGGGCGGAACCATGATTGGCGCCTTTGATTTTATGACCTGGGAGGCAGATTCGACACAATTATCAGAAGGGGATTTAATATTCATTTTTTCAGATGGTGTCACCGAAGCTGATAATGGTGACGAACAATTTGGCGACGAACGAACTGAAAAATATATTTTGGAAACCGGAAAATCAAAACCGGAAGAGATTATATCAAAGTTAATGGCCGATATTGAAACATTTATGGGCGGGGCACCGCATTCGGATGATATAACTATGCTGGCCTTAAAAAGGAGGGCGAACTGATGTTAATCCCGGACCAGAGTTTAGATCATTTTAAAATTTTAAAAAAAATAGGCGAAGGCGGCATGGGCGAGGTTTATCTCGCCGAGGATCAAAAACTGGCCCGTAAGGTGGCGCTAAAAGTTCTTCCCGGCGATCTTCTGGAAAGCAGTGACCGTCAGGAACGGTTTTATCGAGAAGCAAAAACCGCCGCCAAAATATCTCATCCGAATGTTATGGCTATTTATGATTTTGGGACCGGTCGGCCCGAAGGTTCTGACAAAGATCTGAATTATATTGTGATGGAGTATATCGAGGGAGAATCTTTGCGGAATCATTTGGCGAATCAAAATATTTCCATGTCCGGCCGGCTAAAAATTTCCGAGAGAATTGCACGAGGGCTATCGGCGGCGCATAAATTAAATATTGTACATCGTGATATCAAAACTGATAACATCATGATGGACCAAAACGGCGAGCCAAAAATTCTGGATTTTGGATTGGCCAAACCGTTTGATTCTGTTTTTTCAAACGAAACCGGCGATGATACTGTTACGGCCTCGCAGGATTTGACGCAGGATGGCAAAATTCTTGGCACGGTTACTTATATGTCGCCCGAACAGGCCCGGGGAGAAACGGTTGACGCTCGCTCCGATATTTTTTCCTTCGGCATTATGATGTACAAGATTTTCTCAGGCGTTTATCCTTTCGACGGCGGTGACAGAGTTTCAACAATTGCCAAGATTCTGGAAGCAAAACATGTCTCTATTCGAGATAAAAATGAAACGCTTCCGCCTGAGCTGGAAAGAATTATTGACAAATGTCTTCAAAAGAGCCCGGACGATCGTTATCAGGACTCGCGCGATCTGGTGGTTGATCTGCGAACTTTACGTCGTCAGAATGAGAGCGGGATTACCGATACGCGCTCGATTGAAATGGAGGCATATAAGAAAAAGAAAAGAGGAATATTCAAATCGAAAATCGCCTATTCGATTGCAGGTATTGTTATCATTGCGGCGATTATCATGGCCATATTGGATAATTCCCATTCACCCGGCCCCAATATTCTCCAGGCCAAAGAGGATGCGCTGGCGATACTTGGCTTTGAAAACAAAACCGGCGATTCCGAACTTGACTGGCTAACGGCCGGACTTCCGGAGATAATGATGACCGATCTGGCCCAAAGCGGCAGCGGAAAAATAATCAGCCGGAATCGGGTACTTGATTATCTTAACGAAAAAGTTAGCTCTATTTCAGATTTACCCCGTCATCAGGATTGTGTTGAGGCGGCCAGATCACTTGGAGCATCAACGGTCCTTTCCGGTTCATATTTTAAAATGGGTGATAAAATCAGAATCGATGCCCGACTGGAAGATGTTGAAACCGGTGAAATATTATTTGGCGAAAAAGTCATTGGTGAGGATCCATTTGTGCTGGTTGACAGTCTGACTCAAAAAATTGCCCTGTCTCTAAACTCGCAGGAGATGATGGCCAATAATATTGATGTCTCCGCTATTACCTCGTCGTCACCGGAAGCGTATAAACATTACATCATCGGCATGGAGAGATTTATTCAAAGTTTCTATGATGAGGCCAAAATTGAATTTGAAAAGGCAATTGCCATCGACTCGACCTTCGCCCTGCCATATATGCGGATAGGAATGGGTTATGCCATGCAGAATCGTGGTCAGCAGGGTGTTGCCTATTTTGAGCAGGCCCGAAAATACCAGGACAAGCTTCCCATAAAAGAGCGCAGTCTGCTTGATATATATATCAGCCTCTGGCTCGATTTCAAATTCGATGAGGCGATAGTGAAAATGCAATCCTTTGTGGCCAACTATCCCGATGACAAAGAAGGCCGATCTTTTTACGCCATTTTATTAACCGTTCTCAAGAAGGACGATAAGTCTGCTTTGGCTCAGCTTGACACAGTTATGATGCTTGACCCGCAATATTTGCTGGCTCTGTCAATGTATATTGAGATTTATTCAACTATGGATGAAAACCAGAAGGCAATTGAATATGCTCTTAAGATGAAAAATTATTATCCGGATATACCCGAACCATATCAGTTTTTGATAATATTGTACCATGGTCTGGCCCTTCATGATGACGCCATAAGAATCAGCGAGGAATTACTGCAGAAATTCCCCGATGACCTGATTGCACCGACCAATATTATATCATCCAACATCCTTAAACGGAATTTCGATAAGGCAATGCAGATGGTTGACCTAATTAAGGAAAGACACGGCGATGATCCATACGCAATGATCGGCTATTATAATCATCTGGCCAATCTGGCTTTCTGGAAAGGTCGCTTTTGGGAAGGTATGAACTTCCAAAAGCAATCGCTTGAGCAGTCCTATTTAACAAACGACAGTATGCGGATAAGTCTTGGATCAAGTAGAATAGCCCGGCATTTTTATAAATTTGGTCAAAAAGATAGCACTTGGGTGTATGCAGAAAACGGTTATCACTGGGCCAATCGATTTTTGACCATGAATTACCCGCTCTTTTTAATAAAACGGGATGTTTCATACGAAGCGATGGCTAGACCGATATTAGATAAGGGAATTGAGAATTTTAAGGCCAGCCTACCGCAGGAGCTTTGGGAATTGGCTGATTTGTTGTTAGCCGAGTTTGATGCCTGTGTGGTAGCTGATACCAATAAAAGAATTGAAATAGAGCAAAAGCTGGCCGAGGATTATGGTGCCGATGATGCCGATAATCGTGAAAGATTGGGAGAGCTAATGGTTTTATCCGGCAGATACGAGGATGGGCTGGCTACTTTGAGCCGAAATACTTCAGGGAAGGATGAGACCACTCAAGCAGTTTATTATCTTTTCAGCAAATATTATATCGGTATAGCCAATGAGGCGCTGGGCTATATTCCCGAGGCGATAGCAAACTACGAAGAAATCCTGAAATTCTGGAATAATGCCGATATCGAGCTTGATATTATCAGCGATACCCGCCAGCGACTGCAGCGATTATCATCTTAGATAAATTTAATATGGGGACAGACATTATGTATGTCTGTCCCCGGGTAAAAAGAGGGAGATTTTTTTATTGCCAGACGACACACTCCGGATCGGGACCGCTTTTATATTTGAAATTGAGCAAATATACAATATCCAGAATATTGACTAAAATATCACCATTCACATCGGCTGATTCCAGCGGGTCCGGAGCGGAACCGCTTTTATACTTGTAATTTATTAAAAAAACGATATCAAGAATGTTGATAAGGTGATCCCCATCGGTGTCACCGCAGGTATAATCGCACAGGTCGCCGACATCGTTGCCATTGGTATCTTCTTGCTCCGGATTATAATGTTCCGGGCAGTTATCGCAGGCATCTTCAAAACCATCAGCATCCGTATCGATATGATCGGGATTATAATTATCAGGGCAGCCATCACAAAGATCGCCATCCCCGTCTTCATCAACATCACTTTGGTCAGGATTGGGAACATCGGGGCAGTTATCTCTATAATCCAAAATATCATCATCATCAATATCATCAAGAGGAATAAAATCGATCCGGTCAGCGTTAAAATTTGGAATGGCAAGAATGTTATCCACTGGATTATAACCGAGTCCGGCAGGTCCTGAATGCATACTCGATATTAGAACCGGCGGATTGGTAAAGGTTTGATCATACTTATGGATAGTACCGGCGGTATAACATGTAACATAAACATTACCGTCATTGTCCATCGCGATTCCATCCATATTTCCAAACGGTGTCGTAACCAATGAGGTTATGGAGGCATCGGTCAAATCTATAGCCAAAATAGGTGCACCACCTGTAAATCCCGCCAGAAGCAGACGATTATTAGCTTCGTCAAAGATTATGTCCTGAGGAAATGTTGGAAGACCGCCGCTGACAAAACTTTCAACTGTTTGATCGCTAATTTTAAGTCTGAAAATTTCTCCTGTTTCTGCGGCATCCACAATGTACAAATATCCGTCGTTATCAGCTGTCAGTCCGTCCAGCTGGTTTGCACCCGGAATATATTTGAACCACAACATATCCCCTGTTGTCAAATCATATGCTCTCACATAAAATTGTCCGCATGTAACATAAACTATGTCTCCAACAATATGATTGGCGTATGCGCGGCCTAAACCGGTGATAAAATCAGCCGTTGTTCCCTCATTATCAATCGAAACAACTGCACCACCATAAAAACTGCAAACAAGATAGCGATCGTTAGCCACATCATATGTGGCATGTTCTGGGCTGTCCACTGTCACCGTTGTCTGGCCGCTTGATAATGCGGGCAGTAATAGAACAGTTAAAGCGATAAATAATATGGCCTTATGCATTATTCCTCCCATGAAATTGATTTTAGTTCTTCCTGGCTGTATCTTTCATTATATATTATATGTTTCCTCTCCCGATAATATCTTTCATCCGAATAAACAAATAGATTATTTATATTCTGAAGGTTTTTTCCTTAGCTAAATTTAAGTCATTTGCGAACCGCTGAATTTGGGATAAAGGAAACGCATAAAATAACTTATGTAGACCATACGACGCACTCCGGATCGGGACCGCTTTTATATTTGAAATTGAGCAAATATACAATATCCAGAATATTGACTAAAATATCACCATTCACATCGGCTGATTCCAGCGGGTCCGGAGCGGAACCGCTTTTATACTTGTAATTTATTAAAAAAACGATATCAAGAATGTTGATAAGGTGATCCCCATCGGTGTCACCGCAGGTATAATCGCACAGGTCGCCGACATCGTTGCCATTGGTATCTTCCTGCTCCGGATTATAATGCTCCGGGCAGTTATCGCAGGCATCGCCAATTTCATCCAGATCGGAATCCTCAAGACCGGGATTGGGAACATTTGGGCAATTGTCGCATCCATCGGGAATCCCATCGTCATCGGCATCGGAAAAATCGTCAAATCCGGGACAGGCGTCGCATTCATTCGGTACGCCGTCCTGATCAGAATCTTCATTATCATTTGAACCGGGGCATAAATCGCAGACATCACCATTACCGTCATCGTCGCCGTCTTCCTGTCCGGAATTTGAATTATTCGGGCAATTATCCTTATAATCAATAACACCGTCTTCATCGACATCATTGAAAGACAGAAAATCAACCTTATTTCCGCCATAGCTGGGAATAGCCAGAATATTATCTCGTTTGTTATAATCGAGTCCGGCCGGTTCAATCGGCAGATTTGTAATTAATTCCGGTGGATTGCTAAAAGAGGCATCATATTTATATACTCTCCCACTGCCGTAATGAGATGCGAGAAATGTATTTCCATTACCGTCATGAGTAATACCATCATAATATCCAATAGTTGTGTTAACGGCGGTTGATAAGGTTCCATCCGGCAAACTGATTGCATGAACGGGGGAATCATCAAAGTAATAACATATCAGAAGACGATTATTTTCAGCGTCAAATGTAATATCTTGTGGCGATGGAGAAAGTCCCTGAACAAAAGTCGTATATGAATAATCGCTGAGTGAAATTTTATAGACACGATTGAACTGTGTATCATTAACATAAAGATTCCCGGATGTATCGGCTGTCATTCCGTCAATACTGTTAGCAATTGGGATTGTAATATCGGCTACTAACTCATCGGTTGTCAGGTCATATCCTTTAATATATCTGGGATATACCGAAATAAAAAAGATATCATCGACAATATGATTCCCGGCGCAATATTCCCCCAAATCGGTTTTGTAATAACTTTGAGTGACAAAATCGGTCTCAATCTGGATAATATCGGCGCCACCGACATTGGACACCAAATATCGATTGTTAAGTGTATCAAAAGCAACACTTTCCGGTTGATTTAGAAGATTTTGAGCACTTATCGAACCTGTTAATAACAGAATTAATGTGATAAGTAGTGTCGTCTTAGACATTGTTCCTCCTATGATTTTAGTTTTAACTTTTGCTCATCTATGCTATCTGATATTTGTGGTTCTCTGCCAGATTATTTCTTTCGCCCGAATTGGAAAAAAAGATTATTTATGTAATGATTCGCTTCTTGCCTAAGGTTAAAAGGCTATATATATTAGATTGCAATTTTGTTATATTATGGCGGGATATGAATTTAAACGCTTTATATAAAAATACCAAAACAGGCGATGAAAAAGCCGAGGATAAATTATTTCAATATTTATCTGAAAGATTTGGGCAGTTTGCGCACCGCAGAATATGGGACGAAGAGAATGCCAAGGAAATAGTCCAGGAAGCGCTGATGCTTATTGCAAAGGAATATAGGTCTATTTCTTTTAATACCAGTTTTCAGGCCTGGGCTTATAAAGTGCTGGACAACAAGATATTAAACTATATCAAAAAAAGGCGCCAAAGGGGGGATAGAGTTGTTACGGTTGCCGATGTCAGTGAGGTTGGCAATATGACAATAGATGCAGATCCGGAACTTCGCACAAGTCTTCTTGAATGCCTGAAAAAAGTTGGTAAGGCCAGCCGTCGCCATGCCAGAATACTTGATCTGCATTATCTGGGGTACAAGACAAAAGAAATCTGTGATCGGTTGAAATTATCGAGTAACGGATTTTATATAATTTTGCATCGAGCCAGAAAAATGCTCGAAATATGTCTTGAGACCGGAAAGGTAAAATAATGGCCGGATGCACAGACGATCGTTTTGAAAAGATGCTGTATGCCTATGAATTAGGTATGCTTTCCGATGAAGATCGGGCTGCTGTCGAGATGCATCATCTGGAATGTGATTCCTGTTTTGAAAAGGCCAAAAAGTTTAATGAATCGGCAAGATTAATTCAATGCGATTCGGCGGTTCGTGAAACAATTCATCAAATAGCCTCCACCGATACAACCGATCGAATTGAAGATGAAGCTATCACCGAGAAAAGTCGGTGGCCAACCTGGCTGCGAACCTCCATTGCGGCTGCGGCCGTATTGTTAATTCTGGTCCTGCAGCCGTGGAAGATTGAAATCAGTCCCAGGCAAGAACTGTTTGCCTCCGAGAATTTGCTGGCCATTATGCCTTTTGGCAATATGGTTGATAAGGACGATTCACAAAGACTTGGAGAGATTGTTGCCAATCTCATTATGACCGATCTTTCGGAATCGCAGGAGCTACAAATTGTCTCCAATCAGCGACTTTATGATATAACAAAAAGACTGGGCAAAGACGACGATAAAGTTTTTAATAATAAATCGGCTTTGCAAATAGCTGATGAGGCTAATGCCCAATGGGTAGTGACGGGAGATATTCTTCAGACTGATCCGGTTTATGTCGTGATCTCCCGACTTATTGATATCTCAACCGGCAATATTATTAAGACTCAAAAAATATCCGGCGGGGTCAAAACGACGATATTTTCGCTGGCCGACAGCCTTTCGGTTTTGATTAAAAATGATCTTCCGATGGAATCCGAAGTACTGCATGCTACAGATCGGATGGTGGCTGATGTAACGACTCATTCCCGGGAGGCGTATCGATTTTATCTGGAAGGAGTTGACTATTACAATAGAGCTTATTATACCGAAGCTGTTGAGAGATTTGAAAAGGCCCTAGAATATGATTCCACCTTTGCCATGGTCTATTATCACCTGTCTAATCTTAAAGATTATGGACTGATCCAAAAAGCGGTTGAATATTCGGACCATGCGACGCAGATGGAAAGATTTTATATTAATGCTAAGCAGGCCGTCCAGTCAGGTGATATTCCGGGCGCAATTACAATTTTGCAGGAATTAATAGATCATTATCCGCACGAAAAACAGGCCTATTATTTAATTGGCACAAATATGTATAGACTGGGGTGGTATGAGGATGCAATTAATTATCTGAAATATAGTATTGAGTTGGATCCTCTTTATACGGAAGGCTATAATTTGCTTTCTTATTCTTATAGTCAGATGGGTGAGTTTGATAAGGCGCTTGAGATGAATGATAAGTTCATTTTACTTTCTCCCAACGAACCGAATCCGTATGATTCCCGGGGGGATATATATACTATGTTCAAAAAGTATGATAGGGCAATTGAATCATACAAAAAGGCGCTGGAGAAAAAGGATGATTTTCATGCCTCATGGAGCAATCTGGGAAATGTATATACTTATGTTGGCGATTTTGTCAGGGCCGAAAGTTGTTTTCAGATAATTGCCGCTGTAGAAGATATTTACGTCTGGACGAATGGAAAAGTTTTGCTGGGTCATAATTTGATTTATCAGGGGAAATTTAATGAAGCCCTGACCATGCTGGAAATAGGCGCCAATGAGGATAAAAAAGCGCACGGTGAAAAATGGTATGCCACTTATCATAATATGCCGGCCTTAATTTATGAAGAGCTGGGCGATTTTAATAAGGCGTTTGATGAGCTGGCAAAAGCTGATGCCATATCAAAAAGGAGAGATCGATATTACAGAACTTATTGGAAACGTTACAAAACCCGCCTTATAGCAAACAGCGGCGATATTACTCGCGCCCAAAATATTGCGGACAGCTTGAAAGCAGGATTAGAAAATGCCGGTCAATCTCTGGGCCAGTATTGGTACGCCCAGGGTGCAATCGAGTTGGCCAGAAAGAATTTTGCTAAGGCTGAAGGTAATTTCAGAAAAGCAATAGCCGAGATAGACAATTTTGACTATTCCTCCAACTATATGCTTGGGTTATCGTTGCTTAATATGGACAAGCCGGATGAATCAATCGAAGTTTTTAGCAGTCTTTTAGCGGCCCAGGATTCTCTTCCGCAGACATGGATATCTTGGGATGCCAGAGTTTATTACTATCTGGGTCTTGCTTATGAAAAATCGGGAAAACCGGATAAGGCGGCAGGAAATTATAGAATATATCTCGATATCAGAAAAGATTTCGATGTTGAACTGAAATCGATTACCGATGCGCGCCGACGTCTGGATAATTTGATTTCATAATTTCAAACTTTTATTATAACAAAAAACGGGCAATCTGCTTGAGATTGCCCGTTTATAATTTATTTATTTGCTATTCGCATTCCGGGTCAGGCCCATCTTTATACTTGTAATTGAGCAGATGAACCACATCAAGTATATTGATAAGTCCATCGTATTTAATATCGGCCGATGCCAGGTAAAAAGGTTGGGGACCATCTTTATATTTGTAATTGAGCAGATAAACCACATCAAGTATATTGACCAAGCCGTCTATATCATTGTCAACATTACCGCAAACATAATCGCAGGCATCGCCGATAGTATCAAAATCGGAATCTTCCTGTTCGGGATTATATTTATCCGGGCAGTTGTCACATAAGGTCCCGAGGCCGTCATCATCAGGGTCATCCTGATTTGGATTATAAATATCAGGACAGTTGTCTTCCGGGCAACTGTTGTCAGGATATCCGGGATCACCATACCCATCGATATCGGAATCAAAACATTTGATTTCTTCGGAAGTAATAATCAACGAATACCATTGCTCGGAAGCAAGAGTTCCCTTATGAGTTACGGTTAACTGATAATCTCCTGCATCCGGCGTTTCGATATGAATCTGTTCAACATTATCAACGATGTTATCACCGACGAGTGCTTCGGTCATTGAAAATGACGGATCCATTACATAAGGTTGATATATTGTTGATGTTTGAATATGTTCAATTCTGATATCAAGATCATTTACAAGCATCGGTGTTGTCGGATTAAGCGAGGGTGGGGGGGGTGTTCCGGGCGGATCGGTCCAGACGATTGTTGCCCGAATCGGTGCCGCGCCATCAGAGCTTATCGGGTACACATCGCTTTCGCCATCCAGAAGTGATTCTTCAATAATTAAATCGGTTTCGGTTATGTCAACCGTAACCAGATTTGCCGCTTTTAGCGTATTCATCAATCCCCAGCCATATCTGTAATCCGGACCGGGGTTGTATCCGGACTCGTCAGCCGTATGAATAACAAGGGCCTTCATCGTCGCTGATAATGGGGTTTCATCATTATGGGTCGCTTCATAATGACGATATAAAAGATTTAGTGAGCCGGACAGATTGGGCGTACTCATTGATGTTCCGCCAATAGTTATATATGATGTGTTGCCGGCATCCGTGCAGGAATAAAGAGATGACCCATTAGCCACAATATCCGGCTTAATACGACCATCATCGCTTGGACCCCATCCGCTATATGATGTTATGTCAACAGATTCGGGATCGTAATACCCATTCGGATAATCAAGGACCGCTCCAACGGTAATGATATTTTTGGCGTTGGCATACCATGGAATACAATCATAAGAGCCATCCGGGTCACGAGTGGTGGTGCTCCAAACCCAGTTGCCTGCAATCCAGGCATAATGCCCGCCGCCGGGTCCGGGGCCGTTATCGCTCCTGTCATTGCCAGCCGATTTGCAGATTGTATAATAGGGGGCATTGTAGGCAATTTCATCCCAGGCTCGTGCCTGAGACCCATAAAAGCCAAAACCATAATCCTCAGTTGTACTAATATTGACATCTCCCCACCAATACCAGGCACCTTCATTATATCTCCAGCCGGTTATCTCACCATACGAGTGATTCGAGATATTCATTCCCATACCGCTGGCCGTAGCCATCTCAGCGTCATCATAATCCCAGTCGTACGCATTCAGATAAGCCTCAAATGACATCCCTTTGGCATTTGCATCAACTCCCCCCGCAATCATTGTTCCGGCCACGTGGGTGGAATGATAATGAGTAGCTCCGGGACTATCGACCTGAGCCGCTCTCCCGCCAAACTCCTGATGCGTTAAAAGTACGCCGCCTCCATCCCAGACACCAAGTTTACCCTGGGCGGTACCTAAACCCGATAATGTAAATCCGTGCCCGCCACCGGGCCAGACATCATCGGTGCTGATGGTTCGGGCGGCATTCAGATTATCGGTGGCGTAATAAACCGGATGGCCGTTCTCTCTGATATACATCAACTGGATATCAGAATCATTGTTAAGGCGCATCTGGGATTCATCGGTGCTATTTAGTAGATCGTAATATTGTTGAGTCCGACGCGTTAATAGTTTCTCAGCAAAAGACTGGCTGAGTTGCATAAGTTTTGCCTTGTCTGTTACCGGTCGGGCGTCATCGTCAGCCGCCATTAAGAAAATAGGTACAAATAAAAAAACGATTGCCAATAAAAAATGAGTCTGCTTTAACATTCTGGCTCCTAATTCTTATTAAAGAACACTTTATTCTATATTACGTTTTAAAAATCAATAATTTGACATTAAAAAAATCAAATATTCTCATCAAGCAGTAATATGTTATTTATAATATAGGCGAAAATGGAAATTTGTCAATCTAAAAGCCAATTGCCAAACTGAAACCTGGCAAGCGATTTTAATCTCTCTTAAAAAACAGCTATTAGCCGGGTAATAATAACGGCAGCAATTTTTGGTTAAATCATGCCAGTACTTACTACACCCGTTCGGCCAGATAATCAATTAATTCGGCTATTTTATGACGTGATTGTTCCATGCTGTCGCGGTCACGAACCGTGACCGTATTATCTTCTTTGGTTTGGCCGTCAATGGTAATACAGTAGGGGCATCCGGCCTCGTCCATTCGGGCATAACGCCGTCCGACCGAACCGCCAGCATCATAGAATACCTTAAATTCACTTTTTAGTTCCTGATAAATCTTCTCGGCAATCTCCGGCATTCCGTCTTTTTTGACAAGTGGAAAAATAGCCGCCTTGATAGGCGCGATTTTCGGCGACAATTTTAACACTGTTGATTTATCACCACGGGTCGGATCCTCATCGTAGGCATCAACCAGGATGGTTAATAGTGTCCGGTCGCATCCGGCCGAAGTTTCGATAATATACGGCACAAATTTTTCCTTGAAACGCTCATCGATATATTTTAAATCCTTGCCGGTTGCTTCCTGGTGTCGGGTTAAATCAAAATCGGTGCGATTATGAATGCCCTCCAGTTCTTTCCAGCCGAATGGGAATTCATACTCGATATCATAGGCAGCCTTGGCATAATGAGCCAGCTCATCTTTGTCATGCTCGTGCCAGCGAAGTTTATCTTTTTTGATGCCGAGTTCCAAATACCAGTTCCAGCGCTGTTGCCTCCAATATTCAAACCATTTGTTATCTTCGGACGGATGAATAAAATACTGCATCTCCATCTGCTCAAACTCGCGGGTTCGGAAAATAAAGTTGCCGGGAGTAATCTCATTTCTGAAAGCTTTGCCGATTTGAGCAATTCCGAATGGAATTTTCTGGCGCGATGAATTTTTTACATTGAGAAAATTGACATATATTCCCTGAGCGGTTTCAGGGCGAAGATAGACTACACCGGCACTGTCCTCCACCGGACCCATAAAAGTTTTGAACATCAGATTGAACTGCCGCGCCTCGGTAAGCGATTCATTGCCGCATTTGGGGCACTTGGTTTTGCCTTCGATATCTTCGGCCCGGTAACGTGATTTGCAGACCTTGCAATCAATTAACGGATCGTGAAACTCATCGACATGCCCCGATGTCACCCAGACCTGCGGATGCATCAAAATTGCGGCATCGAGTCCCTCGATATCATCGCGGCGGTTGGTCATCGATTCCCACCAGAAAGTCTTGAGATTGCGTTTCAGTTCAGCACCGAGCGGACCGTAATCCCAGCAAGAGTTCAGTCCGCCATAGATTTCCGATGACGGGAAAATATAGCCGCGTCGTTTGCAAAGTGAGTTAAGCCGTTCCATTTTATCTTGAGGTTTTTTTGCCATTTTTTTGCTCGTTTCTTTTCGTTATAAGAGAATCAGAATTTCGTTTTTTTAAGTTTCTCCAGAAATACCAGCGACTTTAGTTCTTTGGTGCCGGTCTGGTATCTCAAAAAATTAGTTAACAACTCCAATATATTTTCGGCCTCTTTAAATTTCATCCTAAAATTAGCTGCTTCGGTCAAAGAGGCGGTCTGAAGAGCATAAACTGTTTTGTGCCGTTCAGATTGAAGCCTAATATAATACTCACCGGCAATTTGGCAAGTTGAACATACCAGACCACCTCGTTCCGGCGAGAAAGCCAATGAGTTTTTTTCCTCATTAACTTGCATATCCTTGCCGCACCCGACGCATCCGGCAAAATTCGGGCGATACCCCAACTGCGATAATAGCTTCATAAGGTAGGCCAAAAACAGGGGATACAGCGATAATTTGTGGACCAAATCGGTCAGTCGGAGAAATTGCATGGTCAGATGGTATAGACTTTCCTGCGGTTCATCTTCCGGTAGAAGATCGTATAATATTTCCAACGCCGCCGAGGCAAAAGTCAGACGGCCGAGTGAACCATCTTTTTCAAACAGGAACGATTCGATCGGATCAACCTCGGTCAGATATCCCATTCCTGATTTGTCCGATTTGAAATAATTTACCTCCATACGACAGAATGTCTGAAGCCTGCCCCGTTTGGATTTTATTGACCGCCCGCCGCGATCGATGATTGAAAACTTCCCGCAGTTTTCCAGAAAAAAGGTAATTATTCGAGAATTCTCTTTCCAGTTGACTGATTTGAGAATTATCCCTTCGGAAACAGTCTGAGGCATAACGGTTCAATCTATTCTTTGAAACGGTATATGGTCTCGCCCGGACGGGAGAGGAAATGCCGGGTGCGGGCGATAAACTCGATATATTTCGGATCGTTTTGCAGACGTTTTTTGGTGATTTCGATATCAACCAGTTTCGCCAGCAGCTTCTGGTTTTCTTGTTCCAGTTGGCTCTTTTCAAAATGTAATTTGGCGATACGCACAAAGCCGGTGGCACCGGTGAAAAACGAATATATTAATATCAATCCGGCCAGAGCCAGAATAAGATGCGGTCTGCGGCCGCGAAGTTTATTGCTTAATTTTACTCCCGGAAAAAGTTCAGAGAATTTCCCTTTTATTTTATCCAATAACTTTTTTTTCTGTCTCATCGCCTTTTCACCAAACCTCTTTTGAAAACAGTTGTTACCCTTTCCCATTAAACATTTTTATAAAGATGTTAGCAAGAGATTTTTTTGTTGGTTCCAAAGGAAATGATTTCCTGAAGGCTGTGGGGTAATTACTATTTGCCTCGCAATATTCAAATCGCTTTATTTACCTTCATGAATGAAGAAAAAAATAAATCACGAAAAGACCTTATCGAAACATTATCCAAACTGGCTACCGAGCAGGTCAACCCGGATACGGTTGATATCGATGAGCTCTCACCTCTGGAAATTGTCACCAAAATAAACAACGAAGACAAAAAAGTCGCGCTGATTGTCGAAAAGGCCTTGCCACGGATTGCCAGAGCGGGGGAGATAGCGGCCAATACCTTGAAAAACAACGGGCGGATTATCTATATTGGCGCCGGAACTTCGGGACGGCTGGGGGTGCTCGATGCCGCCGAATGCCCTCCCACATTCGGAACCGATCCTAAACAGGTGGTTGGTGTCATATCCGGTGGGTATGAGACGCTGGTGCTGTCGAAAGAGGGAGTCGAGGATAAAATCGAACAGGCGATTGTCGATTTAAAAAATATAAATTTAAGCAAAAATGATTTTCTAATCGGTATCGCCGC
>CBFCZE010000042.1:0-19778 GCA_965602655.1 uncultured bacterium
TATGGAGATATTACAGTCATTCTATGAAAATATCATATCAATTATACCGGTTAGCATAGTCGCTTTTATATCGATATTTGTACTTATTGCGGCCAGGTACTTTGTTAACAGACAGTATAAAAATAAGTCGGGCCGTTCTTTTCGTAGGCAGGTTATTACACTTGTACTGTCTTTTGTGGCATTATTATTGATAATAGTAGCGATGCCGATTAGCGACAGCGCCCGCGGACAACTTTTAAGTCTGATAGGCATTCTGCTCAGTGCCGCCATTGCGTTGTCATCGACTACTTTTATCGGCAATGCTTTTGGCGGAATGATGCTTCGCGCCGTGCGGTCGTTTCGCTCCGGTGATTTTATAAGGGTTGGCGATTATTTCGGACGGGTATCGGAGCGGGGACTCTTTCATATTGAAATTCAGACTGAAGATCGCGATTTGATTACAATACCAAATCTGTATATTGTTACTAATCCAGTCAGAGTAATACGATCATCGGGAACCATTATTTCCACGGACGTTTCTTTGGGTTATGATATTTCGCGAATTACAATTGAAAAACTTCTGCTCGATGCCGCGCAAAACGCAGAGCTTGAGGAACCGTTTGTACATATTGTAAATATTGGTGATTTTTCAGTGACATATCGAATTGCCGGGCTTTTAAAAGAGGTGAAACAGTTAATTTCGGCTCGTTCCCGATTGCGCGAGATGGTATTGGATTCATTGCACAAAGGCCGGATAGAAATTGTTTCGCCGACTTTTATGAATACACGGGCCCTTTCAGAAAGAAAAGCCTTTATCCCTGACGAAGAGGTTACGGCGGGAGAAGTCGAAAAGGGAAAAGAGAAATCGGCGCCGGAAAATATTGTCTTTGACAAAGCTGAGCAGGCCGAGTCGCTCGAGAAAATGCGACAACGATATGAAACTCTTGGTGATGAAATAAATGCTGTCAAGGAACGCCTGAAAGAGACTGCAGATGGTACTTTAAAAGATGAGCTGAAACTTCATAAAGAATGGCTGGAGAAGCGCCGAGAAAAATTGGCCGAGATTATCAAGAAAAAAGAGAATGAAGAAGGGGAAGAATGAGAATCTATTCGGGATGGTATCATGACCGGATACTATAACAAAAATCTATCGGCCGACAAACTGAAAAAAGTATATGAGATTGCTCCTCCCCGAACAAAACAATATCTTCAGGCCGAAATTGATTTTGTTCTGAATAATATTAGATCGTCTGATACAGTATTGGAACTTGGTTGTGGGTACGGTCGGGTATTAAAACCACTGGCACAAAAGGCACAAACTGTTTTCGGTATTGATTCATCGCCGGGCAATATCATGGCGGCGCAGGAATATCTGGGTGAGTTTGATAATATTCAACTCTTTACAATGAATGCCGTCGAGCTAACCTTTGAAAAAAACAGTTTCGATAAAGTTATCTGCATTCAAAACGGCATTTCGGCCTTTCATGTGGACCCAAGAAAACTGATAAGCGAATCATTACGAGTCACTAAAAAAAACGGATTGATACTCTTTTCGAGTTATTCGGATAAATTCTGGAAAGACAGACTGGAGTGGTTTAAGGTTCAGTCAGAATATCGATTGCTGGGTGAAATAGACTGGGGAAAAACAAAAAACGGCGAGATAATCTGTAAGGATGGATTCTCTGCCCAAACTTATAATAAATCAGATTTTGAAGAGTTGATGTCGAGATTTGGAGTATTGTATAAAATTTGTGAGGTTAATAACTCCAGTATATTTTGTGTTATAGAAAAAAAGAAAATTACTGATTTATAACCAAACAGAACAGTTCCATTAGAAGTCATATTAAATAAACCAGACATGGTTTTGGAGAAAATAAGCATAAATAGTGTGAGGTACAAAATGAGTGTTAATAAATATTTATTCGGTGTGACTGTGGCGATTATTCTTTTCGTCCAATTACCGCTTCTGGCTAATACGACCGAATATCGGGCATTGAGTTTGTATTATGAGAATGCATCGGGAGAAAAGTGCATATCTACTTATGATTATAATAAGAATGGGCTTCTTACCTATGCGATTTGGGAGCAGTTGGATAAAAGCCGAAATTCCCTGAATTTTTATAATCACGATGAGAACGGCAATCTTATACGAAAATACCGGGAATATTCTGACAGGATATTTTCCGAGGAAACGTATGAGTACGATGACAACGGCAACCTGATGAAAGAGAATTTCTACAGATCGGACGGTGTTTCCGGTACGGCCGAATACGAGTATGACAAAAACGGATTTATATCAAAAGCTACTTGTGACAAATATAAAGGCTGGATTACCGGCGAAATATATTATAAATGCGATAAAGACGGCAATAAAACCGGGGCCGATTATAAAAGAGACGGGGAGAATATTGCATCAATCGAATATACTTATGACAGCAATGGTAATCTTATCAAAGAGTACTGGGATTTTGCCGGCCAATGGTACCAGACCTTTAATTACAAATATGGCATTTTTAGAACGGTAGATCCGAAGCAGTACACATCTTCAAATGTTTTCATCAGAAATAACTGCAACTATCGTTTAAGCGGAGAAAACTATATTTACTCGGATGGATCGGGCGGGCCATCAAAATTCGAATACGATGATACGGGAAAGCTGATTTTTAAGCGATATGATCACTCAAATGGATTATATACCAAAACAACATTTTTATATGATTTAAATGGCTACCTGACAAAATCGTATCGTTTGTATTCAAGCGGTCTCAGCGGAGTTTTCAGTTATGAATTCAATGAAAATGGGAAATTGCTAAAAAGAATATTCCGACGTTCCGACGGCAAAGGCGGTGAAGAAACCTACAATTATGATGAAAGCGGGAAATTAACAGGGTGTGTGTGGAAAAATTTTGATTCGTGGCTTACCGGCACTTTGGCGATAACATACGACAAAAACGGATTAATGGAAAAAGCATTTTTTAAGGGCGAGAATAACTTCGATGCTGATATAACATTTGATGTCGATGATAATGCCAATCTAACAAAAATCCACTGGGACTTCAGTTTTGGTGACAGCCAGACTTATAATTTTGAATATGAAGAAATTGAATAGATATACAAAGGATTTTGCAATTTTGTTAATTAAACCAGGATTGAAATTTCACAAAGGGAGAAGATATGAAGGCAATACTACTTATTTTTATATTAATACTTACACAAATGATTGCATGTCAGGATAGTTCTATGTTATCTGATAATAAGACTCCCATAATTTTTACCACCTTCATTGCGAATCCCGATCAGTTGAATAGAATATATCTTCTGGCCAATAGTATCAGAAATTTTGGAGGCAAATATAAGGATGCCCCGATCTGGGCCTGTTATCCCGAAGGATATAAACCGCAGGACGAAGAAGATTTGAAGAGGCTTGCGTCCGTTAACGTTGAACTAAAATCATTTAAAGCACCGCCGGAAGCGTGGTGGTTCTTCCTGACAGGGATGGTTTACACGGCGGCTGTTATGGAAGCCGAAGCCGAGGGTAAATCGGCGATCTTGGTTATGCTGGGCGGCGACACCATTGTCCTTCAGCAACCGGATGAGTTTTATCTCCCCGATGAAAAGAATCTTGGCTATTGTCCCGTGATGCACAAAAATATCAGTCCGCTATATTCGGAGCCTCTCGATAAATATTGGAATCGGGCCTATACTAATATGAATATTAATGAAAATAAAATATTCCCAATTGTTACACCTGCCGACGGCGACACAATCCGTCCATATTTTAATGCCGGGTGTTTAGCGGTGCGTCCGGAACGAGGCATACTCAGAAAATGGGCGGAGAATTTTGCCCTTCTTTATAATGATGCAGAAATAAAAAAATATTGTGAGGAAGATTCTCGCAAAAGAATATTTACTTTTCAGGTGGCACTCACCGGCGCCGTATTGAATAATCTCGATCGAAGTGAAATGATTGAATTATCCAGCCGATATAATTACCCGATTTTCTTCAAGGAGATGTATGGCGCAAAGCGGGATTTTCATGATATCACGGGAGCCGTTACAATTCGCAGTGAAGATTTTTTCTCAAATCCAATTCCTGATTGGGATAAGATATTAAAAGGCCCCGAAGATAAAATTATCTGGTTGAAAGAACAGGTTGACGGATTGAAAGATTAATTGAAAATACGGGAATTTTGAAACAGCAATTTTTTACGGACAAGTCGGTTCGGGACCGGATTTGTATTTAAAATTAATCAGATAGACAATATCTAGAATATTTATATTTGAGTCGTTGTTGACATTAGCGCTTTCGAGCGGATCAGGAGCAGGACCTTCTTTGTACTTATAGTTGATTATATAGACAATATCAAGAATATTGATATCGCCATCACGAGTGACATCGCCGCAGGTCCAATCAGAATTGATATCAAAACTGAATAGCTTTTCATCGGTGCCGTTTATCTCATCGGTAACCTCGGCGGTGAAACTGATTGTCCCCTCACTGACCGGCGTCCCCGATACCAGACCATCTGATGACAGCGTCAAACCAGTACCGCTCAAATCATTGTATTTATCGACCCAGCTCAATAACCCAACGGCATAAATCGCTTCAAGCTGTTGCGAGTACGGATTATTTGCTTCCCAGTTCGGCAGGAATTCAGTTGATATACCGGGATTACTGATAATTTTCGGAAAAATAATATAATCAATCCGGGCGGCATCGTCGCTGGAGGATATTGATCCGTTTTTTTCATAGGTCCAGAGAAAAGTATGAAGCCCGGCCGATATATCGAAACTGGCCTTGGTCCAGCTTATCTCACCGGAATATAAACCAACTATTTCATCGTCGATATAAAATGATAAATAATCGGCACCTGTCTCCGATGAAACTTTGTAGCAAAAAGATATTATATCATCGATGACTACATCGGTCTCAATTATCAGGCTCGAATTCTGATTGTCAGCAATCTTTCCTGATTGGGCCATATATGAACCTTCATATCTGGAATCAGGTAGTACCATCCATTGTTGATCGCCGGAGTGTTGCCACGGCAGGTAACTAAAATCTCCCCTTTCAAAATCATCAACGATCGGATTAATGGTCATGTTAAATAATATAACATCGGAGTATCCGCCATCGGCTGTTAGGTCAAGCTGAAATTCCACCGAGTGATTAAGAGGACAACCGGAGGCAACACTGAACTGATAACTGCTCGATGATGTCCCCTCGCCCATCAAACCGCTTATAGTCGGAAATGACGAAGATGCCTGGGTCACGGAGATATAACCGTCAGTACAAGAAAGAATTCCGATTAGATTGGTGGCATCTAATGCGCCGTAATTAGTTAATGAAATATACATATCGACAATATCATCCGGTTCCGGGTTTTCGGCCGTATGGCTGGAAAAAGCTAATGAAACACCGGGGGGAATCGGAATCAACGCCATATCGGCGATAACCGAGGTTTCATCAACCACGACAATATTTGAGATCGTATCTGTGTAATAATTATCGGCCGAAAATTCAAGATCATAGATACCGGCTTCAATCATTCTATGATAATCGCCAACATCGGGGTCGGTGCGTACCTGCGAACTGTCGAGATCATGTCCAATCACTCGCATCAGAGCATCAACCGGAAGAGAGGTCACGGCATCAGTGACTAAACCCCGGATACCATACAATCCGTTTTCCAGATAATTTAAAAGGGAGCTTTTATTATATGTCCAGTGATCGTCAAGATATATCTCTTCCAAAATGTAATCATTTGACAACTCCATCGTAACCTCTCGGCAATGATGCCAATAATTCATATAATCCTGTCGGCCGCCGTTAATGGTATACCAGTCATAGCCGTTGGTTATGCCATCATTAAGATAATCCATATATCCAGCCGGGCTAAAAAACTGAGCCGAATCGGCATATTGTCGGGAAACATCAATATACCAGGCGTCATCAGCATGCCGGGTAATCCAGGTATCCCAGGGATAATTTATGACCTCAACCCCGGAATGCATATTGGCCGAAATGATAAAACTGTGAGCCTCGGCGAAATTCATCATGGCAATTGTTTCCGGCTGCCAGGATTTGCCATCGGGATGATCGCCATCCTGCGGGTCGGGAAAATTACGATTCAGATCAATACCGTTAGCGTTAAAGCGACGAGCCCCTGAAACCGTATGGTCTCCATAATAGTAAGTACCATCAGGATTGGCGTTGGGATTAATCCAGATTTCACAGCTGTCAACCAGGCGAGTGGCCAATGAATCGATTCCGTAGTTTGACAATAGATAGTCTATCAACCGAAGTGATAATATATATCCGACTGTTTCATTGCCATGCATGGTGCTGGTAAACATTACCTCCGGCTCATCTTCTTCTAATGAGACATTGTCAGATATTTTAGCATACAGAAGCGATTTTCCATTAATAGTTGTACCGATATTTTCCGTGACACATAAGGATGGATAATCGATAGCGAATTGATTCATCATATCGACATAGGCCGTATAGGTCGGGTAAGAATCCCATGCCCTGACATCATCGGGAGTTTCTGACATCCGCGTTACAATTCCATCCCCCGGCGGAGGCAATATTTCATATTTATACGCTAATCGATCGAGTTGAATTAATTGATTTTCATTGGCAAAAGCATAGACCGTCAAACCTTTAACATCGGCGACGGAGATTATATTTGTCAGCGATTGTAGTTCATCGGTTGAGTCTATATCGAATTTTAGATAATATTCTGAATTTTTCCCAAAAAGTGAGGATAATGGAATAAGAAATATTAATATTATAATAGCAAAATTCTTTAACATGAACATGCTTTCAATTGCTTTATATTAACAACCTTATTAATACTTACTCGGTTTTTTCAATCTTTTTTTTATTGCAAAAAGATACCTTCAGGGGCAATTAGGAGCCGGGCCGAATTTGTAAATAGCATTTATCAAATAAACAACATCCAAAATGTTAATCGGATCGACGCCATTGACATTGCCATTATTTAATGGATCGGGGGCCGGACCGCTTTTATACTTGTAATTTATCAGAAAAACAATATCCAAAATATCCATATTCCCGTCGCTGTTAACATCCCCGCAGGTTCCGCTCTGATCATAACCGATTAATCTGATATCATCAATATTCCATCCGCAATAGTTGGCGTAGCTATTGGTTGCACCCAAACCGAATCGAACCTGAAAATCCGGATTTCTGTCGGCGTAAGCTGACAGGTCATAAAATTGTTCGTTCCATGATGATTCATTCAAGGTTGTACTCGACTCGAATATTTGCACCCACTCCGATCCGTTATATACTTCCATCAGAGCATAATCATCGCCATTCCCCTCAACACCCAAATAGCGATAAAAGTATAATTGAATGCCATCATAATAGGAACAGTCGATTACGGGTGAAACGACCCAATCGGTTGAACTTAAGTTCGGATTATAATCGCCGCTGGTTCCGGAATTGAGATCATTACCGAGAACAAAATTATCTTCGCTGTCGGAATTATCAAACTCAGGATCCGAAAAACCATAAGTATCGCTTCCATTTCCGCCGGTAGCCGGACCGATGGTCCATTCGGCCTCACCGCCCAGACCACTCCATCCTTTGTCAGATGAAAAATCATCGGTATATATTTCTATTCGACCGCCAATTATCAGGCTAAAGTCATACGTTACGGTAAAGCCGAAATCGCCGCTAATATCCAAATAAAAAGTTTTTTCATAACCGGGAAAACAGGCCGGATCAACGGTAAAAACAAAAACGTCAGATAGATTATCCGATTCTTCACCGGCCGCAATATCGCCAAAGAAACCGTTCTGGTCATCGATTAAAATATAACTGTCCGATTCATAAAGAAGACCGGATATATTGGCCGCTTGCCCGGAACCGCTATTTGCCAGAGTAATGGTCATCTCAACGGTTTCTTCCGGTTCAGGCATGCCGTTACCGTTATCGGCGCTATCATCGATAGTGACCGTTTCGATACTTATTGACGGTGAATGTACCGTCAGGGTAAATTCGCTTAGCCAGGGAGGGTCCGAACGGCTGCCGCCGGTTCCGGTAACCGATATAATCATTGTCGCCGTATACTCATCGGGAGCGTCGGGATTGAAATTAAATGAAAAGGCCTCGCCCAGGTATTTTACACCATATCCGCCGGAGATGGTACCATAAAGCTCAGTATCATCGGTTATGGTTATATAAGGGGTTTCAGTTGATAGGATTGCTTCAACACCCAAGGCATCGGCGATACCGACATTTTTCAGCTCTATCCCAAGCAGGAGAGGTTCGCCGGCGTCGATAATACCATTTCCGTTACCCAACGAAGCATCATCAATAACGCTTGATTCATAAATTACGTGCGCATCACTGTTTTCCATAACATTCATTGTCCCGAAATACGGGATTTTATTCTGGGCACAAATCACTATATCGGCAGTGCCCGTTTCCGGGAAAGGTGACAGCGGAATGGTAACGGTGCCTGATAAATCTATATAACCGGCACCGTACAAACTACCGTTGGCGGAAATTCCGACATAAGATCCGGGAGAAGCAGTAACTACAATCGAATAACCATGCATATCGACTGACGGCGGATGTGTTATGGCATTTTGCGACGGCATACCAAAATATGTCATAACCGATGGATCGCCCATCAGATGATATACCTCCCAGTAATATTCACTCCGGCCACTGCCCGATTCGGTTACGGCCAGATTTCCGGCCATTATGATGGCGTCATTGGTGTTATATTGCTCACTTACCGGCTCTCCATGATCGTGAAAAACACCATCAAAGGCGCCCGGCCCTGTATCCTCAAAATCGGGACCACTCCCGTCAATGGATCCGTAACCAACTGTCCACCAGTAATCTTCATCCCAAAAGGTATCCTCCGAGGCGCCGATATATCCGATACCTCCCTTATTCGCTGCCTGAAGAAAGGCTTCACCGAAACAGGGTGAGCCAAAATTACTGCCAAATGTATTGGGTTGGCAGCAGTTGCCGATTCCAAGAAGGTATTTATGAATATTGGTTAAATCACTCACGTCACTCGTATTAAACTCAGGATTTTGATGGCCATAATGAGTACAATGAGCGGTATAATTATAAAATCCTACACCGTCATTAATGGTCTCAATAATATCGGCCTCGGCTCCCGGAGCACTGGACATGGGATGTAACCAGATATTAGGATTGATACCATGGGCAAGATTAAAATAATTCTCGCTTCCATAATTTATTTGTCCGTTACCATATGCTGATGCGCTTTGATAATCATAACCGGAAACAAGGGTTACTTCTCCAAGGTAATTCGGGTCGGGCATCAGATACTGTTCGTATTCCAGAGTTTTATCAATTTGCGGCTGAAGCTGGCCCGTACTTTGTGCCGAAAATCGTCCGTAATAAATTTCCGGTAAATAGTCTCCCGTAAATTCGCAAAAATGTAAATCGGTAATAAACGAGCCTTTATTGGCTTCAAAGGCCGGAATCTGTTGATCGTCGCCGACTAATAATACAAATGATGGCGCCGGATCTTCGGGAGTACCAGCATTATAAAGGTCTCTAATATAACTTCTTATGGCCGAGCCGGTGGTACCTATAACATCGGTATAGGCGACAACAACGTTAAAGCCCTTTTTTGTTTTCCACTCAATAAACGGCTGCAACTGGCTTTCGAACATTCGGTCGGATACTATTAAATATTTTATAGGGTAGCTGGTAATATCTGACCGTACTGATGAAGAAGATGAGTTATAATTTATTATTTCCTGATAGATAGGTTCAAAGAAAGGGGAATAATAGTTTTTACGCATAGATGCCGTTTTGGTCCAATCGGGGTTTAGATAACTTATACTGACCGTGAGGCTCTTACAGATACGCAGGACGTTTTCTACCGGGTTATATTCAAACGGCGAAAATGATACAAGAGCCAGATGCTGAGAACGAAGCGTTCCCAGTATTTTGGTGTCTATTAAAGGCAATTGATAAAACTGATCCATCTGATATAGCGAACGATCGAACATAAACTGCACTTCGGATGGTTCATCCGATTTTGAAAGTGAAGGCTGAACCGGCATTATCGGATTGGTTATGCCCAGTTCGTTCAAATTGTAAATTTCAAACTCTGATGAAACAATATCAACCTGCAATTGGCAATCAAACGGAATCGAAATAATTCTATTGGACATCGGAAGAGACGGCTCCCCAATTTTGAACGATCTTGAAAACGCGGAAATAGCCGGCAAAACAAACTCGCCCTCAGCGGTCGTTACCGGAATAAAGTCAACCGTGCCGAGGTCAAATTTGAGTATAACCGATTCGGTTTTGCTTTCAAGTAAAGTCACTCCGGAGGGAAACTCACCAACCCGGAGTGATTTAATTTGGTCGGCTGCCGCCGCCAAACCGCAGCCAAATAATACAATTATCAAACAATATACAAAAACCTGTCTCACACCGGCTCTGAAAATTTTATTATAAATAACCATTCATTACATCCAAATGCAGTAACGTAAACAAATTTTAAACACCGCGGGACCTGCAGACCTATTTAAATATATCAATATTCTCTATTTAGTCAAGTCTTTCAATTATCTGCTTTACAACCAAAATGGTCGGTAACCCTATCAATAGCATAATGTTCTTTTATAATATTTACGATTTCATATCGAAAAATGCTGGGAATTGTTGTTTTCAAAATTCCAAAAAATATATTCGACTCTTAAAAAGTCTCGAAATATGTCTCTTTGTTATTTTTAATACAGTTTTTTTCTTTCTATTTCGGCCTGAATTCACCGGTTTTGTTGAGTCTTATTTTAAAGTTTTTTCGAGCATTTCTATATTCCCGGATATGACGTGAAACGCCTAATCCATTAATCCATATTCACTTGCCCTTCGGTATTTTTCAATATTGCTGCGGGGGGTTTCATACAAAGCGGTGGTGAAAAAGAATAATACTGAAAGAAGAAATGTCCCCGGATTTATCATAAAAGCGGTAATGCCGATTAATTTATATGAAATCAATTTCGATTTCCCTTCATACATTAAAAAGCGAAATATTTTTCCTATAACTTATAAATATCGGCGGGGAGAAAATAAAAATTACTTTTATAAAAAGCAACAGGGTGGTCAAAATAGGACCACCCTGTCATTAAAAAAATTGTAATAATACTGTTAAACTACGGATAATCGGGGTCGGGGCCGGATTTAAATATAATTAATATAAATAAACGTGAAAAGTAACCTCACTTAAACAAATCAAATATGTTATTACTGCCAGGGAAGGTTTTTTAAATCGATATTACCACCGGAAAGAATAATGCCGACTTTTTTTCCGGCAAATTTATCTTTGTGCTGGAGAACAACTCCCAATGGTACGGCGGCTGATGGCTCCACTATAATTTTTGCCCGCTCCCAGATTAACTTCATGGCCAGTATAATATTTTCTTCCGACACGGTCATAATATCAGAAACATATTTTTTGATAATCGGATAGGTTATGCTTCCCAGCGAAGTCATTAAACCATCGGCAATTGTTTTTGGATTTACAGATGGTATAATCTTTCCGCTTTTAAGTGAGCGGCAGGCATCATCGGCGCCTTCAGGTTCGGCGCCAATTACTTTTGTATTTGGTGAGATATAAGATGTTGCCAGTGACGTCCCGCTCAAAAGCCCCCCACCGCCTACCGGGGCCATAATTATATCAAGATTATCAATTTCCTCGAATAGCTCCATCGCCGCCGTTGCCTGCCCGGCAATTATACGTACATCGTTATAAGGATGAATAAATGTTGCCCCGGTTTCTTTGACTATTTTATCAAGCGTTTCTTCTCTGGCCTGCAGGGTCGGTTTGCAAAAGATAATTTCACCGCCGTAACCTTTAACAGCTTCGATTTTAACTATCGGAGCATTTTCCGGCATCACGATATATGATTTTATCCCCCGATTTCGAGCCGCCAAAGCCAATGCCTGAGCATGATTACCCGATGAATGCGTGGCGACCCCTTTGGCCAATTTATCATCGGAAAGCGAGAAAACAGCATTGGTGGCGCCGCGAAATTTAAAGGCGCCGACTTTCTGGAAATTTTCACATTTGAAATAAATATCAGCCCCGGAAATACTATTCAGGCTCTGACAGGTTAAAACCGGTGTATGATTGATATACGGCTCAATTCGTTTGGCCGCTTCTTGAATATCTTCCAAACTTGGGTTTTGCTTATTATCCATATTTATCCAATAAAACCAAATTGGCTCATTTTGCAAAAAATATTTTTTTAATTAAAATAATTTGAAACCTTGGCAAATGATTAAGCGTATATTATTATAAATGACCGACTGGTCGGTATTGAGATAAATGAAATGGAATACAAATGAGTCCAAAAGTAATAGACAAACAAAAAAAACATGAAAAAATCCTCAGAGCAGCACTTAAAGTGTTCTCTGATAGAGGAATGACCGAATTTAAAATGATTGATGTAGCCAGGGCCGCCGGTATCGGCAAGGGGACCATCTACGAATATTTCTCGAGCAAAGAGGAACTAATTGTCGGCTGTTTTGATATTTTCATGCACGATTTTGGGGATATATTAGTTTCCGGTTTGGCAGAAACATCAAATCCCAAGGAAAAAATAATCAATTTTTTCAGACTCTCATTTCAATATTTCTCCGAGCATCAGGATGCTATGGGGGTTCTGTTCGATTTCTGGGCGGCCGGAATTCCCCGAAAACAAGGCGCTCCGCTTATTCCTGGCATTGATAAAGAATATGCCGAATTTCAAAAATATGTCACCATTATTCTTGAAGATGGAATCAAACAAGGTATATTCAGGCGGCACGATACAAGAACATCAGCTTTGATGTTTCTTGCTGTCCTTGACGGTCTTATGTTTCAGGCGGTGCTTGGTATCATTGATATAACAGATAAATCGTTGCCTGATAAAATTAGTAGTACATTTTTGAAAGGTTTATCAAATGAATAGAGTAAAAAAAATCGCTTTAGCCGGTATTCTGATAGTTTTGTCGGCCGCAACTTTTGTGATGGCACAATCATCGGAAAAACTGAGCGATGAAAAGGTTCTTGAGCTGGTAAAAAAGATTGATCAGATTTACCGCAGCAAGACCAGTTATGCAGAATTTGAGATGGAGATTGTTACACCCCGCTGGCAAAGAACATTATCGCTCGATTCCTGGACAGAAGGAACTAAAAAAACTTTCTTTAGGATCAATGAGCCAAAAAAGGAAAAAGGGGTGGCTACCTTAAGAATCGAAAATGAGATGTGGAACTATTTACCTAAAACAAATAAGGTAATTAAGATTCCGCCGTCAATGATGATGAGCTCATGGATGGGTTCCGATTTCACCAACGATGATTTAGTGAAAGAATTTACGCTGTTTGAAGATTACACATATGAACTGATTGATTTTGAGGGCGGTTCAGAAAATTTGTACTATCTAAATTGCATTCCGCGTGAAGACCTGCCAATCGTTTGGGGGAATATTGTTATTGCCGCTCGCAAAGTCGATTATATTCCTGTCTGGCAGAAATATTATGACGAAAAAGGCAACCTGATGCGAGAAGCGGTATACTCGGATATAAAGATGTTCGGAAAACGTATGGTTCCGGCGATTATGGAAATGATTCCAAAAAACAAAGAAGGGTACAAAACGGTTATTCGATATCTAAGGGCCGAATTTGACGTGGAACTCGATAAAGATATTTTTTCACTTAGAAATCTGAGGTCCGGCAAATAAAAGGAAATTGTAACAAATGTTAAAGATAGCATTCAGAAATATTTTCCGTCAGAAAAAGCGTTCAATACTGACTATCCTGACAATGTTCGGCGGTTTTGTATTATCGGCCTTTTCATTTGGCTGGTCGGATGGAACGTATTCGAATATAATTAATCTGTTCACCCGAAGCCAGTTGGGACATATTCAGATTCATCGGGTGGGTTATCTTGACCGACCGGCACTATATAAAACAATAGATAATTACCCGGAAGTCGGTATTATCCTTGATACAATATCGGGGCTTGAAGCATGGGCACCAAGAATTTATTCATCAGGATTGGTTTCGGTCGGGGAAAAAAGCACCGGGGCAAGAATAATCGGCATTGACCCGTCTCGGGAAAATATCGCCACCCGTTTTGAAAAGAAAATTGTTGAAGGTGTTCCCTTTTCACAAGTAGTATCGCACCAGGCAATTCTTGGCGAAGGTCTGGCGACGAATCTTAAAGCGAAAATTGGTGATAGTATTATTATTGTATCGCAGGCAGCCGACGGTTCAATCGCTAATGATATTTATGAAATCATTGCCAGAACCAACAGCGGCGACAAGATGTATGATCAAACCGCGTTTTATCTTCATCTGGATGACGCCGCCGAATTATTTGTCTTGTATAATCAGATTCATGAGATGGTTATAATCGGTGATGATCTTGACAATGTCGATGAACTAACAGAATCGATTCGGGGCGCGATCAAGAATCCGGAACTGGCCGTGGCCCCGTGGCAGGAGTTCGCCAAGGCCTTTTATGAGGCAATGATGGCCGACAAACAGGGCAGCTGGATTTTGCTATTTATAATAATCCTGATTGCCTCGATTGGCGTTTTAAATACGGTACTTATGACCGTTCTCGAAAGAAGACGAGAATACGGTGTTCTTCGTGCTCTGGGAACACAGCCGGGGCAGATAATCAGGCTGATTCTTTCGGAAGTGGCGGTTATGGCCTGTATAAGCATTATAATTGGTTCACTTATTGCCCTGATTACCAATACTTCTTTTTCCTGGGAATTGCCTGAATCGCTTGGCTCATTGACCTACGGCGGTGTTGAATTCAAGACAATGACCAGCGAACTAAATGTCCGCAGTTTTGTTATACCGGCGATTACAGTATATATCTCAGCCATATTTGTATCAATATTTCCGGCACTAAAGGCGGCCCGGATAGCTCCGGCTAAAGCAATGAGGATGCACTAAGTTATGATGACATATATAAAACTGGCCTGGCGGAATATGTTCCGAAATAAACGACGGACATTTATTGCCGGGACTGCAATCGGAGTCGGATTGGCGTCAATGATCCTGTCCGATGCTTTTATGATAGGGATGAATGACAACCTTATCAAATCGGCCACTCAATCGTTCTTGGGTGAGGCGGAGATCCATCAGAAAGAATTTCGCCAAACTTTTGAAGTTGAAAAAACGATTAATAATCTTGGAGCTGTACAGGAGAATCTTAAAAAAGATTCAATCGTGGAAAATTTTACGGAAAGAACACTGGCCATTGCCATGATATCGTCACCGGCTAATGTCAGTGCCGTAACTATGGTTGGCGTAAACCCGAAAACGGAGAAGGATCTCTCACAAATTGATGAAGCGATTACAGAAGGTGAGTATCTCACCGGGGAATCGGTTCATGATATTGTTATTGGTTATAAATTGGCCGAATTGCTTGAGGTCGTTCTCGGAGACAGGGTCGTCCTTACCACGGCTCAGGCGGAAACCGGCGAGCTGTCACAGGAGATGTTTCGAATTTCCGGAATATACAAATTCAATTCCAGTGATATGGATCGTGGGATGGCCTTTATAAATCTAAAACGATCCCAGAAGATGCTTAATCTTGAAGACAGAGTTCATGAGATTGCGATTAAATTTATCGATATTAATATGGCTCAAGATAAAAATTTATACTTCTGGGATAAGCTTTCAGTTGATGGTAACGAAGCGGTCGGCTGGCCGGTGATCCTGCCGCAGTTGGAAGCGGTATTCGGTATGAGCGACTATTCACTCGGTATAATGGCGATAATACTGTTCGGCATTATTTCTCTGGTGATAATCAATACATTGTTTATGTCACTGCATGAGAGGATGTTCGAATTTGGAGTTTTACGGGCGGTTGGTACCAGACCAATGAAGATGGCCCTGATGATTCTGTTTGAAGCCGGATCTTTGGCTGTGATTGCCGCAATAATAGGGTCCATATTAGGCTATCTGTCGGTGACACTTATAGGGATTAACGGCGTTGACTATACGGGTATCGAATATGCGGGGGCAACTTTCCGGGATCCGTTATACCCGGTTTTGTCAATTATGCAATTTATAACCTATCCGGTTCTGTTTTTTACATTCACCATAATAACGGCGCTGATTCCGGGATGGTCGGCGGCCAGGATGAAACCGGCTGAAGCGATGAGAAAAAGTTTTTAAGGAGATGATATAAATGAATAACATACAAAATAACAACGGTGTAATTGTTACTGAAGGAGTCAAAAAGACCTATTCTGATAACGGTGTCCCAGTTAAGGCGGTTCGCGGTATAGATTTAACAATCAAAACAGGTGAGTTCACGGCCATTGTCGGGCCATCGGGATCCGGCAAAACGACGTTTCTTAATATTATATCCGGACTCGATACGGTAACTGAAGGCAAAGTCTGGCTTAATGGAAGGCCATTGTCAGATATGAGCGGAAAGGAGTTATCTGATTTTCGTCGGGACAATATCGGTTTTATTTTTCAGGCATACAATTTGATTCCGGTTCTGACCGTTGAGGAGAATGTCGAATATATCATGCTTTTGCAGGGTGTACCAAAACAGGAACGACAAGAAAGAGTCCATAAAATGTTGGCTGAGCTTGGCCTCGAAGGTTTTGCACATCGTTTGCCAACCAAACTATCCGGCGGACAGCAGCAAAGAGTCGCGATTGCGCGGGCGATGGTCTCACAGCCGGCATTGATTTTAGCCGATGAACCGACGGCCAATGTCGACTCCAAAACAGGCGGTGAACTGCTTGATATGATGCGCGAACTCAATGAAAAAAGCGGGATGACTTTTGTTTTTTCAACTCATGATACATCTATTATGGAGCGGGCCAAACGTTTGATAACACTCAGCGACGGTGTTATCCAAAGCGATGAGATAAAAGAATAAAGAAAAATGAAGAAATTAATTAGTACAATAATAATATTTATTGGTTTTATATCGATAGGTTCAGAGGCATCAGATAACTTCACCATTAACGGCTATTACAAAAACTTTTTTATGGTTTATGATTTTTCTGATGCCCTGGAATCAATGTGGTTTTCAGATGATCCGGTTGGAATTGTTACCAATCGAATTAGAATTGATTCTAAAATAAAATTGGAGGACAACGCAAGGCTAAATATATCATATAGTATAACACCGAAGATTATGGACAAAACCTATTCGGCATCACAACCGGGTGCTTATGCCAATTTTTGGCGAGTTTACCGCTTCGATGATTTTGATTCACGCCTTTATCCCAAACAAAGTATATATGCGCGGCCGATTAGTTTTGCCATCTATCATAATCTGGACCGTTTCTATCTGTCAATAAATACTGATGCAGCTGATATTTATATCGGCAGACAGCCGATAGCATGGGGATCGGCCCGGACCGTTAATCCGACCGATGTCATAACGCCATATGGTTTTGATGAGCTTGACAGCGAAGAGCGAATGGGAGTAGATGCGATACGGTTTCGAGCCCCAATTGGATTTATGGGTGAATTCGACGCCGGCTATTTATTTGGCGAAGATTTTGAATTTAAATATTCTGCTGTATATTTAAGAAGCAAATTTTATGCGGCCCGGACCGATTTTTCTTTTCTGGCATTGGGATTTAAGGAAAATTTATTAATCGGCTTTGATTTGACCCGGGCTATCGGCGGGGCAGGTTTTTGGATAGAAGCGGCATACGTAATTCCTGACGCATTAAAGGAAAATGACAAAACAGATGAAGACAATTACTTCCGTGGAACACTTGGTCTGGATTACAGTCTGACCGATAGGATGTACGGCTTTATTGAATATCATTATAATCAACCGGGCGAAAATAAAGCTGCCGACTATTCATTAATCCCGTCAGGGACAGCATATTTCGAGGGTTCGGTTTACTTGCGGGGACAACATTATCTGATGCCGGGTGCAAGTTATCAAGTTACCCCGCTGATTATCGCCGCTAATAATTTAATCTGGAATCTTAATGACCTTTCGATTCTAATTGCACCGACACTGGAATATAATATTGCTGAAAATATTTATCTGTCGGCAGGAGCGTTTATTGGTGTCGGCAAAGCAATGACATTTCCGTCATATGTAATTCCGTCGACCATAAAATACGGCTCAGAATTTGGCGGGTACGCCGATTCGTATTTTACATCGTTTAGATTTTATTTTTGATCTGGCTAATCGTTATTAACAAACCAGTGGTGCGCGACTTTCTGGGTCGCCTCTATTATTTCTCTATCCTTATCATTGAGCGCCCCGCGTTCAATAAGCGTTTCAACTGCATTATGCAACAGAACCAGTTTATCTCTTACAGGAATCAGGGCCGGGTAGTATTCATTATTAAAACAAATACGAAAACGCATTCTGGAGCGATCGTTTTCCATATAGTCACCAATTGCTTTTTCCAGATCGCTGCCGGATAAATTAATAAGATTATCTTTGGGTGAGGCCATCATCTCGCGGCTGTTTTTTACTCCCTGATTACATTTAAAAACAAATCGCCAGACTTCCATTATTCCCAGCGAATTAATTACCAGCGTATTGGCTGTGACGGTGTCATCGACCTCGTTAAAACTTACACCTTCCAGATATGGCAAATAATAATTATCGGTAATGGCCCCAAAGGCGCTGATACCGCCGGCAAACGGATCTTCCACTATATCCTGAATGGTAAAATACGGTTTCTGCTCAAAACGAGCATCCTGCATAAGCATAAACTCTTCTTCGGTAAAATGAAAACGCTGGCGCCATTTTTCCTCAGAACTAAGATCGGTTCGTGTCAGGGTTGTCTGACTGGTCAGCATACCGATAGCCTGTCCCCCGCGCCAGACAAGCGGTAAAACACCAACCGCCCATTCGGCCGAACCGCCGATTTCGCCAACCATCGAATTAAGCCGGGAGCCATTTGGAAACTCGGCATCTTTAAAGCCCAGAATCAATGACGGAAACAGGTCACCGTCGTTATCATACGGTGTACCCACACCGGCTTCATTTAACTCATCCATCGCCACATGATGTCTCTTACGTTCCAGGAAAAAGGCATTGAGTTTATCCGGTCCGGAGAAACCATAAGATTTGCTTATAATCTCAGCAGCATCAAGGAGCGAAGCTTCGCGAGGATTAAACTCATCAAAATAGGCTCCGCCCATCCAGCGCTGGACATAAATATCCGGAAGGTGACGTTTCACTCCCGACTCGGTTAAAAACATTGCCGTAAAACTTGAATGCAGTCCTTTAACCGATTTGGTGGTTCCGTCGATAACATCACTGCCCATAGAGAGAAGTGTTACATTGTTTATCATCGGCAGGCCATACTGCGCGCGATGTTCCCTTTTCCCAAAAAGTGCTCCTACAGCTATAGTCGGATTACCGCCGGCCTCTTTGCCCGGTTTTACCCGGACGCCCTCAGTGATAGTCGAGGCGATCAGGACCTCCTCGCCGACCGGAAGTCTATTGGTAGTGATATGCAAAACCTCGGCCATAATCTGTGCCGCCGTTCGGTCATTGGCACGCTTCAGTTCATTGGAAACAGCCTTGGTTCTTTGCTCCGATGGGATATCATTGAGTGCCCCCCGGCCATGCAAACCGACTCCAATAGCCGATAACGCCGCCGACACAATACCCGACTCACGGAGTTGCCGGTTGCGAAGAGCCCCCAGATTTGACTGGCTGTTTATGCTGTCATCAAGGGAAAAAATGGTCGCACCTTTCAGAGTGATATCGTAATTGGCCAGAACGGTGCGGTGTCGATGATTAAA
>CBFCZE010000043.1:0-19693 GCA_965602655.1 uncultured bacterium
CACTGCTTCCTATTGGCATGGCAACAAAACAAGTATGTTTTTTATTTTCTTCGCCCATATCCAAATCTAAATAAACGGTGGTTCGATATATTCGCCAAAGACGGTTTTTAATGCATCGCTTATCTCACCCTCGGTCGTATATACCCGAACACAATCAAGAATCGCCTTGAGCGTGTTGCCGTTGCCTTTAGCCGCCGTTACTAAATCTTCGAGCGTCCGTTTGACTTTATCGTTGTCGCGTTTTTCGCGAATCTCTTTGACATACGCCGCCTGGTCCTTTTCCACCTGCTCGTCGATATATAAAATCGGGATTTCAATCTCTTTGCTATCCATCGTATATTTATTTATCCCTACAATAATCCGTTCTTCCTTTTCAATCTCTCTTTGATACCGATACGCCGCCCTGGCAATTTCACGCTGCTGGAACCCTTCCTCGATGCACTTTAGTACGCCGCCCCGTTTTTCGATTTCGTCAAGGTACGCTTCGGCATCGGCTTCAATTTTATCCGTCAGCGATTCGACAAAATACGACCCGGCCAGCGGATCAATCGTGTTCGCAACACCGGTTTCATGCGCCAGAATCTGCTGGGTGCGAAGCGCAAGCAGGGCCGCTTTCTGCGACGGAAGGGCCAGTGTTTCGTCCATTGAATTAGTATGCAGAGATTGTGTCCCGCCCAGAACACCCGACATCGCTTCGTACGCTGTACGAATCAGGTTATTCTCAGGCTGCTGGGCTGTCAGCGAACATCCGGCTGTCTGCGTATGGAACCGCAGAAGCCAGCTTCGTTCTTTTTTGGCTTTGTACTTTTCTTTCATACGGCGGGCAAAAATTCTCCGCGCGGCCCGGTATTTGGCGATCTCCTCAAAGAAATCCTGATGCGCATTAAAGAAAAACGACAGACGCGGTGCAAATTTGTCAACATCCTGCCCGTCTTTTATCGCCGCCTCGATATAGGTAAATCCGTCCGACAATGTAAAAGCCAACTCCTGCGCCGCCGTTGAACCGGCTTCGCGAATATGATACCCGGAGATAGAAATTGTGTTCCACTGCGGAACATGGTCGGTACAAAAAGCCATCAGATCGGTGATCAGGCGAATCGACGGTTCCGGCGGGTAGATCCATTCTTTCTGCGCGATATATTCTTTTAAGATATCATTTTGAAGGGTCCCGCGGACTTTATCAAAAGGAATCTTTTGCTTCTCGGCCACCGCCAGATACATCGCCAGAAGCACCGAGGCCGGAGCATTGATGGTCATTGAGGTCGAGACATCGCCAAGATTGATACCGTCAAAAAGTATCTCCATATCGCCGAGTGAGTCAACCGCCACGCCGCACTTGCCGACTTCGCCAAGTGACCTGGCATGATCACTGTCGAAACCCATCAATGTCGGCAGATCAAAAGCAACCGAAAGACCGGTCTGTCCCTGATTGAGAAGATAATGATACCGTTCATTGGTCTGCTTCGGTGTGCCCATCCCGGCAAACTGGCGCATCGTCCAGAGACGACTGCGATACATCGTGTGATGAACCCCGCGCGTATATGGATATTCCCCTGGAAAACCGAGCTTTTCTTCGTAATTGAAGCCGGTCAGATTTTCGGGGGTGTACAGCTCATCCACTTCATCACTGGAAATCGTTATGAATTTGGGGCGGGTTTTTCGGGCACGAAATTTTTCGGCCGATTTGTCCCATTTTTTCTTTTTATTATTTAAATCATCCAGAAATTTTTTATCAAACATAAATTACCTCGAATCTTGCTTAACTATTGATAATAATGAAATTACGTGCAAAAAGCAAGATTTATGGAAATAACAGTTTAGCGACGGATCACTTGGAGATCAATTACCCAATAATGCCGATTTACAGCTTCTCCGCATCGTTTTTCCTTTATTTTGTATGCCCCAAATTCCCTTTGGGGAGTATAGTTAACTCTAATTAATTGTGCTGCAACAGGATGACTGATCGTTGCTCTGTCGAAGCAGTTGTCGGACTGTTATTTGCTGAAACAGTCTTCAAAATATCTGTCTTAATGGGAAAATTATCCCCGAAGGGAGTCTGAAAATGAAGAAGTTTATACTCGCCCTGGCGATTTTGACAATTTTAGTTTTTTTGGCATTAATGCCTGGATGCGACAAACAAAAAACGATTACATCGACCGAGTATATCAAAGAGATTGAATATATCGAAAAACCGGCTGACACGGTTTTGATTTTCGACACTCTTTTTACGATTGATACGCTATTTCAGTACGATACCACATACATCGGTGAAGGAACCGACACAATTATTGTTTTAGATACCGTTTTCAATAGCACCACCGATACCTTAATCATCACAGAAAATATTTATGATACTGTCATGGTTATTGACACTGTTACCGTAGCCATAAATCATTATGATACCGTTACAGTGAACAGTGTTGACACCGTTACGCTCAGTCAGTGCGAACCGTTTGTTCAATTTGCGTTTGCCGCTCTGCAATATTACGGAAATGCCGAAATTCTTGATTTTATAAACAGTGAGTTTGGGTATAACGACGGCTGGATATATTTTCTGTCAATATCTCAAAGCGATTTACAAAGCCCGTCATACGGTGTGTATGAAATATACGGCTACGCCAATTATTGGACGGTGGAATTCGATGCCTATTACCCTCTTGAATATTTCTGGAAGGTAACTTATTTGGACGGCGATCCGAGCGATCCCGATAACTGGGAGCTTTCCGAACCGCCGGCCCGAACATCCGGCAAAACCGGTGGCGTGAAATTAACAATCGACCGGGAAGTTAATGTAGTCGGAACCAGTTTGCAAATCAAATAGTATGCGTTATTTGCCGGGATGACCGACCGGCAAATAAGCGTCTTCTTTGATCAGTAACCTAATCGTTACATGTTCAGACTATAGCTCACACCCAATATTGGCAGTCTGCTCATGTTTGTTTCCGATTCGCTGTGAATATATGGAGTGCCAGAACTCAATTGTATTGAATAGTTGTAACCGCGCACATTTTCTTTTCCCAATATATTGATAATCTCAAGAAAAGCTGTCAACCGCCCACCCCAGACATCAAAATACCGATTCAGGCGAACATCAATCCGGTTGTATGAGGGAAATCTCTTTGCCAGTCTTTCCCCGGCGTTTAACCAGTAGCTGGTCCCGCCATCACCCAGGTCACCCGATTGCAATTCCACACCGGTGTAGGGCCAACCGGAGTGCATAGATAAAGCAACATTGAACTGCCATTTCAAGTTTGGTCGGTAACTCATGTCCATGTATAAAGTATGCCTCTGATCGAAAATATTCGGGAAAGAACGATTGTAAGCGATAACGGTGCCGCTGGGATCGGAGACATTTTTAAATCGTACACTATCAACCATATCTTCGACCTCGGCAAGGGCATAACTCAATATCCACGTAAACTTACTCCCCTTCTCACGCTTCAGGAACACCTCTATACCTCTGGAAGTAGAGCCATTGCGATAAAAAATGGTCCGGTCATCTTCGTACTCCGGGAAGCCGGTCAATCTGTCAAATGAATTGCGGTTTTCGGGTCTTAATTCGCTATATTTCTTGTGGTAAGTCTCAATCCGTAGTTTTACACCGGTACCAAAATCATGTTCCAGTCCAAGCGTTTTATGTTCAGCCTTTTCTGCCGTCTGGAATGTTGTGATCCGATCACCGGGCGAGAGTTCATCAATTCTCTGCGCTTGATAGTAATATCCCCAGCCGCCGCGTAATGTGGTATTTTCGCCCAACCGGCAGGCCATGTTAATACGGGGCGAATACTTTTCATCACCGGTATATGAATGTCTATCATAACGTCCGCCGATTTCCAGTGTTAAAGGATTGTTCACCTGGAATCGATGCGAAAGATAAGCGCCAATCTGATTTCCGGATGGCTGAAGGTTGGTTTGAATGGTGTCGATTCGTTCCAAATTTACATCTGATTCGGTTGAAGCATAGATCTGATCGATAAGAAAATAGTCATAATCAGCCGAGAGATCACGTACGTCAATCCCAGCCTTCAGAATATATCTCTTGGATACTTCAAGATCCCATTCGGATTTAAAACTCATGACCGTGAAGCTCCCCTCATCATTAACTATACCGTCGGTTAATTGTTGTCTGGCCCAAAATTCACGTCCATACCGATTATGCGTAACCTTGCCTATGGAAAGTATCGTGCTTCCCATTAGACGATCATTCATTGCTGATTTCAAATTGAACCACCCATAAGAATTGTCATAGCTGGTTATAATCGTATCCGCATCGTTGTCTTCATCAATGACAATCCGAAATCTATCTCCGGCATGTAAAAAATGAGCTGAAAAGATATGCTTTTCGTTCAGTTGATACTGGAGCTTACCGAGAAAATCATAATAGACCGGCTTGAGGTTTCCATCCTCTCCCACTAATTTAAGTAGAACGTCAAGATAGCCTCTTCGGCCTGACAAAAGCCATGATCCGCGGTTATTCGAGAATGTCCCTTCGGTCATGAAATGAGCGTTCATAAAACTTACTCCAGCCGATACCTTTTTTAGACCAGTTGGCGGTCGATGAGTCTTGATATTGAAAACCCCGCTGGTACGGTCGCCATACTGTGCAGTATATCCCCCGGTTAGGAGATCAACTCCCTCAATGGCCGAAGCATCAATAGCACTGAAAAGTCCGCCTAGAAAATCTTTTAGATGAAAAGGTTCGTAGACCTGCAATCCGTCAAGCGTTACCAAAACTTCGTCGTGTTCTCCACCACGGACGATAAAACGGGATGACAAATCTTCGCCCGATACACCGGGCAGACGTGACACAGCCCGATACAGATCCTCGCCCACTTGTGGGATCGTCTCTAATTCGCGACGAGTTAGGCTTTGAGTGGCAGTTGCTTCCGTTCCCATGATATTGAATCGTCCGGGGGTGACTATGATTCCTCTAAGCTCAATAGGTTTTTCTTCTAACTCGACGTTGATGGTTGCGATGGTTCCATTTTTGACTTCAATGCTATCAATTCGAATCGGCTTGTAGCCCACATGGCCGATACGCAGAGCATAGATACCGGAATCAAGATTTTGTATCAGGAATTTACCATTCTCGTCAGCAACCGCTCCACCAAATTTGTCTGCAAGATAAATTGTGGTACCGATAATTGGATTTCCGGTTGTTTTATCAGTGATTTTTCCTTCGATCTGACCAGATTTCTGCTTATTATTGGCATCAACCGCTGTTGAGAGAGCCAAAACGCCTGACAGCAACAAGATTACTATACTTACTTTCATTATCTTTTCCTTACGATCTTAATAATAGTCCTTGTCTTAATTATAGCTAACCTTACGAGCCATCAGATATATTGTTTCGAAAATAATTGTGTGGCAGAATATAGGTTCGAGATTTCCCAGATAAATGCTTGAAAAACATATTTTATGCCCGTGTGCCGCACCCGCCGCTTCGGGCGGTGAGTTAGTAAAATATTATCGAAACCATAGGGGATTTTGATCTGCCCATAATTGAAATTAGGAAATATTAAATCAATCCAGATTGGATAGTTTCAGCAATTTCTTGCTCGCCGTGAAGGGATCGGTTTTGCCGGCATAGATATCGTTGACAAGATTGTCAAGATTTTCCACACCGCCGATTTTGGTTTCCATTATACTGGCGAGCTGATAATTGATAATACCGAATATTTTCTTTTTTATCTGTGCGCGGCGATGTTTCTCAAAGAGACCAGTCTTTTTTGAAAATTGAACAAAGCTTTTTAGCTCGTTTAATAGAGTATCAATATTTTTGTTATTGACCGCTTCGGTCGGCAGAACCGGAAGTTTCCACCCGGTTTTCTCGCGTTTGATATCGAGGACATTGTTCAGCTCGGCGACAATGCTTTCCGACAGCGGACGATCGGCCTTGTTGACCGCAAAGATATCGGCAATCTCCATCAATCCCGCCTTAAGCGCCTGGATAGCATCGCCCGATTCCGGTACCAGCACCACCACCACGGCATCACAGGTATTTATTATATCGAGTTCGACCTGTCCGACTCCGACCGTCTCAATAAGTACATAGTCAAAGCCGAAAGCATCGAGCGCAATAGTAACATTATTGGTTGCCCCTGCCAACCCACCGGTCGAGCCGCGGGTCGCCATCGAGCGGATAAACACCGAACCGTCCGACGGCATATCCTGCATCCTGATTCTATCACCCAGAAGCGCCCCGCCGGTAAAAGGTGAGGTCGGATCAACGGCAATAATTCCAATCTTGTTCCCCTCGGCCGATAACATTTTGGAGATTTCATTGACAATGGTAGATTTCCCGGCCCCGGGCGGACCGGTAAAACCGATTTTTATTGTATGACCCGATTTCGGATACAGCCTGGTCAGAAGTTTTTCGTAGTTTTCTTCCCGGTTCTCGATGTACGATATAATCCTGGCCAGTGCCGAGAGATCGCCGTTTTGAAATTTTTCCAGAACGGTCACGGATCTATCCTAATATGTCGCATCACCGGAAGCCAGCTTGATCGCCTTCAAACGAAGCTGTATTCGCGTGTGGCCTTCCCAGGTGTTGTATTCAACCACATGAACCAGATCAACCAGACAACCGCGCCCGGTCAGGTTGTTGACCCAATCGCCAAAACCAAAACCGATGACGTCAAAGACCGCCTCACCCTTGCGGACTTTCATCTTCAGATGATTTTTCCCGACACAGTATGCCTGACCGACTATTTCGCAGTTGTGGGTCAGAAACACCGGCCGCATGTTCTGCGGGCCGAACGGTGCAAACGTTTCCAGTGCATCAAGAAGATCGTTGTTTATCTGCGACAGTTCGACTTCGGCATCGATATTTAATTTCGCTATCAGATCATCGGATGTCAGAAGATTATGCGAGACCTCTTTCATTTTTTCTCGGAAGACATCAATTTTAGTCGGATCGATGGTTAATCCGGCGGCATATTTATGACCGCCGTATCGCAAGAGTAAATCCTCGCATTCCTTGAGAGCGTTGCAGAGATGAAATCCGGGTATGGACCGCGCCGATCCTTTACCCTCGCCGCCATCAACGGCAATCATTATTGTCGGCAGATGATATTTTTCGACCAGTCGGCTGGCAACAATCCCAATAACGCCCTGATGCCACCCCTGCGATGAGAGAATAATTGCTTTATCATTTTCCAGATCAACCGTCTGACGAATCTGTTCCAGCGCTTCGATTAAAGTTTTTTCGTCAATATTTTTACGTCTCTGATTTTCCTTATCCAGTGTTCGCGCAATCTCTGAGGCAACTCGTTCATCTTTAGTGGTAAGAAGCTTGATGGCACTGGCCGCATCGCCCAATCTTCCAATGGCATTGATACGCGGCGCCAGAATAAAAACAACCTGTCCGGTCCCTATCTTTTTCCCCATTAATCCAGAGACAAAGGCCAGCGATTTTAATCCCGGTTTGGTTGTTCGGGCAATTTGGCTGATTCCGAATTTTGTCAGTATACGATTTTCCCCAACAAGCGGGACAATATCAGCCGCGGTTCCCAGGGCCACCAGATCAAGATGTTCCTCCAATTCCGTTTCATCCTGTTGCAGCCTTCGGTATAACGCCTGTGCCAGTTTAAAGGCAACACCTACTCCGGACAGTTCGCGGCATTCGTAGTCGCAGTCATTTCGTTTGGGGTTAATCAAAGCAACTGGTTTGGGAAGCTGTTCGCCCTGCTCATGATGGTCGGTTATGATACAGTCAATCCCCTTTTGACGCGCATATTCAACCTCATCCACGGCCGTAACGCCGGTATCGACAGAGATAATTAATGTTGCATCCTGCCTTTCGGCCTCATCTATGCCCTGTTTTGAAAGTCCATAACCTTCAACCAGGCGGTTCGGTAGATAATATGCCACCTGAGCGCCAAGCTTATTCAAAACCAGATAAAGCAAAGAAGTTGCCGTAATGCCATCGACATCATAATCGCCATAAACCATAATTTTTTCATTCTCGCGGAGGGCCGTCATAATTCTTTCGATGGCCTCTTCCATACTCTTTAATGAAAAAGGATCGCCCAAATCTTCAAGATTGGGAGAAAGGAATTGTTTTATGGCGGCGGGCGTATCAATCTGCCGGTTAAAAAGAATCTTGACGATGATTTTATCAAGACCAAGATTGGCACTAATATCCTGGACCTGCTCAGGATCCGGTTCAGGAGCCACTATCCACTTAGGTGGTATCGATCTGGTTACCCAGTTCATAGCAGATTCCTTTTTCTTGTAAGCAGGAAGAGGATTATAAGCCGAGTTCTGTTCTGCCCTGAGGCAGTACGGTCATTTATCTGGGCCGGACAGTTACCTGCCAGCTCAATGCGGCCTACCCGAAAATAGTGCAGGGCGAGCCAGCCCCTATTTTCCTATTTGGCCTTGCTCCGGATGGGGTTTACCCTCGTCAAAATCTGCTTTGTACGAGCGGGGTCTCTTACACCTCGTTTTCACCTTTACCGCTGTTAATCATAAGATTAACAGGTGGGCAGTCTATTTTCTGCGGCACTTTCCGTCGGATCTCTCCGCCCCGGTATTACCGGGCATCCCGGCTCTTTGGAGCTCGGACTTTCCTCACTTTAAGTTACGTCATAAAGCGCGACCGTAAATCCTCTTTCTGCACTTACGTTATTATATATAGTTAACACTCATTTTCTAAAACATACGGCGGTAGTTAGGCGCCTCTTTGGAAATAGTTATCGAATGCGGATGAGATTCGGAAACGCCGGCCTGACTTATCCTGATAAATCTGCCTTTTTCCTGCAATTGCTTAATATCTGAGGAACCGCAAATACCCATACCTGACCGAATTCCACCGGTCAGTTGATAAATTGTATCAGCCAGTTCGCCTTTATAAGGAACCCGTCCTTCAATTCCTTCAGGCACAAATTTGGAGGCATCCTCCTGATGCTCCTGAAAATATCTGTCGTGACTACCTTCCTTCATAGCCTCAACCGATCCCATGCCTCTGTGAACCTTAAAGGTTCTACCCTCAAACAGGACCGTTTCGCCGGGCGATTCTTCGGTCCCGGCAAATAGGGAACCGGCCATGACAGCCGAAGCTCCCGCCGCCAGAGCCTTGACTATATCACCCGAATAGCGGATGCCGCCATCGGCAACCACCGGAATTTTATGCTTTAAGGCCGCCTCGCAGGCCTCCATAATTGCCGTAATCTGAGGTACACCGGCTCCGGTAACAACCCTTGTAGTGCAAATTGAGCCGGGACCAATACCGACCTTTACAGATTGCGCACCGGCGTCGATCAATGCCTGAGCGCCTTTTTTGGTGGCCACATTTCCGGCCATAACCGGAATATTGGGGAACTTCTTTTTCAGCGTTTCTGCCGTCTTTAAAACACCAACCGAATGACCATGCGAGGAATCAACCACCAGAATATCAACACCGGCTTTGACCAGAAGCTCGGAACGTTCCTCCAGGTCGGAGGATACTCCGACCGCAGCGCCAACCCGCAAACGGCCCAGTTTATCTTTACATGCCAGCGGATGCTGAATCTTTTTCATGATATCTTTGACGGTAATCATCCCTTTGAGGTAATTTTGGTCATCGACAATCAATAGTTTTTCAATCCGATTTTCATGCAAAAGTTCCTGAGCCGTATCCAAATCGGTTCCTTCGGGAGCCGTAATCAGATTATTTTTGGTCATCACCTCTGATATAGGCAAATCAAGTTTTTTATTAAATCTAAGGTCGCGGTTGGTTAAAATTCCGACCAATTTTCCTTTTTCCGATATCGGAATTCCGGATATATGGAATTTTTTCATCACCGCCAGCGCCTCACCTATCGGCCTATCCGGCGGGAGCGTTATCGGATCAACAATCATCCCCGATTCCGATCGTTTAACCTTATCCACCTGTGCCGCCTGCGCTTGAGGAGAGAGATTTTTATGAATAATACCCAAACCACCCTGACGAGCAACCGCGATGGCCATCATATATTCGGTAACCGTATCCATGGCCGCCGATATTAATGGAATATTTAAATTAATATCCGATGTAAGTTTGGTTGAAATATCTATATCGCGGGGCAATACTTCCGAACGATTCGGAACCAACAGCACATCGTCAAAAGTCAAACCGTCTTTTTCAAATATTTTTCCCATATCCAATAATATAAATTTAGTTTTATTCGCTATTATCATCCTGCCAGATTAATAATCGTCCGCAATTATCGCAGGTAATTAATTGGTCGCCCCGTTTTAACTCCTGAATCAGATGTGGAGGAAGAGCCTTAAAACAGGCTCCGCAGGCCCTTTTTTTGACGGCAACAACAACCGATCCACCCCGGTTTTTGCGAATCCTTTCATAAATCGACATAATTCTTTTGGGTACCCGGACAACTATATTCTGCCGATCATCATCTTTCATTTGAACCTTGGTGCCAACCGAATCCATTTTTTCCTGAAGAATGCTTAATTGGTCATCATTCTGCTTTTTTGTTTCAATCGATTTTTTCCTGAATTCTTCAATACTGCTTTCCAGAATTTCTGTTCTTTCAATAATTTCCAAAAGATTTGTTTCTTTTTCATTAATAGATTCTTTGACGGCGTCTATTTGGGAAACCAGAGCATCGTATTCTTTATTGGTCTTTATAGCCATCATCTGCAACTTCAGCTTTTTCAAATTATCCTGCAGGCTGGAAATTTCCAACTCAAGATTTTTCTGAGTGACGGTAGCCTCAGCCAATTCTTTTTCATTATTTTTGAAATTTTCTTCATTTTCACTAATTTCCCGCCTCAGATTTTCCATCATATCGGGAATATACTCTTTAGAACGTTCGAGCTCTCCTCGGTCATAATCCAAAACCTGCAGTTTTAGCAAAAGCTCCAAATCTTCTTTCATCGACATCTAATTCTCCCGTAAACGGCCAAATTAAAAAGGCGCAGTCTCATTTTATTTTAAGACTGCGCCAGGTTTTCATCCTCGTTTATTTTATGCCCGGTTTTTTTCAGGCCTATACAAGCACATCGTATCTGCATATATTTTGTATCGGTCATATCCGATATCCTTTTAACTGGGCAATACTGGATTCGAACCAGTGACCTCTCGGATGTGAACCGAACGCTCTAACCAACTGAGCTAATTGCCCGAAATTCATATAATCCTGTCAAACATCAATCTGGGCCCACCAGGACTCGAACCTGGGACCCGCTGATTATGAGTCAGCTGCTCTAACCAACTGAGCTATGGGCCCAAAGAGTTAGTCGATTAGTATAATAATTCTTTGCAGTTTCGTCAAGTTATTTATTTTGATTATAAAATCGGCTTTTTCTTAAAATATAATCCAAATAATAGCCTGTCCCGGGTAAATTCCTACCATATTACGATTAAAATCTGATATATATTCAACAAATCCTGTAATATTTTTTCCCCTGACACGACATTTATATGATAAAGGAATCATTTCAACAGTGTATTAGATAGCACAGCACTGAAATAAATATGCCTTGAGATTCTTATAAATAGCAATTACAGTCTGCTAAGCTCAAGAAACGGTTATACATAATGAGTATTTTGTTACTGGCACAAGTATCTATGGCCTAATATGTAATTTGAATAATTGGAAGATTCAATATATATAACATGGGAGTAATTATGTTGAAAAAAAGGCTTACGGCTCTAATTGGTGTAATTTTACTGAATCTAATGGCAGCATCATCGATTGCTGTTATGCCGCCCGCACCGGGAATTGAGATGCCTCCGGAGGTAAAAGAGGCTCAAAAGAGGTTTTCGCAATATTATGGCGGTTCCGGTATCGCGAAACGACTGCAAAGAATAAAGCAAGATAAAAAATTGCTGATCAAAGCCGGCTTACCTATAAGTTCCCGAACTACAAATGTAGAAATCCCGGTGTTGATGGGTAATTACAGTGATGTTGCACATACTTATGTTCCGTCAGATTTTAATGAACATCTTTTCGGCTATAATCCGACGGGAAGTATGTCCGATTATTATGACGAGGTTTCATATGGTCAATTTCAGCTTTCCGGAACTGTTTATGGACCTTATACGGCTGAGGAAACACAGTACTTTTATGCTTATAATTATGGGGTCTCTTCTTATTACCCTCGCAACTCCGGCGGTTTTCTCTGGAGCCTTCTTGAGGCGTCCGATGCCGATATCGATTTTTCGCAATTTGATAATGATGGTCCTGATGGTGTTCCCAATTCCGGAGATGACGATGGAGTTGTCGACGGGATTACGGTGATCTTCCCCGATGGTGCCGCCGAAGGTGGTGATGACAATAATATCTGGTCACACCAATGGCTTTTATCCAATGCGGCAGGATCGATGTTTGTTACCGATGACCCTCGTGCCGGAGGCGGCTTTATCTCTGTTGAAAGATATTTCGTAACCGGCGCCGAAAAGGGAGACGGGACAACAGATGTCATCATGCAAATAGGAGTTTTCTGTCATGAGTATGGACATGTCCTGGGTTTACCGGATCTGTATGATACCGATAATTCAAGTTACGGTGTAGGGACCTGGTGTTTAATGGCTGTAGGTAGTTGGGGGGCAACATATCATAGCCCCGATGCCGATCATCGCCCAACGCATTTTTGTGCATGGTGTAAAGAGCAATTAGGTTTTGTGAGCCCGATTGATATCAATGGTACCGAAACAATCCAAATTCCGCCGGTGGAAAATGAGGCAATTGTATATAGACTCTGGGATGATACATTCCAGGGTGAACGTTACTTCTTGATCGAAAATAGAAGAGCCATCGGTTTTGATGCCGACATATTGGGCGAGGGATTGGTGATCTGGCATTGTAATAATGACGTTTCATTTTCAAACGCAGATGATAATTGGCGAATAGTCGACATTGAAGAGGCCGACGGTTTGGATCAAATACATAATAGGATGAATGTCATGGATCCAGGAGACCCATTTCCGGGTGCAATTAATATTACCTCATTTAACGATATTACCTATCCGGGCGCCACGGATGTATTCGGCAATCCTACCGGTGTTTCCGTCGAGGATATTGCCTATGGACCGGATCTGGATGTAACCGCAACCCTTACCCAGAGAGAACTATTGGGATATACTATTACACATCATCCCGGATATTCAGGTTCCGTTTATAAATGGCTGCATGGCCTGTTTCAAACCACCTATGGCGCATTGGATTTTACGGCTCCGGCTGAAGGTATATTGGTCGGCGTGCAAATAGGAGTATTCGCAGTAATTCCACAACCCTATTCGATACGAATATTTAATGGTATGGTCGATAATTCGCCGGAAGGCTTAATATCCACGACAAGCGGAACCCTTCCTCAATTTTACAGGTTTGGTTATCATGAAATACCGCTTTCGTCGGTCTATGGTTTAACCCCGGGCGAAACTTTTCTGGTTGATATGGCGTGGGGAGGGCAATATTCTGAATTCATTCCGTATGTTTACTATGGTCCATATACAGGCGATTCTTACTTCTCAGAAAACGGTATAGATTATTTGCCTCAAACAGATAAAGACTTCGCCATCCGCGCCCGTGTGCAGTACTGCTACGATAGCGATGGTGATGGTTACTCAGATGCTGAATCCGATCCCATCCGCTGTGGAGAATTGGATAACTGTCCGGATGTTTTCAATCCCGATCAGGATGATTCCAATTTTAACGGCATTGGCGATGCCTGCGATTTTATATGCGGCGATGCCAATGATGATGATCTGGTAAATATTTTAGACATTGTATATATAATAAATTTTAAATATAAAGAAGGTCCGGCTCCGGTTCGTCCCGCCTATGCAGATGTTAACAGCGATGAATTAATCAACATACTTGATATTGTTTATCTAATAAACTTCAAATACAAAGACGGCGCTGAGCCATTCTGTACTATATTTAAATGATGTTTCGAATAATAAAAAAGGCCCCCATCTTATACGGGGGCCTTTTTTTATACTATATTTATTTTTCCTAAATGCAGACAGGGGCGGGACCTTCTTTATATTTATAGTTCAGTAAATAGACAATATCCAGAATATTTATCAGCCCGTCCGGATTAGTATCCGAATTAACATCGCCCGCTTCCATATATACCGGCGGGTCACCCTCCTTATACTTATAATTGATAAGATAAACGATGTCCAAAATGTTAATCAGTTCATCATCATTTACATCTCCGCAAATATACGGCTCATTAATTGTCAAATTAAGAATTCTGTATTTGGTGCTGCCGGTAATATCCGTGACTTTGGCATAAAAGCCAAGCGTCGTAACACCGATTGATGGCGTTCCCGATAATAGCCCCGTTGCTGAAAGTGTCAGGCCGGTACCATCCAGATCATTGTCCCGATCCACCCATGACATCGTACCGGTTCCGCCGGCGCTTTCAAGCTGGTAAGAATAACTCTTGGTGTCATAGGCCTCCGGCAGGCTCGTAGTTGTAATTGATACTTCAGGATTAATTGTTAACGTCAAAGCCTGAGTTTCCACAGCTCCACCCTCATCACTGGCCTGAGCCGTAAAATTGATATCGTCGGCCAATGAGGGAGTACCTGAAAGCGTTCCGTCGGAGCTAAGAGTCATCCCGGTTCCGACTAAATCATCATTCAGATCCAACCATGTTTTTTCACCGGTTCCGCCGGATGTTGATAATTCGGTAGAATACGGATGATTGACAGTCCATTCAGGAACTGTTGTCGTCACGATGACCAGCGCTTCATTTATCGTAAAACTCAATAATCTTTCATGTTCATCCGGGGTTTCATCAGCAACGAGAGCCGTGAACGAGATCGTTCCGGTTGAAGTCGGCGTTCCCGTAATCAAACCCGAAGATGAAATGGCAAAATCGGTTCCGCCGAGGTCGCCAAATTTATCCGACCAGGTCAGCGCACCAACTCCGCCGCCGGCAATAACCTGAGCCGAATAAGGCTGATTAACCGTCCAATCCGGTAAAGATGTAGTTAGAACAACCGGCGGATTGACACTGCACTCATATCTGATGACCTGAAAATCATCGATAGCCGCTTCCACAATCGAGCCGGTAAAGTCAGCTACATAAAACTGTACCATCATCTGATCGGTCGGTGTTACAAAATCGCTGACCAAAAAGGTATGCTCATACCATCCCCCGGATGCTACCAAACCGGTCGGCCCAACAGTTTCAACCAGTGTCCAATCGGTCCCGTTGTTGTTTGAAACATAAACAAGAAGCGGTTCCATAAATACATTTGAACCAAGAGAATTCGATAGCCAGCGGGCGTAATGAATAACAGCATCACCGCTTGACAAATCGAATGTTGGTGAGAACAGCGCCACATAACCGTCATCAACGTCGGAATTGTCCGGAGTGAGTCCTTCACCAGGTGAGTCCTCCCCGATGTTATCGGTAACATAACATGAGCCCGAACCATCAAAATCAGCCGGAGGATCACCGCGGCCCCAATCAAGAGGAACGGCACGCTCCCAGTCACCGAACCTGGGGACATTATTATCAACTGTCCAGCCTTTATCGGTTTCAAAATCATCCTCGAAAACAACCGTTGTTCCGGTAATGGCCAGAGCCTGCAGAGGTGTACTCGGGTCAGGGTCATAAAAAGTACCATTAGTAGCTTCATCAACGCTGATACAAAATCTTACATTACCCTCGCATGGCGTCGGAGGCAGGACCACTTCGTATTGGTCAGTTGCCGTTTCGGTCATAGTTGCTTCGATAAATGAACCGCCCTCAACCGAGGCATACACTTTACCGCTTCCGGAAACAATCGAGCCGCCAAGCGTGGCCGATACTGTAACATCAAAGGCAGTCTCCGCGCCCGGTGTCACCATAGTCGGAATACCGCCCGGATAGGCAAAATCTACATTAGCGGTTGTCGGGGAAACGCCCACTGCGTGCCAGGCCTTAAGCACATGCTTTCTCCAGTCAAGTGTTGGATCAAGATCGTCGGCCGCCGACATAGTAGCGAGAGCGGCCTGGTGATAATTAGTGTTGATTGTCCAATAATAAGAATTTGCCCGATAGGCAATCTGTATAGCGTTTTCTATACCTATTCCTGTTACGGTAACATCGTGGTGAATGCCGCCTTCCGACAAAAGATGGAACCATTTATTTCCGACGCCATTATTTGTATGCACACCACAATAATCATTTCCGCTTGGACCACCTGTGGGAAAACAACCGACGACATCAACCCACCACCAATCTGATGTTCCGTAATAATCTGGGTTGGCGTATGCGTGCGGGTTTTCCATATCACGAAACGGGGTTCCGCTGGAGGTGCTATTTTCGCCCATCAACCAATCAGGGGTGTCATACTCAGGATGGGCAAATTCAAAAGCGGCGCCAATCATATCGGAAAACGACTCATTAAGGGCACCCGATTCCAATTGATAAGCCAGATCGGATGTATAATCGGTTACCGCATGTCCCCACTCATGGGCAACAACATCAGGACACCCGGCCAACGAATACCACCCGGCCTCCCAGCTCCAGATGACAATACGGGAACCGTTCCAATAAGCATTGTTATCACCCTCGGCCGAATAGTTAACCGAAACTCTCATGGAAATGCCGTTGTCATCATAGCTGTTGCGATCAAAGGTCTCCAACATCCAGTCATACACAAGTCCGGTATAAAAATGACCATCCACAGCCGGAGCCTGAACAGTGGGATTGTCCCAGATATTGTCTTCATCAAGGGCCACCGATCCCGGCAAACTGATACCGGCTATCGAAGTCTGAATATAGCTGTTGTCAGGCATCTGCCCATCGTGGCCGTAGGGATTATTATTTAACTGGCGAGTGTAATCGGTTAACGAAAAAGTGACACCGTTATAGTCGGTATCAATATGATCTCTGTAATCACCCATGACTCCATAACCGGTACCGATAGCATCCGAATTCATAATTCGATTAGCCTTAAAAACGACGTCGCCATTGGAAGCATCGATAAAATATTCCCAGCGTCCCATCGGCGTCTCCGAATACAGGAATAGCCGCCAGCAGAGATAATGCGTTCCCTGCCAGGGAAAGACGACCAATTCCGGCTCTTCCGGTCTGGTATCGCCAAAAAATCCCAATAACTCATCATGGGCAATTTCGACCGCGGCCTGATTGGTCAGACTCGGCGTAACGTCAAGATCAATATAGGCCTCATAAATACCATTAACCGTTCGCATTTCACCCGAAGCCTTAAAGTGGACAAGCAATTCTCCGCCAAAAACTTTCACTCCCTTGTAATGCTGATCAAAACGGATATGAGTCATGCCCAGATTGTCTTCTTCTACTTTGCGGACAATCAGTTCTTCGGAAGGCGATTCCATTTTGTAGGCGCCTCGATTGTTTTCAAAAAACTGAATTGCCGTCGCAACTTTATCGCCGTTTCTGTCCGATACGGCCAAGTTACCCTCAACATGCACCGGGATACCGAGATCATTTTCCCGATAAACCTCCACATTTGGGTTTCTCCTGAGAAGATTCTTCCCATAAAATATTTCGGTAGATTGCTCAGCTAAACAAAATACCGCTGTCAATAAAACAAGAACCAGGGTGATTGTAACAGTTTTCATTTTTTCCCCGCCATAATTTAAAGGTAATTAATTGTCATACCAAATATATACGTAAAGCATATCCAAAAACCAAGTACGCCAGGTGTGTAATTGCCGTAACTTTAGTAAATATAATAAATTATCGAATTCTGTCAATCATAAAATACGTGTCGGAAAGAATAAAAATTGCCTTTATTTAAAATTTTCAGGTCAAAATTTATTTATTTGGAAAAAATATCTGGGCAGTTTCTATACAATAAAAAATTGTTATGCAAATGCGTTTATACAGCAATACGTTAAGTATATGATGGACAACGAAAAAGAGAGAAAAGAGCCAATCGGGAGCTGTAGCTGCCATGAGGAGGAAGGATTTGGCGGACTTCTAAAATTCACCCTGCCCGGTTTCGCCGGCGGAATAATTATCGGAGCCTTATTCGACTATTTTGGTTATCAACTCAGCGTTATTGGACAGATAATTGTCCGCACAATGTCCGGCGAGGGGGAGAGTATTCTTGAAGGTGTTTACTCTATTAGAAAGCGATTGTCCAAATCGGCCGGTTCCTTAGCTGAGGCTTATGGCTGGGGTAAGCTTTTGGGTATGATGTTCCCCTGGGTGGTTGATTTGGGAAGCCGGTGGCTGGGGTTGGATGTTTATTCTATCGAAGCCTTCTATATCCCTTATTTTTATGCCCTCAGTGACCAGATTGGCGCCAATGTTTCCGGTTTTATTTATTTAAACAGAAAAAGCGACTCCTTATCCGATACCTTGAAAGCCTATTTCAAAAATCCGGTCATGCTAACCAGTCTGGCCATAATATTATTGGCGCCGTTGGGATTGCTGATGGTTAGAGTTTTGGGATTCAGCCCGATAACCCAAAAACTAACCGCCTTTGAAACAATAGCCGCCAATCTTTGCTGGCTCCCGCCGGTTGTCGGCTGGCTTAGGGAACGATCCGCTCGAAATCAAAATCGTTAGCCCTTTAATTTCAGAAAAGTATAACCAAATAAAGTTTTATATTGTTTTTTCCCAGACAAAGAATAATTTCAATTGTTACCATGAAAAAATTAAAAATCCGGAGGTTATTATGCGGCGGGCAATCTTCTTACTAACAATTGGAGTCATTTTTTTATTATCAATTTCAACTGTTTTATCCTTTGCGGATGAAAGTAGTCCCAATGCTTTTAACACAGTTCGTTTTGCCGTAATTGGTGACCGTACCGGCGGGGCGGTCCCCGGCATTTATGAACAAATAGTTGAAGAAATGGAAAGAATGAAACCTGATTTTGTCATTACGGTTGGAGATATGATAGAGGGTCCGGAAAATAATGAGGAAAGACTGCGTAACAAATGGACCGAATATTTATCAATTGTTTCGCATTTTTCTATGCCTATTTATTACACACCGGGTAACAATGATATCGAAACAGATTTTATGGAAGACTGTTATCTTGAGTATATAGGCCAGCCATACTTTTCTTTTGACGAAGGTAATATTCATTTCATTATTCTTGATAACAGCCGATGGAGTTCAAGCGATGAACTTTCCAAAGAACAGATAGACTGGCTGATAAAAGATCTGGAAGACAATACAGATGCCAAATATACTGTTGTATTTTACCATAAACCTTTCTGGGAAACAACGACCGTTGAGGGTAAGCCGGATACTCTGCATAGTCTATTTCGGAATTTCGGAGTAGATGCCTTATTTTCAGGGCATTATCATACTTATTTCAGCGGCAACTATGATGATATACTTTATACCAATGTCGGCAGTTCCGGCGGAGGTATGTCGCATCCAAGTGCAACAGGACTAAAGTATCACTTTGTCTGGGTAACCGTTGATAGTAGCGAAATTTCAATTGCTCCAATAAAAATGGGCGCCGTTCTGCCCTGGGATGAGATTACCGCCGATGAGGGTAATTTTGTCTTTTCCGCTCAGACAAATTGTATATCTTTTGACAAACCGTTTCTGATTGACGAAAACAATAATTTCGGGGAATCAGCTTTTGAAGTTGTCGTAAAAAACTTCAGCCGGGAGTTTATACTTGAAGATACAATTAAATGGGATATACCGCCCGGATGGTCTGTTGAACCGCAAAGTAGACCGGTAGGTATCGCAGGGGATTCAGCCGAAACATTTATTTTCAATATTAAGAATGAGAAAACAATTTATCCG
>CBFCZE010000044.1:0-19653 GCA_965602655.1 uncultured bacterium
AACGCGCGGATGATGTCGTAGGGGGTTTCGGCTTCCATCAGTTCGTTACGGAATGTTTCATACTGCAATGACTCCGACAGCGCTTTGAAAACTTTCAGATAAAGATTATCGTCATACGGCGGGGCGGCCATTACAAAAAAAAGATGAACCGGTTCTGCATCGATGGTGTCAAACGGATACCCCTCACGGGAACGAGCAAAACCGATAAGGAACTCTTTCGCCTGCATCGAGCGGACATGCGGAACTGCGACATTATCGCCGATTCCGGTTGAGGCTTTTTTCTCGCGATTGATAAATTCTGTCAGCAATTTACAGCGATTTCCGATTTTTCCTGAAATTTCAAGAATCCCAACCAGATCCGAAAGCAGACGTTCTTTGTTCCGGAATTTCCACTTATCGGAGTTGTTTTCCTCCGGCTTTGGTTCCTGAGCTGTCTGAAGATCCAGCTCAATCATATTCTCATGTAAGAATCTTGAAATATTCATATCCCTAATTCTATCGGTTACAATGTCTTAAACCTGAACGAATAAAATCGACTCATGTTTAATTGTCAAGTCATTAATGCCAAAAAGGCTGTTTTCGCATAATATGCGTATAATAATTAAACATTGAATCTCTTGACAAAGTGCCGACATTTGTTTACTTTCGGGCGCTATGATGAAATAAAAATATGTTAATCTGACATTAAATTTGCCGAGCTAATTATAATAATGATATGAGGTTAATGGAGAGCGATTGTATTCATTCAAAGATTTGAAACGAACCCACACCTGCGGCGAACTGACAATTAAAGATAACGGCCGGCCGGTTATTCTAAACGGTTGGGTCCAGGAATATCGAAATCTGGGCGGACTTTTGTTTATTGATATTAGGGACCGCTACGGAACTACGCAGGTTGTTATAAATCCTGAAAAGGTAAAAAAGGAAGTTTTTGAAACGGCGGTATCGGCCCGCCATGAATTTGTAATTTCGGCCAAAGGTGTTGTCGGGAAACGTCCTGAAGGAACCGAAAATAAAAATCTGACCACCGGCGAGATTGAGGTGGCTGTGGAAGATTTTGTTATTCTGGCCGAATCAAAAACGCCGCCTTTTGAAATAGCCGAAGAAACCAACGCCAGCGAGGTTCTTCGTCTGGAATATCGCTATCTTGATTTGCGCCGTCCGCCGCTTCAGGAATGTATGAAGGTGCGGCATCAGGCAACGGTTGCGATCAGGGAATATCTCGATTCGCAAAATTTCTATGATATCGAAACGCCGCTTCTGATGAAATCAACTCCCGAGGGCGCCCGCGATTATATTGTCCCCAGCCGGATTCAAAAGGGGAAATTTTATGCGCTTCCACAATCGCCGCAACTTTTGAAGCAGATTCTGATGATATCCGGTTTTGATCGGTACTATCAACTGGCGCGCTGTCTTCGCGATGAGGACCTTCGAGCCGATCGTCAGCCGGAACATACGCAGATTGATCTGGAGATGTCATTTGTTACGGTTGACGATGTTTTCAGCGTTGTCGAAGGAATGATGGCGCATCTTTTCAAGAAAGTGCTTGATGTTGAGATTGTGACACCATTTCCGCGGTTTGAGTATGCTGAAGTGATAAAACGATGGGGTATAGATAAACCGGACCTGCGGTTCGGGATGGAATTGAATGATATATCAGATATTGTCGCCGACTGCGATTTTAAGGTCTTTACCGATGTTGTCAAAAACGGCGGTGTCGTCACGGCGATTTGTCTTAAAGACGGCGCATCATATTCCCGCAAGCAGATTGATGAGTTGACCGAATTCGCCAAGAATCTTGGCGCCGGCGGGCTGGCTTATATTCTCAAAGCTGAGAATGGAGACAAATCACCGATTCTGAAATTTATCGGAGAGGATGTCAAAGATAAAATTTGTGAGAAACTGGAAGCCAATGTCGGTGATGCGGTATTTATCATTTCTGGAAAGGCCTTAAAAGCCGAATCTATTCTGGGGCAGCTGAGACTATATCTTGGCAAGAAGCATAATTTGATGGATAACAAAGAATGGGAATTTTTATGGGTGACCGGATTTCCGATTTTTGAATATAATGAGGATGAGGATCGTCTGGAAGCGATGCATAATATTGTATCATCACCCCGGGACGAGGATATGCCGCTGCTTGACGAAACCAGTGCTCTGCCGATTAGTGATCAGAATCATCCTTTACGTAAGCTCAGAGCCGAGCAGTACGATCTGGTATTGAATGGTGTCGAACTGGCTTCCGGCGGAATGAGGAATCATCGCCGCGATGTCCAGCAGAAGATTCTGAATATTCTTGGCTTTTCCGATGAACGGGCCGAGGAAATGTTTGGTTTTCTTTTAAGAGCTCTGGAATACGGCGCGCCGCCGCATGGCGGGATTGCCGCCGGTTTGGATCGTATTGTTGCCCTGATAACCGGTAAAAGCAGTATTCGCGATGTTATCGCCTTTCCGAAATCGACGACGGCCGCCTCGCTTATGGATGGTGCTCCGTCGGATGTTGATTCTGAGATGCTCAAAGATCTCGGCTTGCATATTACTGAATAGTTTTTATATTATAATTGATATATGGGAACTGAAACAAACCATAAAATTTCTAAAACAATTTCGATTGAGGGCTTCGATCCTCGTCTGCTTTTTGGGCAAAATGATTGCTATCTGCGCAGAATTGAGGATTCCTTTAAGGTGCAAATAGTGGCCCGCGGGGATAATATCTTTATTGAAGGGTCCGAGGACGAAGTAATCAAAGTTGAAAAGCTGTTTAACGATTTAACGCTCCGTCTGAAGCAGGGTGATTATATTACCGAGCAATATTTGAATTATTCGATTGAAATGGTCAGTGAGGGAAACGGCAGCCCGGCAGAAATTATGGCGGCTGATCATCTTAGCGATTTCACCCTAAAATTAAAAATAAGACCAAAAACCATAGGCCAGAAAAAATATCTTGAAGCTATTGAAGCAAACGATATTGTTTTTTCGATTGGTCCGGCCGGGACCGGAAAAACATACCTGGCGGTGGCGGTGGCCGTTTCGGCGTTGAAAGAAAAGCGGGTGAATCGAATCGTTTTAGTTCGTCCGGCGGTGGAAGCGGGTGAATCGCTTGGATTTTTACCGGGTGATATCAGAGCCAAAGTTGATCCGTATTTAAGACCGGTGTATGATGCTCTGCACGATATGATGCCGGCTGAGAAAATAAAAAAGCTGATTGAGCTGGGCATTATCGAGATACTTCCATTGGCATTTATGCGTGGACGGACACTCAATCAGACATTTGTTATTCTGGACGAAGCCCAGAATACAACCGCGGCTCAAATGAAAATGTTTTTAACCCGTCTGGGCGAAGGTTCCCGGGCTATTGTTACCGGCGATATTACTCAGATTGATCTGGATGATAAAAGAATGTCCGGATTGGTTATAATTCAAAAAATATTGACAGGAATTAAAGGGATAGAATTTTCTTATCTGACCGATAAAGATGTAGTCAGACATCAGCTCGTTCAAAGAATATTGCGTGCTTATGAACGATATGAGAAGAAAGGCCGGAGGGAGTAGAAGGGGAGTTATCCCCGGTTATGTATAAATTCCTGCTTAGAATAAAAAGATTCATCAAGGGATTTCTCAAAGTAAAATCGGAAGCGCGGCAGACGCCAAGAGTTGGCGCGCGGCACAAGGTCAATAAATATCTTATGCTGCTTTTGGCTACGGCCTTGATAACTATGCTGTATCCCGCCGAGAATCTGTTTTATCCTCTTGATTTTCCAAAAGTTGGTGAGATTGCCCGCGAGGATATAATCTCGCCTTTTCAGATAATTATTACGAAATCTGAATCTGAGCTTAGACAGGAGCGTCAGGACGCGGCCTTGGCCATACCGATTATCATTGAATATGACAATGCGCCGGTAGATTCGATTTTCTCGAAATACAATAGATTTATGAATTCGGCTGATTCGGCGGCAAAAATTGTAAATGGTTTTCGGACCGACAGTGCTGTCGGTGAGCGCGAAGTTGACAGTGCTATCAGTGAGCTGGCCGGCAATATATCGGCTCAATTTCCATTAATAAATATAGCGGCTATCAGTCGGCTAATCAATGAAAATGAAGTGGCCGTTGCCGAATCGACAATTGAAAAAACTTTGCGCGAAAATATTTATTTTACAGGTATCCTGTCTGATATTAATCTCCTTCCGGAGCATAGATCCAACTCGGTAATTGTCAGAATAGGCAAACGCGATGTTTTTTTGGTACGCAATAAATTATTGGACCGTTCACTTGCCTATGTCAGTCTTAGAAATAATCTGAAAAGCAGGGCCGCTATTGAGAATTTTGATGTCGACTATTTTTATGATCTGGGGCGGAATTTTATTATTCCAAACTTAAATATTGACACCGAAGAAATGGATATCCGCCGGGAAGCGGCCGTAGATGAAATAAAACCGATAAAGGAAACCGTCTCAGAGGGCGATTTAATTGTTCGGGCCAGAGCCAAAATTACAGAGAGACAGCAAGAGATTTTAAGAAAAATTTATCATCAGAAAACGCTGCAGGCTGAAGAGCAGGGGCTGTATGAGCAATACCTGCCGGTTATTGCGCGAACGTTATTGGTGTTGTTAATATTCTCATTTTTATATTTGTATTTTTATCATTTTAAGCGACAGGTTTATAATTCAAATCCGAAAATTCTGGCCATATTTCTAATAATTGCTCTGGAATTGGTATTAATTTATATCGTCGAAGTTAAACTGCAACTGCCCGAATATATCTATCCAATAATTATCTTTTCAATATTGATTACCATTCTCTTTGATACCGAGACCGGAATTTTTTCAACTTTTGCACTGGCCTTGTTATTGGGAGTATTGCATAGATTTAATTTTCCGCTGGTATTGATTACGGTGGTTGCCGGTACAATTGCTTGCTTTACAACACACCAGGTACGTCAACGGTCGGAATTTTTCAGATCGATTTTGTACCTATCGATAACCTATATAGTTTTGATTTATATTATAGAATCATTTGATATTTCAAGTACCAAAGGTGAGATTTTTAACCTGGTCGGGCTGGGGATACTTAATGCCGCCATATCTCCGCTTCTGGCAATCGGTATTTTGCCTGTCTTTGAATCGCTGTTTGGGTTTACCAGTGATATTACATTGCTGGAGCTATCCGATTTGAATCGACCGCTTTTGAAACGTCTGGCCCTGGAAGCACCAGGGTCATACCACCATTCAATTATTGTCGGGAACTTGGCCGAAGCGGCGGCCAAGGCGATAAATGCCAACTCTCTTCTGGCAAGGGTAGGGGCTTATTATCATGATATCGGCAAAATAGAAATCCCTGAGTATTTTGTTGAAAACCAGCTCGGTATAAAATCAAAACATCAGGATCTAACACCAACCATGTCTTCCATCATTTTATCCTCTCATGTAAAGAAAGGGAGACTTATAGGTGAGGAGGCCGATCTACCCGATGAGGTCCTCAATTTTATCGAGGAACATCATGGGACAATGTCAATGACCTATTTTTATAATAAGGCCAGGGAGCAGGGGGATGAGAATCCGGAGATAAGCGAATTTTCATATCCCGGCCCCAAACCGCAGACGCGGGAGACCGCTATTGTAATGCTTGCTGACAGCGTCGAGGCGGCCAGCCGTACCTTAAGCGATCCCAAACCGTCGCGGATTTCAAACCTGGTTCAAAATATAATAAACGATCGTTTTCAATCGGGCGAACTTGAGGATTGCCCCTTAACTCTGAAAGATCTGGCTTTGATTCGTGAGTCATTTGTTCAGATTCTTATTGGTGTATTTCATCATCGGGTTGAATATCCTAAAAAGGAGACGGTTGAGTAGTGCAATTTAATATTATTTCCGACAGTCGTAAAAAAACGCCAAGAAAAAAAATACTTCAATTGCTGTCTGTTATTGAAAACGAAGAGGCCTCCCCTGATTCGTCGGTAAATATCAATTTTATCAATGACTATCGTATTTCACGATTGAATGAAGAATTCCGTAAAAAAACCGGGCCGACCGATGTTCTCTCTTTTAATTTGGATGATGATGAAGGATCCGATTCAGTTTTAGGCGAGATCTATGTCTCAACTGAAACGGCGGAGAAAAACGCTATACAAAATAATTTGACCTATACCGATGAAATCCTGCGTCTTTGTTGTCATGGTTTCCTGCATCTGCTTGGCTACGATCATGAAGATGAAAAGGACAGACAGATAATGGAAGAGAAAGAGAATTACTATCTGGGAGGGTTGGTCTGATGGAAATTCTGCTTTACCTTCTATTGATTATGATTGTCTATTACTTGGGGCATATTCTTTCCTTGTACTCATCGGTGGCATATCTTGAATCGGATGAGCTGGAAGAGACAGTTCAAAACTTCACCGGCTACCGAAAAAAATATCTCGAATTGATTATTGATAATCCCCGCATATCAATTCAGATTGCTTCGGTATTCAAATCATTTGCACTGGTTAGTGTTACATTATTGGGCGTTTTTCTGGCCGGGGATGTTAAAGCTTTGACCGGTCTATCTCTGGTGATTGTATATCCGGTACTGTTGGTCATAATCTGGCTGTTATATTTAATTTTTATGGAGTATCTGCCGCGGCGAAGAGTCCTGCAAACCTCAGAAAAAGAGATTGTGCGTTATATATTGCTATTTGCCATAATCTACTTATTCTTTAAGCCGTTGCTGGGCCTATACTCCAGGACATTTTCCCATGCTGGCAACGATGATGTTTCCGAAGAACAAAAGGATGATATTGTTGAACGAGCCATCGAAACTCTTGCCGAACAATCCGGTGTTGATGAACCGATTGTTGAGGAAGATGAAAAAGAGATGATTGGTCAGATTTTTCAACTTGACCAGACCGAGGTTCGCGAAGTCATGGTTCCCCGGATCAATGTCAAAGGGTTTGAAAGGAGCAGCAGTTTCGATGAGATTCGCATGAAAACAAAGGAACTGGGCTTTTCACGGTACCCTATTTATGATGATAACATTGATAAGATAATTGGTATCCTGTATATCAAAGATCTTTTTACGAGTACTTCCTCTGGACAGGATTTGGGTGATATCTGTAATTTTCTCCGTAAGCCATTCTTTGTGCCCGAGTCAAAAATAATTAGTGATTTATTGGCAGAATTCAAAAAAACAAAAACCCATATTGCCATTGTAGTTGATGAATACGGCGGTACGGCCGGATTGGTAACGCTGGAAGATATTCTTGAAGAGATTGTTGGTGAGATTCAGGATGAGCATGATTCCGAAAAGCCGCAAATTGTAAAACTTCCTGATAATTCCCTGCGAGTCGATGCCTCGGTTTCGGTGGAAGATCTGGTCGAAGAGTTTGACCTTGACTATGAAACCAAAGAATTCGAAACGGTTGGCGGCCTGATATATGATTTGATCGGTTCTGTCCCATCGGTTGGCGCCAAACCGCGCTGGAAAGATATCCTTTTCGAAGTGAAAAAGGTTGAAGGACAGCGTATAATCTCGCTGAAAGCCTGGGTAAAAAAGGGAACCGAGACTTAGTCTTATCATTTATTTTTATTATTTATCAAATTCTAATTGTCTTATTTTTTGTTATTTAAACTTGCCCTTTTAAGTGAGTAATAAATAAATTGAATTTTTTAAAGTATTGATCTGTCTTTCCGAAACCATTTTACAAAATCGCCGTATGAAATAGTATAAAAAGATATCAAATACTATTTGCGTTATGCAATGACATCGGAGGTATTTAAGTGAAACGAGGGATTTTTGTTACGGGTCTTTTATGTCTGATCATTTTATTAAATACCGGTATGGCGATAGCTGATGATTCTTCTGTTGAGAAAGACAAAACTGTTCCGGAGATTAAGGCTTTAAAAATAAATTCTCAATCTCCACGGATAGACGGGTTTTTGGATGATCCGATCTGGCAGAATAAAAATTTACAATTTGCCCAGAATTTTATTCAAAGTGACCCGGATGAAGGTGAAGCGGCTTCCGAGTCAACGCTTGTTGCTGTCGCTTATGATGACGAGGCCATATATTTTGCATTCTGGTGTTATGATGACGAACCGGATAAAATTGCAAAACAATTGGTGAGAAGGGATCGTTACTCCGAATCCGATAAAATCTCTGTTCGTCTGGATCCTTTCCATGATCATCAAACCGGCTATATGTTTACTATTAACGCCTCAGGTGTGCATCGGGACGCCCGAATATTCAATGATGACAATATGGATATGTCGTGGGACGGAGTATGGAGTTCAGGTATAAAAATGCAGCCCTGGGGCTATTCCGCCGAAATAAAAATTCCTTACCATTGTATCCGTTTTCCCGAAAAAGACGAGCATGTCTGGGGTGTCAACTTTGTTCGGGGAATTAATCGCCGTACAGAATACGCAATGTGGTATCATACACCTTCTGCTGAGGGAGGATATATATCTAAATTGGGCCATCTGACCGGTTTGACCGGAATAAAATCTGCAACTCATATGGAACTTCTGCCATATGCCGTTTCAAATTATCAGACTGAGCCGGCAAATACCGGGAATCCTGACGGCAAAGATTTTATTGGCAATGTAGGTTTTGATTTTAAATACGGACTATCATCCAATTTAATTGTTGATGCAACAATAAATCCCGATTTTGGGCAGGTCGAGCTCGATCAACCAGTTTTGAATCTTTCTACCTATGAAACCTGGTATCCTGAGCGGCGGCCGTTTTTTATGGAAGGATCGGAGCTTTTTCAGACAGAGTATTCATTATTTTATTCACGTCGAATAGGTCGATCGTTACATACAAATGAAGCTGTATCTATTCTGGGTGCGGCCAAATTAACCGGGAAATTATCCAGCGGCACATCAATTGCATTTTTAAATGCCGTTACTGAACAGGAAGAAACTGAGCCAAGGGCATTATATTCTGTTTTAAGAATAAAGCAGGATATTTTATCCAACTCATATATTGGCGGGATTATGACTCTGACCAGTCAGGAAACTATGTATCCTGCGTTAACCGGCGCCACTGACTGGCGATTGGTTACCAAAAATGGTATGTGGGTTTTTCGCGGGCAATCAGTTTTCAGCCGGGTAAATAATGAGAATATTGGAACGGCGCTAAGTCTGGTTTTTGAAAAATATTCCGGAAAACATTTTCGCGGTGCCATTGGATCCGAATTCAAGGATAAGCATTTGCAGATTAATCGGTTGGGTTATACCAATCGTAATGACTTTCGAGATGTCTGGGTATGGATGCAATACCGTACAAATGATGATTGGTGGATAATCCGTAATAGCTGGAACAATTGTAATATATCATTTGATTGGAATTACGACGGAGTTAACCTGGAAAAAAGATGGGATATCAATAATACCACTGAATTTACGAATTATTGGGTTGGGGGTTTTTGGGCCAATATGGATTTGGGTAAGTACGATGATCGTGAAACAAGAGCTAATGGCCTATGGGAAAGACCAAACAGCTGGAGTCTGGGCGTGTGGCTCGATACTGATGAAAGGAAGAAACTTTCATTTGAAGTCGATTATTATCTTGGCGAAAGCCGTACCAGTCCTTGGTGGGGAGCGGAGTTTTTGATTCGATACAAACCGGTAAGTAATATGGAAATTATGGTTCAAACCATGTATACGCATGATTTTGACCAGCTTTATTGGGTAACAAATGATACGCTTAGCCAGTCAATATTTGCCGAAAAGGATCAGAATATTTTTAATCTGAATGTCAGCAGCAGTCTGGTTTTAAATCGTAATCTATCTATGCAGCTTTCGGCGCAGGGACTTTTAACCGGTCTGGATTATTATGATTATCGTCCATATTTGGGCCGGAACAATTACGGCACTTTGCAATTGGGTTATAATAAAGATTATAACTATTCTGCTTTAAACTCTACTCTCCTAATTCGTTGGGAGTATCTACCCGGCAGCACATTATATCTGGTATGGACGAGGTCTCGGTCTGAAGTCGATCGCTCTGTTAATAATCTCGATATGTCACGAGATTTTGACCGATTTTTCTCAGGCGGCTCGGATAATGTTTTTGTCATCAAAGCCAGTCATTGGATGAATATATAATATTGGTTTAAAATAAAGCCGGTCAATTTATGAGCGGCTTTATTCAAATTCATAGTAGAATCATAATAAAAAATAATTCTCTTAAAATTTTTATTGCATAACGTATCAAATCGGATAGATTGGCATTTTACATTCACGTGGAGGATAGAAATGACAAAGACCAGGGAAGATGTTTTAAGAATTATCGACGAGGCTGAAGTTCGTCATATCCGACTCAATTTCACTGATATTCTGGGTCGACTCAAAGGGATATTGATTTCCAGCTCAGAAATAGAAGCAGTCCTGGAAAGAGGGCAGGGATTTGACGGGTCATCAATTGAGGGTTTCGTCAGAATCGAAGAGTCAGATCTGATTGCTATTCCCGACCTGCGTACTTTCAGAATTATCCCCTGGGAAATCGGCGGCGAAAAAACGGCCATGATGTTTTGCGATATTGAAAATCCGGATGGCTCACCATACGAAGGTGATCCCCGCTGGGCACTTAAAAATATCCTTGAAAAAATGACCAAGATGAATTGGACCGCTTACATGGGACCGGAGATCGAATATTTTTATTTTGCTAACGCAGAAAAGCCGGAAATAATCGATCGCGGCGGCTATTTTGATTACGCCTCGGTTGATATTGGAACCCAGGTTAGAAAGTTAACGATTGCCGCTCTTGAGCAGATTGGCATTCGAGTGGAGGCGTCGCATCATGAGGTTGCGCCAAGCCAGCAGGAGATTGATTTGAAATATCAGAAGGCACTGGTAATGGCCGATTTTGCGCAGATTTACAAGTTTATTGTTCGGGAAATAGCAATGGACAATGAACTTTTCGCCTCGTTTATGCCCAAACCGATGTTTGGCGAAAACGGCTCCGGGATGCATGTCCATATGTCTATTTTCGAAGACGATAAGAATCTTTTTCATGATAAAAAGGCGCCGTATCAGCTTTCAAAAATGGCCGGTTACTTCATTGCCGGAATTTTAAAGCATGTCAGGGAGATTACACTGGTGTTAAATCAGTGGATTAATTCTTATAAGCGGTTGGTTCCGGGTTATGAGGCACCTGTTTATTTGTCTTGGGGAAGAAGAAACCGGTCCAGCCTGATTCGGGTTCCGATGCTTAAACCGGGATATGAGCGATCCACCAGGGTTGAACTTCGTTCTCCGGATCCCGCCTGCAATCCCTATTTGGCCTTTACGGTTATGCTGGCCGCCGGACTGGCCGGCATTGAAGGCAAATATGAATTGCCGGAACCGATCGAAGAGAATATTTTTGAAATGTCACCCCAAAAAATGGCCGACAATAATATTAATGCTATACCGGATTCGCTGGAAAATGCTATTCGTGAAATGGAGAAGTCAAAGCTGGTAAGAGATGCTTTAGGCGATCATATCTTCGAAAAACTAATTGCCAATAAAAAGGTTGAGTGGGCCAGATACCGTGAGAAAGTCACCGATTACGAAATTGAAAAATATTTTCCATTTCTATAATTAACTTGATTTAGAGTATATTGCGCGAGGGATTGATGGATAGTTTGGCAAAAATTGCGGTGTTTATTTCGGGGGGAGGAAGTAATCTTCAATCATTAATTGATGCCTCCGAAGCCGGTCGGTTATCAGGGGAAATAGTCCTGGTGATATCCAGCCGCGACAACGCCTATGGCCTGGAGCGGGCTTTTAATGCCGGAATCGACACCTTTGTTTATAAAATAAAGAATTACCCCTCCAAAGAGGATGCACATAGGGACCTTTCGGAAATGCTCAAGGAATATGAAGTCGAGTATATTGCACTGGCCGGTTATCTAAAACTATTGCCGGCGCCGATTGTGAGGCATTATAAAAATCGTATTACCAATATTCATCCGGCTTTACTGCCCAGGCACGGCGGAAGCGGAATGTACGGTCATCACGTCCATGAGGCGGTTTTAAAAGCGGGCGAAAAGGAATCTGGTGCGACGGTCCATCTGGTTGATGAAATATATGATCACGGGAAAATAATAATGCAAAAAAAGGTTACGATATCTCCCAAAGATACTCCTGAAAGTCTGGCGGCAAAGGTACTAAAAGTCGAACATATGATTTACCCGGAGGCTTTGGATGAATTGATTCGTGATACCAAAAAGATTTAAGGAATAAAAATGGAAAAGATGAAAAGATTAGTTTTAGGAACAAATATAAAAGAGTATCCTCTTTTTTCAAAAGGCAAGGTACGCGACGTTTATGATCTTGATGATAAACTACTGATTGTTTCATCAGATAGAATTTCGGCTTTTGATGTCATCCTTCCCAACGGTATTCCGGGGAAGGGGAAAATTTTGACATCAATGTCACTTTTTTGGTTTGATTTGTTAAAGGATGTGATTGAATCGCACCTTATCGCTTCGGAAGTTGATGATTATCCTGAAAACCTGCACAAATATAGAGAACAACTTGAGGGACGCTCGATGCTGGTAGCTAAAGCCGAGCGCATTGATGTCGAGTGTATCGTGCGCGGGTATATCTCGGGTTCAATGTGGAAAGAGCTTATAAACGCACGTGCCAAAGGAGAGAATGAGGTTCATGGGTTCACGTTTCCGTCAGATCTTAAGGAATCGGATAAACTTCCGGAACCGATTTTTACACCATCAACCAAATCCGACGATGGTCATGATGAAAATATTTCCTTTACTCAGATGTGTGATATTGTGGATAATAATACGGCCGAGCTGTGCCGCAGCAAATCGATAGAGATATATTCCAGTGCGGCTGAATATGCTCTGAGCAAAGGAATAATAATCGCCGATACGAAATTTGAATTTGGGTTTAAGGATGGTCGATTTATTCTAATCGATGAGGTTCTCTCGCCCGACTCATCCCGATTCTGGCCACAGAGTCAGTACCAATCCGGAAAAGGACAACCATCGTTTGACAAGCAGTTTATTCGGGATTATCTTTCAACTCTTGACTGGGATAAAACTTTTCCCGGACCGGAATTGCCGGAGGAGATTATAGAAAAATCGGCCGCCAAGTATCGTGAGGCGGAGAAAATGTTAACAGGGAAGTAGAAAATGAAAGAAAACGACAAGAAAATAAAAATCAAAAGAGCGTTAATCTCAGTATCTGATAAAACCGGACTGTCCGAATTTGCATCGGCTTTATCAGAATTCGGCGTTGAGATTATCTCGACCGGAGGCACTCTGGCGGCGCTTAAAAAGGAAGGTATCCAGGCAATTTCGGTGTCGACTTTTACAGGGGCGCCTGAAATTCTTGGTGGACGAGTTAAATCGCTTCACCCAAAAGTCCACGCCGGCATTTTGTATCGCCGGGATAATCCGGAAGACGAAGACGAATTGTCACAACAGGAATATAAACGGATTGATTTAGTTGTCGTTAATCTTTATCCGTTTGAAAAGACCGTCGCCAATCCGGATTCATCCAATACCGAAATTATTGAAAATATTGATATCGGCGGGCCGACCATGCTGCGTGCGGCGGCCAAAAATTACAGTGGCGTTGCGGTTGTCACCGATCCGGGTGACTACGGTTCGGTTATAAAAGCAATGAAAGAGAATGATGGTGCGCTGAATATTGATTTCAGACGACAACTGGCGACCAAGGCGTTTAATATGACGCATCGTTACGATCGCGCAATATCAGCTTATTTCAACACCGGCAAGGCAGTTGACAATAAAGCCGAAATGCCTGACAAAATCGATTACACATATACATTAAAATCATCGATGCGTTACGGTGAGAATCCGCATCAGCAGGCATCGTTTTACATTGACGGCAATTTCAAGAATACTACCTTAGGTCGTGCCGAGCAGTTATCCGGAAAGGAGCTTTCATATAATAATATTTCCGACCTGGACGCCTGTCTTGATATGCTTCTCGATTTCAAAGAACCGTTTGCCTGCGTTCTCAAGCATGCCAATCCGTGCGGGGCAGCCGTTGGGGCCACCGTAGCCGATGCCTACCGCGATGCTTTGGCCACGGATCCATTATCGGCCTTTGGCTCAATCATTGGATTGAACAAACAGGTTGATATTGCCGCCGCCGAACTATTGCACAAGACTTTTTTTGTTGAATGTATTTTGGCACCCGGATTTGACGATGATGCCCTGGCGATGCTTAAGAAAAAGAAAAACCGCCGTTTATTAGTATTGCCGGAAATAACCAAAGGCAGGCCAAAAGGGGAGATGGTTTCCAAATATGTTCGCGGCGGGGTTCTTTTGCAGACCGCCGATGATCTGGTTACCGATGAATCCGATCTGAAGGTTATCACCGATAAAAAACCGACTCCCGAAGAGATTAAATCGCTTTTGTTTGCGTGGAAAATTGTCAAACATACCAAATCAAATGCCATTGTCATCGTAAAAGATATGGCTACGGTTGGTATCGGTATGGGGCAAACATCACGGGTTGATGCCAGCGAGCTGGCTGTTAAGAGAGCCGGTGAAAGAGCAAAAGGGGCAGTGCTGGCCTCGGATGCCTTTTTCCCGATGCCCGACGGAGCCGAGGTTGCTCTGAACGCAGGAGTTACGGCAATAATTCAGCCGGGCGGCTCCAAGGGTGATGAAAAAGTAATTGATGCGGTAAATAAAAAGAAAGCGGCGATGGTATTTACGGGAGCAAGGCATTTTAAACATTAAAATAATGGTCTTAAGGCAAGAATCCGCTTGCTAAAAGCCATAAAACGCTTATATTAGTGAATAGTTCTTGAAACTACGGAGGATTTCGGGATAGTGGGTGACAGAGTATTGGAAATCGTGGTTTTCCTGATGTCCAAAATCAAGGATCAGCAGGGTCAACTTGATGATCTGGAAGAGATTGCGACTTATTTGAAAAATCAGGGATTTACCGAAAACGAAATAAGTTCGGCCTATTCCTGGTTTCTCGATCATCTTCAAAATGACAACGAATTCATTTATAATTCGACCATAAATGGGAATGCCACCAGAATTTTATCCGATCAGGAACGCCAGCTATTCTCTTCAAAAGCAATAGGTTATCTTCTTCAACTGCGCCATTTGGGGCTTCTGAGTGATCAGCAGTTTGAGATGGTTCTTGAGCGGGGATCGATGATCTGGACCTCATCCATCAATCTGGATCAGGTGAAAATGCTTATTGAGACTATCCTTTTCTCCGAATCACGAGCTATCGAATCGGTCGGGGAGATGCCACATCTTATTCCGGATGAAACAGAAACAGTAAATTAGTGGTTATTTGAGCCATCAATTATTCCTGTATGTCTTTAAAAAATAAAAAGATTATTGTCTGCCTAACGGGCGGAATTGCGGCTTATAAGACGCCATATCTCATCAGGTTACTTAAGCAGGCGGATGCCGAAGTGCGCACTATTATGACCTCGGCGGCAACTAAATTTATTACGCCCCTGACAATTGAAACGTTATCGCAGAATCCTGTGGCCTGCGAGATGTTTCCCGATCGTTATGTTTCGACTCATCATATCGATTTGGCCGAATGGGCCGATCTGTTTGTAATTGCTCCTGCGACAGCCAATTGCATTGGCAAAGTTGCATCCGGTGTATGTGATGATCTTCTATCGACTGTAATCTGCGCCGCGCAGGCTCCGGTTATGATAGTCCCTGCGATGAATTCCGGGATGTATCTTAATCCGATTACTCAGAATAATATTGAGTATCTCAAATCGCTCGATTATATTTTTGTCGGGCCGGGCAAAGGTGATCTGGCCTGCGAAACAGCCGGTATTGGCCGAATGTCGGAACCGGAGGAGATTTTTTCTGAAATCGAAAAATTCTTTCGAAAAAAAAAATTAAAAAAATCAAAAAAATTAAATAAATCAAGAAAATCTAATTTCTCGCTAAAAAACAAAAAAGTTATTGTAACCGCTGGTCCCTGTCGAGAGGCTATCGATCCGGTGCGGTATATCTCCAACCGTTCATCGGGCAAGATGGGCTATGCTGTAGCTGAGGCGGCCTGCGAAGCCGGGGCCGATGTCACCCTTATTTCCGGTCCGGTTAATCTGGAGATAAACCAAAATATAAATCTGGTGAAAGTCGAATCAACCGAGCAGATGTATAGGGCGGTTAAAAAGTATTTCAAAAATGCCCGCTATCTGATTATGGCCGCGGCTCCGGCCGATTTTAAGGTTAAAAAAGTTGCGCCCCGGAAAATTAAGAAAGAAAAAACAAATAAAAACGGTCTGCCTCTTGAATTATCTCCGACAGTTGATATATTGAGTACTCTGGCCAAAATTAAAAAACCGAATCAGAAGGTAATCGGATTCGCACTTGAAACAGATAACGCCGTTAAAAATGCAAAAGCCAAACTGAAGGCAAAAAAGCTCGATCTGATAATATTAAACAGTATGGAAGAAACAATGCCATTTGACGGCGACAGCAATGAGGTGATTATTATTAATAAAAAAGGTCAACAGGTTTCGTTGCCGAGGATGAGCAAAAGAGAGTTAGCAGGAGAGTTGATAGATAGAATAGCGAAGGTAAAATAGTTTGATAAACTGGAAAAATCAGATAGACAGCAATATTGCCGCGCTGTTTAAAAGAGCGGTCGGTTGTCAGCTTGAGCTGGGTACCAAAGATTTAGTAATCAACGGTGAAAACGTGATACGGAAAAAATCGGAACTGGCAACACGGTGGCAGACTTTAAAGAGAAACAAAAAAGAAACAGAAAAGAGTAAAGAGATTACAAAATACAGATCGCTTTCCGCTCATAACAAAGCCATCTGCGAATGTCAGAACTGTTCCCTGGGTGCAACCCGAACCAAATTTGTTTATGGGGCCGGCAATCCGAAAGCCGATGTAATGTTTGTCGGTGAGGCGCCGGGACGCGACGAGGATTTAAAAGGCGAACCGTTTGTCGGACGGGCCGGGCAGTTGCTTGACAAAATTCTGGCCGCGATCGAGTTTTCCCGCGACAAACAGGTTTATATCGCCAATATTCTAAAATGCCGTCCGCCGAATAATCGCGACCCGCAACCGGATGAGATGAAAACCTGTATGCCGCATCTTCGGGAACAGATACGATTAATCAAGCCGAAAATAATCTGCGCACTGGGACGGATTGCGGCGCAGGCCCTGCTGGATACCACAACTCCCCTGGGGAAACTTCGCGGAAGTTGGCATCTGTTTGAAAATACGCCGTTAATCGTGACCTATCATCCGGCGGCCCTGTTACGGTTTCAGACGTATAAAAAAGACTGCTGGGAAGATATAAAAATGCTTAAAGCCAAATATGATATTTTGATGCAGGAGTAGATTGGTGGCTGTTAAGACCGGAAAAGACAAAGATATTGAACGCTATGAACCGCCGCAATCGGTTGATGCCGAACAGGCGGTGCTGGGCTCAATTCTGAAAGATCAAGACGCTCTTAATTCCATAATTGATTATTTCAATTCGGAAACATACTTTTATTATCCCAAGCATAAGATAATTTTTAGAGCCATTCTTAGACTATATGAAAAAAATGATCCATGCGATATAACGACTGTTGCCGAAGAATTGACACGAATGGATCAGTTGGATAAAGTTGGCGGTCGGTTGTACCTGGTTGATCTGATTGATGGTGTCGCCAGTACGGCCAATGTTAAATCATATGCCGACATAATAATCGAAAAGTCGGTCCTGAGAAATCTAATAAATATTTCAAATGATATCACTAAAAGCTGTTACGATCAGGATGATGAAGTCGGCAATCTTTTGGATCAGGCTGAACAAAAAATATTTTCTATTGCCGAAAGCCGATTGAGGAAAGGATTCACCCGCCTCTCGGAGCTTTTGCCGCAATCTTTTGAACAGCTTGAAGATTATCAAAATACAAAAGGTGGGCTGGTCGGGATCCCGACCGGATTTACCGAACTTGATAGTTTAACCGCCGGGCTTCATAATGGTAATTTTGTCGTTGTGGCAGGGCGACCTTCTATGGGGAAAACCGCTCTGGCGTTGAATATTGCCGAACATGTAGCACTGGAAGAAAAAAAGCCAGTAGGGATATTCTCAATTGAAATGTCCCAGGAACAACTGGTGATGAGGCTTCTCTGTGGACGGGCTCGGCTCAGCCAACATTTACTTCGGACCGGTCGGCTCCGGGATTCGGAATGGGTAAAACTTACGCATGCCAGTGGGCCGCTTTCCGAGGCAGACATTTATATTGATGATTCAGCGTTTCTCTCGACTTTGGAAATGCGGGCCAAGGCGCGCCGTCTGAAATCACAGCATGATATTGGTCTTCTGATAATTGACTATATTCAGATGATGACCAGTCCGGGACGAGTCGATAATCGTCAGCAGGAGATGGCAATGATCTCCCGTTCAATTAAGGGGCTGGCGAAAGAATTGGAAATTCCGGTATTGGCTGTTAGCCAGCTTTCCCGTATGGTTGAAACCCGGGGCGGGGATAAACGTCCGCAACTTTCCGACCTTCGTGAATCGGGAGCTATCGAGCAGGATGCTGATGTAGTCATGTTTGTTTTTCGGCCGGAGTTTTATCTTTCGCATTTGCCGCATGATGATCCCAAATTTATGGAGGTTGAGGGTAAAGCCGAAATTATTGTCTCCAAACAGAGAAACGGCCCAACCGGAAAAGTCGGACTGACGTTTGTCAAGGATTATGTTCGTTTTGAAGATCTATCGCGGCGAACCGGTGAACCGATTGGTGATGTTCCCTTTTAGCTGATCGGCCGGTGTTTTTGAATCCGATGGAGAAAAGAATAAAGACCGCTTTTGTCTGTACAGCCTGTGGTACTATCCATCCACGATGGCAGGGGCAGTGCCGGGAGTGTGGCGAGTGGAACTGTCTGGCCGAGGAACAGATTGTTAAATCGTCCCGCAAATCAAGAGCGGCCGAAGTAGAAAAGCCTCAAAAATTATCCGAAGTGAGCCTCGAAAAGTTTACCGGATTTGAATCAGGTATAGGTGAATTCGACCGGGTGCTGGGCGGGACACTTCTACCCGGCAGCAGCGTTCTTCTGGCCGGTGAGCCGGGGATAGGTAAATCAACCCTGATTCTTCAAGCGGCCGGCAAATATGCTTCAAACAATCTGAATGTTTTATATATCAGCGGTGAGGAATCATCGGCACAGGTTAGAGTTCGCGCCGACCGTTTGTCTATCAAAGGAGAAAATATCTCTATCGCCAATCTCACCGATTTGCATACAATAACAGCGATTCTTGAAGAAGGCGGTTTTAATCTGGTTATTGTTGACTCTATCCAGACCATCGGCAACCGTCAGTTTGATTCGCCGCCCGGAACGGTCGGGCAGATTCGTGAGTCGGCCGGACGATTGATAGAACTGGCCAAGAAAAATAATTTTGCACTGTTTCTGATAGGTCATGTCACCAAAGAAGGGATGGTGGCCGGACCGAAACTTCTGGAACATATGGTCGATGCCGTTCTATATTTTGAGGGTGACAATCAGCACTTCTATCGTCTTTTACGTCCGGTTAAAAATCGCTACGGTTCGGTTTTTGAGCTGGGCGTATTTGAAATGACTCCATTCGGTTTAAAGCCGGTTGATAATCCGTCGAATTTTTTTCTCTCCGGCCATAATGAGCAGGAACGATCCGGGTCGGTGGTAACGGCATCGTGCGAGGGCAACCGTCC
>CBFCZE010000045.1:0-19499 GCA_965602655.1 uncultured bacterium
TCCTCTTTCAAAATATTAAGAGCGGCCGCAAGCGCCTTATCGGCTTCCTCCAATCCTTTCCCAAATGCCTCAGCGTTGTTTCTGTGTCCCCAGAGCATGTCAAAATCAACCAGATTGGCAAAGATTAGACCATAGTCTGTTCCGGCCATCTCGTCAATCACTTTTGCCGTCACCTCATCATTATTTTTTGCTTTAACGGCTTTGCTGAATCCGCGACCGGCAAACAGATCGTATATTTTTCCAATTGATACAACCGGAATATTTTGAATTATCAACTTGTCCAGTATTGTATCTGAAGGCGGTTCAAGCGAAAAATCTTTACGATTGGTTGTTCTGGTAAATTTTCCCGGTTGACCGACAAACGGACGAGCAATAACCCGGCCGACAGCATGTTCATCGATTAGTATATGGCGAGCCGCCCGGCATATTTCATACAACCTTTCAAGTGGAATAATATCTTCATGAGCGGCCAGTTGGAAAACCGAGTCGGCCGAGGTATATAGTATAATTTCACCGGAATTGATATGCCGTTCACCCAATTCTTTAATTATTTCAGTCCCGCTGGCCGGATAATTCCCGATTACCTTCACATTTGCTTTTATTTCAAACTCACCAACGAGTTCTGCCGGGAAACCGTCCGGATAGACCGGAAACGGCTTATCCAGAATAACACCGCCTATTTCCCAATGACCCGAGGTTGAATCCTTACCGGCCGATTTGGCCGCCATTTTTCCAAAAAAGCCAAGCGGTTGCTCAACAGGTTTAATACCTCTTATTGGAGTAATACTACCTAATCCCAGTTTTCCGCAATTCGGCATATTCAAGCCTCCTAATTCATTGGCAATATTGGGAATAGTGGCCGCCTCTGAATCGCCATATAGACTGGCGTCCGGAAGGGCGCCGACTCCGCAGGCGTCAAAAATCAAAAGAATAACTCGCCGAATCATAATAATGAATTTATGGAAAAATGATATCTACTGCCAATAAAAAAGGCGGCCAATCGGCCGCCTTTTGGCAAAATATATTTGAGTTATATTCCTTCGGCTTCAATCAGGTTATAGGAATGAGAACCCGATGAGTTAATCAGTATCTTTTTTTCGCCACTCTCATATAGTCTGGTACCTTCGCCGGTATAAGCATAGCTGTATTCTTCTCGGACAATAAACCCATTTTTATAGGCTAAATAGGCTGTCCCATCTATTTCCCACCTGTCAATACGTGTTTCCAAAACTTTTCCCTTACCCCCGGTGTAAATGTATTCGCCATGGTAAGGCAGAATGACATTACATTTGTACTCCATTAATACGCAATCATATCCGGCCTCGCGGACGAAACCTTTAACCTTAAATGTACTGACGGCATCTTTGATTTCGCCATTTTCGAGCATTATCTTAGAATTATTGCTCCATACGTATCCTTCCGGGACAGGTTCGTCAGGATATCGGGGTGACATCTGCGCATATAACTTTTTATAATATTCCAGTGCTTCAAGAGATAAAGTATCATAGGGGAACATATCAAGGTTAACCCCCCGGTTAGTCAGAATGTATTCAGTTATAATGCTGTCCTTAATTGTTAAGGTCTTGGATGAATCATTTTTATCCGGAACTGTTTTATCAAACCAGGAAATGAGCCTTAATCTGGCCGAAACGCTATCGATAATCTTTACAACCTCTTCTACCATCTCACTTTCCCATTGATTATTAGTCACCTTTATGAGAGAATCATTTTCAAAAACTTCTTCATAGCCATTCCTTTTATCGAACCAACGAAGTTTTTGATTGGCGTTGAATTTAATCCTTAGAAGAACCTCTTTTTTTTCAGTTCCGCACTTAAATATGCTTGTTGATAACAGTAAAAAAATAATAAAGTAAAAAAAGGTCTTCCCCCTCATCTGGAACCTCCAATAATATCGGCAAAAATCAGATGCCTTCTCAGTGAGCCGGGCGCGGTGGCAACAATGGCAGTGAACGCCTGCAAATTAAATCTATCTGATACTTCCGGATTATTTTTCACCATTATATATGAAGAAACGGCATCTGCCGATTGTGAGCCGAACCGAATCGAATTTTCATCTGAATTTGAGTACAATAATGATCCAAATAATAATACAATTGAAGCTGCCAGGGGAATCAGATACCTTTGGATTAAACCAATTGGTTCAATTTTGTCTCTATCGGGAAGTTTTGATTCCTGACGATTCTCACCCACAGTTCTGGCCAGAATAGAATCTTCCATCTGTTGCCAGTAATAATCACCGGGATCAGGCGTGGGCAATGATTTCAATGCGGCAATTAATTGTTTATTTTTCTCCAACTGTTTTTGACAATCCAAACATTCCTTTAAATGATTATTTATTTGATCATTTATCTTTTTGTCCAGCTGATTTAAAATAAAATCATCAAGATGAGACTGAACATGGCGGCAAAGCATATGTCCTCACCTTCCTTTGTCGTTCTTTTGCAACCACTTACGTAGTTTTGTTCGGGCAATATGAAGATTGGAGCGAACTGTAGCTTGAGGGCATTGCAATATTCCGGCAACTTCTCTTTTGGAAAAGCCCTCTAAGTCGTGAAGGATAACAGTCACCCTCTGCCTAGGGGGTAGTTTCTTAACTGCCTGTTTTATCCTGTCTAAAATTTCTCTATTCTCTAATATCCGGTCTGGTCTATTCGTTTTATCTGTTAATTCGATACTTATTGAACCCGGCGTTCCCTCGTCAGCATCAATTGAAATAAATCCCTTTTGTTTCCAGCGAATAAGGTCTATGGCATAGTTGGTCGCTATACGCATTAGAAAGCTTGGAAAATAATTTACACTTTTCAATTGATTTCGACGGTTGTAAATTCTGACAAATGCTTCCTGCGTTACTTCATCGGCGTCAAGATGGTTTCCCAACATTTGATAAGCAACCGAATAAACCCTTTTTTTAAACCTCCCGACCAGTTGAGCAAATGCTTTCTGATCTCCATCAATAAATTTCTGAACCAGATCCTTTATTTCTATATCCATCGGGATCCGGCATTTATAATTTTCAACATACAGACGAAATTATATAAAATTCGTTTAAAGAAATCTTTTCCATCCAATAAATAAACTAAGTTTAATCTTTGAAATGTCAAAGCTTTTTTGTACAATAACTTAGGCCAGATAGATATATGAAACAGGAAAACACAGGCACATACAAGCGTAAGTCTCTTATAATCACTGGCTTAGGTGCATTTCTCGGCACCCTTGATTCATCGATTGTAAATGTTTCCCTGCCGACTATAAGCAATGAATTATCGACAACTATGAATATGACCGGCTGGATCGTGATGTCTTATTCAATTGCCATTGTTTCTCTACTTTTGGTCTTTGGCGCCCTTGCTGAAAAAAAAGGCTTTTCATTCTTATATTCCAATGGGTTTGCTATTTTTCTTGCTGGATCATTTTTATGCGGCATTTCAGCGAATATTTATTTTCTAATACTGTCCAGGGCTTTTCAAGGAATTGGGGCGGCGATGCTAATGGCTACCGGGCCGGCCCTTATTACAAAAAGTTTCCCCGAAAACGAAAGAGGTCGCGGTTTAAGTGTTATTGCGATGGTTGTTTCAATCGGTTTAATGTCAGGACCGCCATTGGGAGGATTTATTATTGGACTGTTTGGATGGCGATGGATATTTTTTATTAATATCCCGGTCTGTTTAATTGGGTTAATCCTGACACTAAAATTTCTGCGGAATTTCCCTATTATCAATCCCGATCGAAAGATTTCAATTCCTGCCTCATTAACTCTCTCGCTTACTATGCTTACTATAATGATAACCATCTTGATGTTCAGCCGTGAAATGATTTATTCGGAATTGAAGTATATATTACTATTCGGATCATTATTTCTATTTGGTCTATTTTTATATTTTGAGAATAATCGCCGAACGCAGCTTATCGGACTTGATATTTTTAAAAACCGAGTATTTGCTTTTTCGACAACAGCTATGTTTCTTGTTTTTGTTTCATTGGCTTCAATTACAATTTTAATGCCGTTTTTTCTTGAACATGTAAAACTATTTAAGCCGCAAGATGTTGGGCTATTTCTGATGGTTATTCCAATTTGCAGTTTTGTTATATCTCCCATAGCCGGATATTTGTCGGATAAAATTCAACCCCGTTTTATATCGACTCTTGGCATCTTGTTAATGTTATGTGGGATATATCTTTTAAGGTATCTTGACGCCAACACAAGCTCTTTTCATATTATTCTTATTTTGGCCCTTCTTGGGACGGGAATGGCCTTGTTTTCAACGCCAAATACTTCGGCTATTATGGGATCGATACATAAAACTAATCTGGGAGTGGCCGCCGGAATCAATGCTGCCACCCGTACTTTCGGACTTGCTTTGGGAGTTGGGTTGGCAATGGCCCTTTTCGAATTTTTTCAGAGTAGATATATTTTAAATGGTTCCGATACTATAAATGCATTTATAGGCAGTTATCGGATGGTTTATAATTATATTATTCTTATTATTATTCCGGGCTTGATCTTTAGTTGGTACAGGGGTAATAAGAAAACGAATAAGAACGACTGCGATTGATAAGGGGTTGACAAACGGCCGATTATTGCTATTATGATACCTGTTTAAAAAACCAGGGTGGTACAGATGAATTCAATGACAGGTTACGGAAAAGCGTATTATCGAAGCAAAAAACAAACCATTGGGGTTGAAATATCATCGGTAAATAATCGATTTTTGGAGTACGGAATTCGGCTTCCCCGAGAACTTAACAGCCTTGAACCAAATGTAAAAGAACTGATAGGCAAAAAAATTCAACGCGGCAAGGTTAATGTTAGTGTCGTTTATGAAGATTATGGATCAGGAATAAATAAGCTTATATTTAATAAACCGCTGGTAAAAGAAATTTATACGCATTTGCAGACTTTAAAAAAGAGCTATAAGCTTTCAGGTGAAATTGATATTAACCATTTTTTGAATTTCCCCGAGATTTTTGGAGTGGAAAAATCAAATAATGTTGAAGGTAAAATCTGGCCGCTTCTGAAAAAGGCAATTTCCCAGGCTTTATCAGAGTTGATTACCATGAGAAAAAAAGAAGGGGCAAATCTTAAGATAGATATTTCTGCAAGACTCAAAAAGCTGTTGGCTTATATTAAAAAAATTGAATATCTTTCGAAACTAAATAAACAGGAGCATCGCGACCGATTGGTAAAAAGGTTGGATGAGTTACTGAATAAAAAGATGGTTGATGAAATCCGGCTGGAGGAGGAGATTGCCTATATTGTCGAAAAATCTGATATAACCGAAGAATGCGTTAGATTTAAAAGCCATATCAGACAATTCCAATCATCCTTAAAGCAAACCGGTTCGGTTGGGAAAAAGATTAATTTTATACTTCAGGAACTCAATCGGGAGTCCAATACGATCGGTTCCAAAGCCGCCAATACTGAAATTGCTCATATTACCGTTGAAATGAAAGAAGAAATCGAAAAAGTCAGAGAGCAGATTCAGAATATCGAATAGGTATCTTTGAGTAATTCAAACTAATTATGAAATCTAATAAAGGAAAAATCATTATTATTTCCTCACCATCCGGCGGCGGGAAAAGCTCAATCTGCCGTAGACTACTCAAAAAAAATAAAAAAGATAATTGGCAATTTTCGGTTTCGTATACAACCCGTCCGCCGCGAAAAAACGAAACGAACGGCATTGAGTATAATTTTGTAACCCACGCCCGGTTTCAGGAATTGAAGAAAAAAAATCAATTTTCCGAATCGTGCCAGGTTCACCGATTTTATTATGGTACTTCACGCAAGCCGCTTGAGAAAGTATTAATAAAGGGCGGAATCATACTTCTCGATGTTGACGTCAAAGGAGCCCGGAAGTTAAAGGAACAGTTTCCGTCGGCGGCAACTATTTTTATTCTTCCGCCGAGCAAGCCGGAGCTTAAGAAGCGGTTAAAGCGGCGAGGGACCGAAGACGATAAACATTTAAGAATTCGCCGCAAACGTGCCTTAAGCGAAATGAAACTGTATAAGCGTTTTGAATATGTTGTTGTTAATAAAGATTTGAAAACGGCTGTCGATGAAGTTGACATGATTATCAAATCGCTTCATTGTCGGCAAAGGAACCTTAATCTGGAACAAATAAGCCGAGTTGTCGGTTAATGGTAATTAGCCATAGGAGGAACAATGTTGAATAGCTGGATAGAAGAAGTAGACAAAATTACGAAGAATCGATACGAGGCCGTTCTTATTGCGGCTAAACGCGCCCGTCGAATCAATTCTCACAGAATGGCTCAATTGGAGCGGATGGTCGAAGAAGAAGTTAGTATTGACTCCAGAAAAGTAACTAGCATTGCTTTGCAGGATTTATCCGAGGGGATTGTCAAGTTTAAGCGGAACCACGAGGAAAAATAGACAAACGTCTTTTATAGAATGGCAAAGAATTTATTAATAGTTGAATCGCCGGCCAAATCGCGGACCCTTAAGCGGTTTCTTGGCAAAGGATTTGATGTTCAGGCTACCGTCGGTCATATTATCGATCTGCCCAAATCCAAACTTGGTGTTGATACCGAGGATGGTTTTAAAATCGACTATGAGCTAATAAAGGGCAAAGGCAGTGTTGTTAAAAAGCTGAAGGCGGCCGCCAAAAAATCGGAGACTATCTATCTGGCACCCGATCCGGATCGTGAGGGTGAAGCGATTGCCTGGCACGTTGCCGAGCAATTAAAAAACTCCAAAAATATTGTCCGTGTCACTTTTAATGAAATTACTAAGGCGGCTGTAAAGAAAGCCCTGGAAAATACCCGCGAGATTAATATTAATTTGGTTAACGCTCAGCAGGCCCGAAGAGTTCTGGATCGTCTGGTGGGTTATAAAGTTTCTCCGTTTCTGTGGAAAACCATAACCTATGGTTTATCCGCCGGCCGGGTTCAATCGGTTGCCTTGCGAATTATTTGTGAGCGTGAGGCTGAAATTGAAGTCTTTGTTACCGAAGAATATTGGAAGATTTCAACTCTACTGGAGGATAAAAGCAAGGCTCAACTAATATCAAGACTTGCCAGAATTGATGGTAAAAAACCGGAAATTAAAAGCGAAGATGAATCATCTAAGATTGTCGCCGATCTGAAAAAACAAAAATTTGTCGTCGATAAAATCAAACGCTCCGAGAAAAAGCGGAGACCGTATGCACCCTTTATAACCAGCTCGCTTCAACAGGAAGCGGCGCGGGCACTTTATTTTACTCCAAAGAAAACTATGATGGTTGCCCAGAAGTTGTATGAAGGGATTGAGCTTGGCGATGAAGGTCCGGTCGGCCTGATTACCTATATGCGAACGGACTCAATCCGTGTTTCCGAAACCGCTATTTCTGTCGCAAGAGATTTTATTAAAGATAATTATGGGGCAAAATACTTACCGGCTAAGGCGGTTCGTTATAAAGCCAAAAAGGGCAGTCAGGACGCCCATGAGGCAATTCGCCCAACCTATATCGATTACCCGCCGGAGAAAATAAAAAAATATCTGACAAAAGATCAACTTCGCCTGTACACCCTAATCTGGAATCGTTTTTTGGCCTCACAGATGTCGCCGGCCGTATATGATACAACTTCAGTTGAGATAAATGTCGACAGGTATCAGTTTAATTCCTCGGCCCAGTTGCTGAAATTTGACGGTTTTCTGAAAGTTTATCAGGAGACCAAGGAAAATGGTCAGAACGGTAACGGCGAAAATGGCCTGGTCGATTTCATTCCGGATTTGAAAGAAGGTGTTGAACTAAAACTTATTGAAATCACTCCAACTCAACATTTCACCAAACCACCGCCCCGATTTTCGCAGGCTACCCTGGTGAAAACGCTTGAGGCCGAAGGTATCGGGCGACCATCGACCTATGCAACCATTATCTCAACTCTCACCGATCGCAAATATGTTGAGATAAGGGAGCGAAGACTGCATCCAACCGATTTGGGCAAAACTATAAATAAAATTTTAGTACAAAGTTTTCCGACTTTATTTAACATAAGATTTACCGCTGAGATGGAAAACGAGCTGGACCTGATCGAAGATGGCAAGGAGGATTGGGTCGATGTTATTCGTCAGTTCTATACTCCATTCAGCGAAACCCTTGATGGATTAAAGGGAAAACAGCAGGAGATTAAAGATTCGCTCACCGAAGAGACCGGCGAAAAATGCGATAAATGCGGCTCGGCCATGGTTATCAAATGGGGTCGCAATGGTCAGTTTATGGCTTGTTCCGCCTATCCCGAATGCAAAAATACCAAACCGGTTGGTGAACCGGAAAAAACGATGGAAACCGATGAAAAATGTGAAAATTGCGGTTCACCTATGGTTGTTAAGGTGGGACGTTTTGGCAAGTTCCTTGCCTGTTCCGCCTATCCCGAATGCAAAACGACCAAACCGATTTCAATCGGCGTAAAATGTCCAAAGGATGGCTGTAAAGGCGATATAGTTGAAAAGCGGTCCAAGCGGGGCAAACACTTTTACGGATGTTCAAAATATCCAAAATGCAATTTTGTCAGTTGGTATAAACCGGTGAATAAAAAATGTCCCGAATGTAATAATAGTTATATGCTTGACAAAATTTCCAAGGTTAAGGGAGCGTATTTAGCCTGCCCGGTCTGCAATCATAAAATCTATACCGAAAAGGAAGATGAATAAAATCTTTCTTCTATTGCCCAAAAAAAGCGGGGAACAAATCATATCATTTTGCGTTATACCTGTCTAAGACTAATAAGAGAGAGTAGGAATAGCTAATTACTTGATTTTTCTGAGATATTAGTTATAATTTGGAATTATAGTAACTGAAAGGATATTTGATAATGCTCGTAGTTACCGACATGGCCAGCGGCGAACTAAAAAAGGCGCTGGATTCCGAACAGGCCAAAGATAAATATCTGGTCCTCAATTTTATGGGCGCTGGCTGAAGCGGTCCCACCCTGGGAATGACTCTGTATGAGTCAGCGAACGGACTTGAAAAGCTGGAATCAAACGGTATCACCGCCTATATCGATCCCAAGCTATTGGAATATCTTCAAAATGTCGGAGACATTAATGTAGATTTTATTTCCACTCCTGACGGCCGCAGCGGCTATGCTGTTCAGGTCGGGGAGAAAAATTGTGGCGACTGTCAGTGCCCCTCAGATCAATAGAGGCAACAGCAGAAACAGCCGCAGTCAATAAACATATCGTATTTATAAGCCGACCCGATTCCCGGATCGGCTTTTTTTAAATAAAAAAAGTCAGGGCCAATTTGACCCTGACTTTTTATATATTTTATTACTAATAAACTAATTTAATGACGGCGTCCGCCGCCCCCGCCATCTCTTTCAACGCGAGGACGCGCCTTATTGACATTAAGCTGGCGTCCGCCAAAATCGGTGCCGTTCAAATCCGTTAATGCCTTCTGGGCTTCATCGTCATTGGGCATTTCCACAAAACCAAAGCCCTTTGAGCGACCGCTCATCCTATCTATTATAATGTTAACTTCTCCTACTTCGCCAAAAGGTTCAAATACCTTGCGAATGTCATCTTCTCCAATACCGTAGGGGAGATTACCGACATAGATCTTCATTACACTCTCCTGATTTGCCTTACCCTCAAGTTGATTATTACCTCCAGTAATTTCATACTTGAAGAAAAGCGTTTTTTGCGCATTATTACGCCTTAATCTCCAATTTGGTTTTTAAGGAATAAATTACTGAAATAAACCCTCAAAACTTAGAAATGGAAAACTATTGTACACAGCTTATTATACATAATATGTTATTGAAATCAAATAAATTTTTTGGTTTTTATGATTTTTGTCAATCATATGGAAATTGGCGAGACCCGAATCTCAAATCAGTCTTTCGTAAGCGCCAGAAAGACAACAATATAAGAAATGGCGGCCGATTTATGGAAGATAAACATAAATAAAAAAATATCTGTTTATTAAATTTGACTGATTCTCAAATGGACCAAACAGAACATAATTACTAACATATTTTCTCAAATTTGAAATAAAATAATAAACGGTCAGGAGGTGAAAATTGTTTTCTGTATAAGCAATGAAAAAAGAATTCAATGAAAAAAATTGTCGCTGCCGGAGATCTTTTTTCCCCCGATGAATTTCCCTTTATCGATTTGAGTCGTAATGGATCAATTGACGGGTATATGGCGAAATGATGATTTTATAAATGGCTTTCCCGATGATGTAAAATTTCTGGCTGCTCATGGCCGGATTTATACAAAGAATGATTTATAAGAATATCACTACTATATGTTGTCTGAAACAGCACGACTTGTGGAAGAAGCCATTGCCACATATTATAGGCTCAAGACGGAAGAACCTCATTCATATGTATTTAGCGAATTACATTTGAATGCACTTGGGTATCACCTGATTTTTCGACAAGGAACAGATAACGCACTTGAAATATTCAGATTAAATGTCGAGGGATTTCCAAATTCGTCAAATGTTTATGACAGCTACGGCAAGGCTCTATTGGCAAATGGTGATACGATTCAGTCTATAAAAAATTATCCAAAATCGCTGGAACTTGATTCCGGGAACACGGACGCCAGAGAGATTATTAATCGTTTTCAGCATCATAAATGAATCAGAAGAATATTAAATCTCAATCATAATCGACATCGATTTTTTAAATAAATAATTATATACTCTTAAACATTATAGTGATGGTGGACACATTCAGTTTTTTCTATATATTATAGATAACAATACTTGACTAATATAAAGGCGGAGGAATCAAGTATTTTACATCAAGGATTTACATCTGTGAAATCTTGAATTGTATAAAAATGCTTTCGAAGCAAAGTATTATATTATTTCTTATAAGTTTTTTAATGTTATTTGTCGAAATAGCCTTAATTCGCTGGGTATCGACCGAATCGCGTATCTTTGCCTATGTCAATAATCTGGTTCTCTTGTCGTGTTTTCTGGGAATTGGGATCGGGTGTTATTTATCAGACAAAAAACCTCGGCTGTATATATCAATTGTAGCTTTGTCGGTTCTGATAATTCTAATTAAAGCGCCTCTCCGGGTGAATATTGCCGATCAAAACCTGCATATTTTCCGGGATATTCCATTATTGTTAAGTACCTTTACCGATTCAGTGGTCTGGGGTGAACCGGTTATGTCATCAACGGTTTGGGCAACTTTTACAGGTCTGTCTGTTACCTTAATTCTATTCCTTATTATAATATTTATTTTTATTCCAATGGGACAAATTCTTGGAAATGCTTTTAATCAGTATAAAAATTCCATTACTGCCTATTCAATAAACATAGTGGCAAGTATTCTTGGCATTTGGTGCTTTGCACTACTTTCATTTCAATATATTTCGCCTGCCTATTGGCTGGGCGTGTCTATATCTTTATTTATTGCTCTACATTATTGTCGAAATAGTCGATCGAAAATAGAATTCTATACAATATTACTGGCTGCAGTTTTACTTATTTCGATGGCATTTTTCTCAATCGGGGAGGAGGATAATACTAAAACCATATGGACTCCTTATCAAAAACTTGAGATAAAAACTTTCATTGATAAATATACGCAGATAAATCGTGGTTATACTATTGATGTTAATAATGTTGGCTATATGACACTCCTGAATTTATCCGATGATTTTATCGCCAGCAATCCGGTTTATTACAGTACCGAGTTAAGGCGGTTCAGCCAGTATGACATTCCATATCTTTTTGCCAGCGGTGCCGAGGATATCTTAATACTGGGAAGCGGCGGCGGTAATGATGTTGCCGGAGCATTGCGAAATAATGTGAAATCGATTGATGCTGTCGAGATTGATCCGGGAATTTATGATTTGGGGCTAAATTATCATCCCGAAAAACCATACTCTGATCCCCGGGTAAATATATTCATCGATGATGCTCGTTCGTTTATGAAAAAATCGGATAAGATGTATGATATTATTGCTTTTGGATTGCTTGATGCTCATACGCTATCATCAAATTATAATAATACTCGTATCGACCATTATGTTTATACATTGGAAAGCTTTCGGGAGGCAAGCCGGCTATTAAAAAATGATGGTATCCTTACCGTTATTTTTTCTGCTCAAAGACCGTGGATAGAAAAAAGAATATATTTTTTACTTTGGAATGTTTTTGGGTCACCCCCGTTTTCGTTTAAGAAAAACGATGGAGGAAATTACGGATGGGGCGGAACGATGTTTATTACTGGCTGGGATACCAAAATTATTGAAGATGCCTTGATAGCAAATCCTCAGCTTAAGCGATATTTGGAATCCGGAAGTCTTACATTTTCCAGAGAGGATTGTGAAAATGACCCGGTTCACCTGACGACTGATGACTGGCCATATTTTTATCTGGAAAAGGCGATGATTCCCAATATGCATTTGTGTCTGATGATCCTGCTTGGTTTATTATTAATTGGCGCCGGGAAAACCATCCACGCAGGCGGTCAGAAATTGAATTTGCACTTTTTCTTTCTTGGTGCCGCTTTTCTGCTGTTGGAATTTCAAAATATCAGCAAATCGACGCTTTTATTCGGTTCCACTTGGCTGGTCAGTGGCCTTATTATAACAGCAATTTTAATTTTAATCTTGACGGCTAATCTTTTTGTTGCTCGATACAGATTAACAAGCCTGAAATCGATTTATGTCCTGCTGATTATCTCTATATTATTAAGTTATGTTTTTCCATTAAGCATATTTAATACGCTGGGATATTGGCCTAAATCAATTATTGCCGGTATATTGTTGAATCTTCCCATATTTTTTGCCGGAATGATTTTTATCTATTCGTTCAAAAGGACAACAAATAAAAGTGTTGCCTTCGGGTCAAATCTTCTTGGCGCCGCTTGCGGCGGTATTTTGGAATCGTTATCGTTTATAATCGGGATAAAACTACTTTTGCCAATCATAGGCTTATTTTATCTGTTATCATGGTACTATGTTTATAAGAGGCCATCTCTTCAAAGACAAACAATTTTTAATGACATAAATGTTTCAGAATAACCAAAACAATTAATTTTGGATTTATTCTGAAATATCAATAAGAAAATTACTTGACGCTTTTATGGACAAACCGGTGTTGGGCCGTCTTTATATAGAAAATTCAATAAGAAAACTATATCCAAAACATTATAATGATTATCCCGATTAATGTCAGAGGTCAGCATTGAAGCAGGCGCCGGGCCGTCTTTATATTTGTAAAATATGAAATATATAACATCATAAAGACCTATTGTATTGTCACCATCGATATCGCCGCAAAGAAATTCCTGATGCTGCAGGCAAAAGGCTCTATCTACTCTGGCGATATTAAGATTACTGCCATCCCATTGCAGACTGGAAGAATCATAACCATCCACTGAACTCATCCACTCAAACCAGCATTCCGGATTTCCGTCCCTACCCTGAATAGCAATCCATCCTTCGCTTATTTCAACCGGCTCCGGCAGGTCGGCAAAATACTGATACAGCTCAAAAGCTCCTCTATATATCACGCCGGTTTGGTTGCCAACACACGGTACATCCAAAGAAGCAACCTGGGTTCCCGGGAAGCCATTATTATCAGTAAAGAATTTAATTTGAAAAACCATCGGGCTTTCATAACATACATACCATCTTTCGTTGGCATAGTAAGCATTTATGCCCCAAAAACAAATTTTATTTATCGAACCGGAGTTGATAAAATTATCATAAACCAATATAGATCCGCCAGCGTTGTTATCTGATGTGGAGGCAATCCAGTTAGTATCGGTCGGGGCTTGATATTGCTGGCCGAAAAGAGCATGGTCGGGGCAGCCTGTTGCAAAAGATGAACTTTTCGATAAAATTAAGGTCTGACCGTCTTCTTCTATCTGGTCTGAATCAGCCGACATACCGGTTATATTTTCGGATGCAAAATAGTTTTGATCGGCAATAACAGCCAATGGCCAACAACAAGAGAGAAAACAGACAATTTTCAATAATAACTTAATATTCTTCAAAACACCCATCCCATCACCTAAATTTTTTTATTGAACTAAATATGCCAATAATTCTGTGAGGTTTTGGCGTTGCAGTTTTATACTCCATCAATTGGCGGACATTGTGGTAAGCAAAATCTAATGACATTATAAAAAAAATTCTTTTCATTTATAATATAGCCGTTTATTTAGATTATCCAATATTTAAAATCCTCCGGCCTGAAAATAAATTATTTCTTTGTTCAAACACATCAATATTCTATTCCTCCCAACAATCAGATGGTCATGAATCCTATATTATATAAACGAAATAAATCAAATTATGTTTACCTTTATATAATAGTTTCGGAAAAACGCCATTTCTTTCAAAATATTTTGTTTAGATACTAACTTCTATCAAATAGAATGCTAGCCAACCTGCTGTCTTTTAAGAACTTTCCCGAAATCTAGCCGGTTTTTAATAAAGATTACCCGGGTGAATTATATTTTAATCTTTCCTATGTAATGCGCAGCAATTTTACATCTATAACCAAATAAAGGGTTCTGTTTAAATATCCGCTTTAGATAATGGCAATACAGCCGAAATCAATAAAAAACAGAGAATTGTCAATAAATAAACTGTGGGGGTGCGCACATGCACATGATGAAAAAAATTGTCATTTTGGCGAAAATATTTGTTCTATTCCTGTATATATCCTCTGCTAATGCTCAAACTCCCCAAACTGTGCCTGTTTATGAAATGGAGGAAAAGGAATTACCGCTACGGACAGGTTTTATTCCCGCGAACGTAGATTTATCGCATTTGAATGGCCATCTATCTTCGCAAAAATTATCGGCTACCAATGCTGTAACAGAATTCGACTGGCGGGATTCGGGGATTGTCACGGCAGTTAGAAATCAGGGTAGCTGCGGTTCCTGCTATGCCTTTGCGTCGCTGGCCAATATCGAGTCAAAAATGCTGTTTGACAATGATGGCACTTTTGATTTTTCAGAGAATAATGCCAAAGAATGCAATTACTATGATGCCAGTTGCGGCGGCGGAAGTTATCAGATTTTAGCTAATCTGTATTCAAAAGATGGGATTGTTCTGGAATCTTGCGATCCATACACAGCCAGCGATGTTACCTGCAACACAGGCTGTTCCACGATAAAAACATTACTTGATTGGAGAATTATTTCAACCAATGCAGTTCCGGCAACAAATACGCTTAAAAACTATATTCAAACCTATGGGCCTGTTTTCACCACCTATTATGCGGGCGATGCCAGCGATGTTACCTGGCAGAATGAAATGTATGATTATGACGGTTCATATACGATGTATTATACCGGCAGTTATGCTACTAATCACGCCGTTATGATAGTTGGCTGGGATGATAACCTCGTTCATGCCGGAGGCTCCGGCGCCTGGATAGTGAAAAACAGCTGGGGCACGGCCTGGGGTGGAACTTGTGGATATGGCACCGAAAAAGGGTATTTTACTATCGCCTATAACTCGGCCAATATCGGCCAGTATTCTTCTTATATGTATGATTATCAGGATTATGACGAGGCCGGATTTTTTATGCATTATGATGATGGCGGCTTTACCAATTACTGGAGCTATGGAACCACAACCGGATGGGGAATGTGCAAGTTCGCGGCTCCCGACGACATTGACTTACTTAGGGTGGAATTTTGGACATCCGATGTCACTACCGATATTGATATTTATGTTTATGACAATTTTGTCGGCGGCACATTAAGTACATTGTTGGGCAGCAAACTAAATTCGAGTTTTGCCGAAGCCGGCTACCATTCGGTAGCTCTGGACGCACCAATTCAGTTTTCCAATGGCGAAGAATTTTATATTGCAGTGAAGTTTACCAACTCAAGTTTTATTTCTCCAATAGTTGCCGACGCCCAAACTCCCACCGAACTCAGCACCACATATATTAGCAGCAATGGTACCAGTTGGTATGATTTGGGCACAAATGCCACGCCCAGCGATGTCGGTATTCGGGCCAGAGCAACTTTGACTTTGGCTCAGTCTATTGACGACAAGGAGATAACCGCGCCGAATGATTTTATAATGTCACAAAATTACCCCAATCCCTTCAATAGTGCAACTACAATTGATTATTCCATTCCGCGCCAGTTACCGGTAACAATTGATATTTATAATCTTCTTGGTCAAAAAGTGAAATCAATTATTGATGAAGTCAAACCGGCCGGAAATTATACTGCCATTTGGGACGGAACCGATTCGAATAATCGTTCTGCTTCGACAGGGGTATATTATTACCGGATATCTGCGGGCAATATGACTGATGTTAAAAAGCTGGTTCTTCTAAAATAGCAGCTTCAAAATATATAAAAATTTACTAATGGGCGGTCCCGTGTTTTGATCGCCCATTAGCATTTTTTCTCAACAAATTTTTTTGCAGGTTGGTTCGATCCAAAAATAGATTGGAATTTTAAAAATATTATATATTTTAACCTGCCTGTATTGAATATTAGGCTGGTATGGATAAAATGGATAAAATAGAATTAAAAGCACCGGCAAAAATTAATCTTTTTTTGAAGATTCTCAATAAAAGGGAAAATGGCTACCATAATATTTTTTCATGGTTTCAGGCCGTAAGCTTATATGATTACATAGCTTACACCAAAATCCCCCAAACAGGTCTTAGACTTCGGCATAATGGACCATCATCTTTGCCCACCGATGAGAAAAATATAATTGTTAAAACGGCTCAGTTGATGTTTGATCTATTTGATATCGACGGGGGTTTGGATATTAATCTTGAAAAAAATATTCCTGTCTCAGCCGGCATTGGTGGTGGCTCATCTGATTCTGCCGCAACAATATACGCCATTGATAGTCTCTATGAATTATCTCTTTCTGATGAAAAAAAACGGGAAATTGGACTGAAAATCGGTTCTGATGTTCCATTTTTCTTTTCATCCGGACGGGCCGAGGTGGCCGGACGAGGTGAAAAAATAATAAATATCGATTTGCCGTTGGATTATTATTTGATTTTGGTTAAGCCTGAGCTAAGTATTTCATCCGCTGACAGCTATTCCGGGCTAAAAATGGACTTGACAAGTTCAACAGAGGGTATTAAGTTATTTTGCTATAAAGATTTCAGAGAGATGGTAAGCAGTCTCTCTAAAATTGAAAATGATTTCGAAAGAGAGCATCTAAAATCGTTTCCGGTTTTGGAAAAGGTGATGCATACTCTGAGAAATGCTGGGGCCGATTTTGTAAGGATGAGTGGTTCCGGTCCGACAATATATGGTTTGTTTAGTAATATGCCTGAGGGGGATGATTTGAAACAAATCATCCGGAGTGGTTGGCAGTACTATATAGTACGACCGATTGTTCTGCCCGCTTGGGAACGATGATCGTCTAAATTATTGGCGGGAGGAAGTACCGTGGAGATTACCGAAGTAAGGATTATCCTTCGGGACGAAGACAAGTTGAAGGGATTCGCCAATGTCACTTTCGACAATGCCTTCGTAGTGCGTGGCATGAAAATTATATCTGGCAACAACGGATATTTTATATCGATGCCATCGAGGAAAAGACCGGATGGAACACATCAAGATGTTGCCCACCCGGTAAACAATGAAGCCAGACGGCTGATCGAGGAAAAAATTCTGGCCGCATATGAGGAAGAACTAAAGAAAAGAAGCAACGAGTAATTTTGGTATTGGGGTGTCGTCAAGTGGTAAGACACAAGCCTTTGGAGCTTGCATTCGCAGGTTCGAATCCTGCCACCCCAGCTGAAACTCATAAAAGAAAATCAGGGATCAGGCTTTATTGCCAATCAATAATTAAACCTCAAATAAAATTGTAATAGAAAAATTATGTCAGAATTAAGAATAATTGCAGGTAACGGCAACCGCCCATTGGCAGAGAAAATTGCCAAGTATATTGGAATAAACTTAACGGAGTGTGAAGTAAAACGTTTTTCGGATGGTGAGGTCTTTGTTCAGATAAATGAAAATATTCGCGGCGCCGATGTTTTTATTGTGCAATCAACCAACCCGCCCGCCGAAAACCTTTTGGAGCTAATGATAATAACCGAGGCGGCCCGGCGTGCATCAGCATCTCGCATTACGGCTGTAATTCCGTATTTTGGTTATGCCCGGGCGGATCGCAAAGACAGGCCCAGGGTGGCCATTACAGCCAAACTGGTGGCAAATCTGATTACCACCGCCGGTGTTAATCGTATCCTGACGATGGATCTGCATGCCTCACAGATTCAGGGTTTCTTTGATATACCCCATGATCACCTTTATTCGTCACGTGTTTTCAATGAATATCTCGGCAACCTTAGACTTTCGAATCTGATGGTTGTTTCTCCCGATGTTGGCTCCTTAAAAATGGCCCGAGCGTTTGCTAAAACGGTGCAAGCCGAATTGGCCATCATTGATAAAAGAAGGCCGGGCCCGAATAGATCGGAAGTTGTTAATATTATCGGCGATGTGAAAGACAGGAATATTATTATCCGCGATGACATGGTCGATACCGCCGGCTCTATATGCCGGGCCGCGGAAGCGCTGGCACAAAATGGTGCCAGAGATATTTATGCCTGCTGTACTCATGCCGTTTTATCAGGCGAGTCAATAAAAAGAATTAATGATTCAAATATAAAAGGGATGATTGTTTCAGATTCAATCGACGTCAAAGAAAAAGATCTTCCCGGAAAGTTTAAAATATTATCCTGCGCAAATCTATTCGGTGAAGCGATTATGCGGATTTCCGGAGAAAAATCGGTTTCATCGCTGTTTAATGATTTACCGATATAAAAGTGCAATATTATTTTGGAGGTTTGAAGTAAAATAAGATGAAAGAAATTACCCTGATTGCTGAGAAAAGAGGAAGTAAAGGGAAAGAGGCTTCACATAAAGTACGGCGGGATGGAAATATTCCGGGTGTTGTTTATGGTCCGGAAACTAAACCGGTAATGGTTGCTGTCAAAACAAACGAATTATCCAATCTGATTCGCCGCGAAGGGCGTACCAATATGCTGATCGACCTGAACGTCGGCGGCGAGAATTCACCCCGCAAAGTTATCATAAGAGAGCTTCAGCGTGACCCGGTTACAGGTACCCCAAAACATATCGATCTGTATCAGGTTTCACTCAAAAGAAAACTGAATCTTGCTGTTACGGTTAACCTGGTTGGTGTTCCCGATGGTGTTAAAAACGCCGGTGGAATTCTGCAGCAGGTCAGGCGTGAAATAGAAATTGACTGTCTGCCTACTGCTATTCCTGATAATATTGAAATTGATGTTTCCGAGATGAATATTGGCGACTCGATTCATGTCGATGATATTTCAATTGAAGGTGTTGAAATTATTACCGAACAAAGGCTGACGATTGCCACCGTTGTCCCACCGACAGTTATCAAAGTTGCGGAGGAAGTTGCTGAAGAGGGTGTCGAGGGCGAAGAGGCAGAAGAGGGCGCCGAACCGGCTGAAGGCGAGGCCAAACCTGAAGATGCCAAAGCCGAGGATGGCAAAGTCGAAGAAGGCAAA
>CBFCZE010000046.1:0-19406 GCA_965602655.1 uncultured bacterium
TAAAACCACCGGGACTATGAAACGATGAGACAGAATACAGCCTGACATCATTAATAGTCGTGTCAAAACTATTAACTTTGCCTAATTCTTCATCAGTCCCGCGAAAAATAACTGCATTTTTTGAGTCAAAATTTATCACATTATGATCCATATGCTCATGCGTTATAGTAATAATATCAGCAGTAATATCATCCGGCATTTTGTAGCCTTTAAAATTGGCCGGATCGATTATTATTTTTGTTCCGCCCGATGTGGTCACACCAAACGCCGCCTGCCCGTAATATTTGATTTTAATAGATTTGCCTGGGCTGTCTTGCGCACTGACCGAATATACACAAACAAGTATCAATAGAATGCTAACAACAATAAATAATTTCTTATTCATTTTACTATTCTCCAATATTTCTATCTCTTATACTTCCCCATTAAAACCGATTCGGCAAGAATATGACCTTCCATCGCATTCAATAACATGTCTTTCGTAATACCTTTTTGAATAACAGCCTCATCAAATTCCAAAACCATATCAAGAGCATATAGCTTAAAGAAATATCTGTGTTCCTGACCAATCGGCGGACAAGGCCCACCATATCCTATCTCCCCAAAATCATTGATCCCTTGAACTGGTTGAATGGGTAGCGATTTAATCCCCAATGGAGGCTTGAGCTTTCTATAGACACTAAATGGTATCTTTGTAAGATCTGGTGGAATATTAAAAATAATCCAGTGCACCCACGTCCCACCCGGGGCGTCAGGGTCATCGCATATTAGCGCAAAGGAATTTGTCTCTTTGGAAAGATAATAAATTTCTAACTCAGGTGAGATATCCAGGCTGTCGCATGTAAATTCTTTCGGAATAAATGCGCCCTCTAAAAAAGCATCACATTTAATTTGTGGAAAATGCTTTGGTTTCCGTGGATGCGGTTGAGATTTCATCCAATCAGGATTAAAAATTAATTCAAAATTAAGAATTATAGTCGAATCCGATTCAACTTTAATATCTGAATAGTATTTTGCCCTGTATTCATGATTTATATGATGCAATGTATAAGTCCCGGGTTCTATATTAATTACGTAATTGCCATCCTCATCAGTATAACTGCCTATTTGACTTTTGGCCGTGCCGATAAAAGTCCCCGGTAATGGCTTTCTTGACACGGAATCTACAACATTACCTTTTATGACCCCTGTCGTTCCCGCGAAAGTTGATGCAGAAACAAATAACAACAGAATCAGAATACTGAATATTATTTTAGACATAACCTTCCCCACCATTCTATTCCGTCAGGAAAGGGTTCCTGACGGCGCTTAATGTATATAACTCTGACGAATCTGTCTTAAAATTCGTTTAATTAGCTCGTAATCTCAGATTTACCACCCGGGCCATATTTTTTCAAAAACGGTTCAAACAGGTCGATCGGTAACGGGAATACAATTGTCGATGCTTTCGCACTTGATACTTCCGTCAATGTCTGCAAAAACCGAAGCTGCATTGCTCCCGAAGTCCCTGAAATGATCTCCGCCGCATCGGCAAGTTTCTGCGACGCCTGGAATTCACCTTCGGCATGGATAATTTTTGAACGCCGCTCACGTTCGGCCTCAGCCTGACGGGCGATAGCACGGGTCATCTCCGGCGGCAGGTCAACATTTTTCACCTCGACCACCGATACTTTAATTCCCCATGGTTCGGTCTGGTGATCGATAATTTTCTGAAGTTCCTGATTTATTTTATCGCGACTGGCAAGAAGCTCATCAAGTTCCACCTGACCCAAAACCGAACGTAAGGTCGTCTGGGCGATCTGCGAGGTAGCCTCAAAAAAGTTTGCGACCGCGACAATCGCCTTATTCGGATCCATCACCCGAAAATAGACAACGGCATTGACTTTGACCGAAACATTGTCGCGGGTGATAACATCCTGCGGAGGGACATCAAATGTAATTACTCTCAGATCAACCCGCTGCATCCGATCGACGAGCGGAATCAATATAATAATTCCCGGACCTTTGGCGCCAATCAGACGTCCCAATCGAAAAATCACACCACGTTCATACTCGCGAAGAATCCTTATCGCATTCGATAAAAAGATAAGGAGAAGAAAAACTATTATACCCCATCCTGCTAACGGCATAGCAACCTCCTATTTATTTAATTTCAGGTCTTTGGTCTGACCTTTATTTTCATATTATCAATTTCCAAAACGACAACCTCGACACCGACATCAATTGGCTCATCGGCCATCGCTTCCCACAATTCCCCGGCAACATAAACATAACCTTTGCCGTCTATTTTTTCTTTGACCGTCCCGGTTTCACCAACCAGTCCTTCAATTCCGGTCGTTGGTTTGGAAACACGCGCCTTATAGGCCAGTATTCCGGCCAGAACGATAAAACCGGCCAGAAGCAGGGCAACAGTAAATATGACAGTTTTGGAAATTTGCAGTGATGGGTCGACTGTGTCGACTAACATCATCCCGCCGATTATAACAGACACGACCCCTCCAATCGCAAGAAGTCCATGACTCGCAATTTTCACCTCCAGTATAAATAAAATTATCGCAAATATAATCAGTAGCAAACCGGCATAATTAATCGGCAGTGTCCGGAAGCTGTAAAAAGCAAGTATGATACAGATTCCGCCGACAACACCGGGAAGGATCGAACCGGGATTGTAAAGCTCCAGCACCAGGCCTAGACCGCCCAGCGAAAACAAAATAAAGGCAACATTCGGCGAGGTTATAATATCAAGAAACGACTGGATAAATGTTTTCTTAATGGGAATGGTAGTTGGATTCTTTGTGTTGATCACCTTTTTCCCCAAAACCGTTGTGACCTCGAAACCGTCTATTTGTTTCAGCAAGTCATCAATATCATCAGCCAGAAAATTAACCACATTTTTTTCAAGCGCCTCTTTGTCCGTAATCGAAACCGACTCGCGGGCGGCATCCTCGGCCCACTCGGCATTACGGCCATTGCGTTCGGCCATTGCCTTAAGCGATGCCACAGCATCGTTCATAATCTTTTCAAGCAAAGTCGAATCAATCGGCTGACCCGATCCCGATACTACATGCGCCGCACCGATATTGGTGCTGGGCGCCATCGCCGCAATATGCGCCGAATAGGTTATATACACACCGGCCGAAGCCGCCTTGGCCCCTACGGGATGAACATAAACAGCGACAGGAACCGAACAGTTCATAATCGCCTTGGTGATATCCCAGAATGAATCGTTAAAACCGCCGGGGGTATCCATCGTAATAAGAAGCAGGTCGGCATGTTCGGCTTCGACGGTTTTGACCGCATCAATAACGCGATCGGCAGTAACAGTCCCGATAGCACCATCGATTACCATATGATAGACAACCGATGATTCCATTTCAATTTCACCGTCTTCGACGGTCACTGCCGAATCTACTTCGGTACTATCAGGCTCGGCAAAACATAACGGTATAAGTAGAGCCAACAATATTGTCGATATAAATATTTTCCGCATACACCCTCCTAATTATGTTTAAAACTACCAGAATCATTCAATCGGCGCAACTTAAAAGTTGCGCCCGGATAATTAAACACAAATCAATGAAATTACAATCTTCTAAAGCTTGCTTTTAAGGCTTTTATCTTTATAAACAAGCTTTCCGTCAAAATAGGTCCCGATTACCTTAATATCTTTTATCTTCGTCGGAGCGGTTTTGTATATATTTTTCGACAGGACAATAAAATCGGCCTTGTATCCGGGAAGCAGTCGTCCGATTTCAAATGCCCGGCCGACAATGCCCGGCGGAGTCGATGTAAAACCGGTTGTCGCTTCGGCCACAGAAATTCTCTGTTCGGGATAAAACGGCTTTTTTACATCCGATGCAGTACGATTCACTGCGGCGGCAATTCCTGATATCGGGTCGAGCGGTTCTATCGGAACATCAGAGCCGAATGTCAGCGGGATATTATTATCGAGTAACGTTCTGAAAATATAGCAGTTTCGTCCCCGTTTCCCCCAGTAGTTTTCGACAAGCTTTATATCCGATGGACAGTGCGATGGCTGCATCGAGGCTACAATATTCGATTTCTTCAGACGTTTTATATCAGAGCGGCGGATCATCTGCAAATGTTCTATACGATGAAAACCGTTTCCCTTTAAATTGGGTGCTTTTTCATAACAATCAATAACATTGGAAATTGCTTTATCGCCGATAGCATGGATAGCACAGGGTAGGTTTATGGAGGCCGCGTCTTTAATAATCGAAAACATCTCTTTTTTGGTGTTTGTTTCCACGCCAAAGCTGTTTTTTGAACCTTTATATTTATTGAAACACAACGCAGTCTGACTGCCAAGGGAGCCATCGGAAAATATCTTTATCCCGGATATTTGTAAATAATCCCGATTGTATCCGGAATTTACTCCAACCTTTTTCAGTTTCGAAATCAATGATGGCGGCGGATAATAATTCATCCTTAATCCTATCGCACCGTTTTTGGACAGTTCTTTATAGAGCGGATACGCTTTGGGACCATCCATGGAATGAACAGCCGTTACACCTTTGGAGTATGCCTCTTTTAGAGTTTTCTTAAATAATCTTTTAATTTTGGAATCTGCCGGGTCATCAATAACTTTGAGAACCGGATCATAGCCGGGCAATTCGCGAAGGATACCATACGGCTCACCATTATCAAAACGATCAATCACGCCGCCCTTCGGCTCCGGTGTTCGACGGCTCATTTTGGCCAATCTTAGAGCTTTTGAATTAACCCAGAGAATATGCTGATCCTTCGAGTAAATCGCCGCCGGTCGGCCGCCGCATACCTTATCGAGCATATACCTATCAGGCAAAATTCTCTTGCGCCAGCGATCAATAGCGAAACCGTCACCAAGCACCCACTCGTTTTTGGCAAGTTTAGCCGAGTGCTTTTTAATTTTGTGTAAAGTTGCCTCCAGACTGGTTAGACCATTAAGTCGTACATTGGCAGACATAATTGCGTGGAAACGAAAATGAGTATGCGAATCGGTAAAACCGGGAAGGACCGTTCTTCCTTTTAAATTGATTTTGTCAATTGACCTGAAAGTCTCATCATTTTCAAGATGTTTCCCAACAGCGGCAATAGAGTTTCCCAATATTACCATCGAATCGACAATAAGGCCGTCGCCGGCCTGAGTATAGATTTTCCCGTTGTAAAACAGTTTATATTTTTTCAAATTTATCTCCTTTAATCCGAATATCTCCCTGACGTTCTGTAAGGCGCAGGCGGTCGGTTTCCTCCAGAATCGGTAGAGCATATTTTCTGGTACTGCCCAGTTTTTCCCGAAGTGTCGCCACCGTTAATTTTTCACCTTTATCCAGCATATCGCCGATAGTTTTAATAACCAAATTCCATATATCTGTATGAAAAGCCAGATTAGTTCCGATTTTGATGACTCGACCGGCCGCTATTAAGTAGTCAAACGCTTCTTTTTGGGTCTTATCCACACCAATTAACTCTTTAAGTGACGGTGGTGCATATTCGGCTTTCAAAAGAGTCGTTTCAAGCAAATCGGCAACTTCTTTCAATTCACCTTTGATCGAAACTGACCGATTGGGCAGATCATACAAATTCCCCTTTTTAATGAGCCGTTTATTTTGTACCATCAGTTCGAGAAAAGGCTCAATTGATACAATCGGATAGCCGGCCTGTCGTGCAATTTTATCAATTCCAAGACCGATGGTATGAGGATTTTCCTCCAGATAGCTTTTCAAACCTTCTTCAACTTGTGTGCCTATTTCCATTAGATTACCGGTCCGATAGGCCCGGCCGGCATATTCAATTATTTCTGACCGGCTTTTTCTTTCCGAAAATTTATTATTTATATCAGATATGGAATAGCTGCTGAATAAAAAATCCGTTTTGAAATCAACCGACCGGCTTTTTAAAAATTCGGTGTCTATCAACTTATCTAAGGTCAGCTCGGTTCTGTCCTTGAGGTATTCAAAATCAGGTTTATCTTTTTTTCTGGGAAATCTATTCAGAATATCCAAAATGGTCCCGCCCCCAACAGTCACAGCCGGAGTGGGCAGACGGACAATGTAGCGATCACCAACAAATGACAGCACCGCCTCAAAAGGCTTGAAAAAAATATATCCGGTTCCCCCCGGTTTTATTTCATCGCCGTCAAATACTCTCGCCTCTCCTTCGACTTCAGTTGTACCTAAGATTAATAACAAGCGGCGCCTGTCCCTGATACTCACCGGTGACTCCGCAATCAGCTCAACTGACAGGGCCAATACTTCATTATCAGGATAGGTTGAAACTATCTCCGGAGTAGATACGACTGAACCCCGTTTTAAATACTGTTTATCTATTCCGGTTAGACTGACGGCCGTTCGTTGACCCGGCGATGAGCTTTCCACATTCTCATTATGCGAGTGCAATATCCTAATTTTACCCTTTTTACGGGCTGGAAAAACGCTAACCTCCATCCCTGCCGTAAAGACTCCGCCGCGAAGAGTGCCGGCCACTACGCCGCCCATCCCGGGCAGAACAAACGAACGATCGACATACAGTCTCGGCTTACCGATATCCTCACGGTTAATCATTTTGCCGGCAAGATTATTTAGCTCTTTTTTAAAATCGTCAAATCCTTCGCCGGTTTCTGAAGAGAGTTTTACTATTGGTGCATCGGATAAAAATGTATTCTTTAATTTGTCTTTGATATCTTCCCCAACCAGTTCAACCCAGCTTTCTTCAACCAGATCGATTTTTGATATCACTACCAGACCATGCTTGATATCCAAAAGTCGGGCGATCTGCAGATGTTCCTGACTTTGCGGCATCCAGCCGTCATCGGCGGCGACAACCAGAATCAAGGCATCGATACCGCCGGCACCGGCAATCATATTTTTTACAAATCGTTCATGCCCGGGAACATCGACAATGCCGATACGCTGGCCATCCTCGGTATCGTACCAGGCAAAGCCCAGATCGATTGTCATTCCTCGTTCTTTTTCTTCGGGCAGCCGATCCGGATCAATACCGGTCAAACGCATTATAATGGAGGATTTTCCATGGTCGATATGCCCCGCTGTACCTATAACAAACATAAAATTATAACTTGGGAATGATATTTTTTATGATTTTAATCAATGAATCCAAATTATCTTTATCGATCGCTTTGAGATCAATCATAAACCTGTCATCTTTGATTCGCCCAATCACCGGGGGATTGGAAGTACGAAACAGGGCCGCTATTTTTTGAGGAGAAAGTTTGCTGTAAAAAACCAGACCGGTCGACGGTAAAAATACTTCAGGAAGCGAACCGCCGCCCATCTGCCCCTGCGAAGCCTCCAAAACTATTTTATCCCCGACAGAAATATCTTTTAATATATCCTGCCCCCGCTTGTAAAGCTTTGCTTCATCGGCAGAAGCCAGTCGCCAGAGTTTGATGTTCTCTTTCCAATTTCCATCCAGATAATATCGCAGCAGCACTTCCATCGCCGAAAATACGACTTTATCCACACGCATCGCCCGATAAACCGGATTTCGTTTTATCTTTGCCACCAACTCTTTGGAGCCGACTATTAATCCGGCCTGCAAACCGCCGAGAAGTTTGTCACCGGAAAAACAGGTCAAATCGGTGCCGGATCGAACCGATTCGGGAACGGTCGGTTCTTTCCTTTTAATAAATTCCGAGGTGTCAATAAATACGCCACTGCCCAGATCATTTACAACCGGGACATTATACTTTTTGCCCAACTTAACCAGATCTTTAATATCGGCCTCTCCGGTAAATCCCCCAACAGTAAAATTACTGCGATGCACCTTGAGTATCAGGGCCGGATTTTGTTCCATCGTTTCTTCATAATCTTTAAGTTCGGTGATATTGGTCGTTCCGATCTCAAGTAATTTGGCGCCGGATTTTTTTATTATTTCCGGAATTCGGAAACCGCCCCCAATCTGAACCAGTTCGCCCCGAGAAATAACAACTTTTCTTCTGTTGGCCAGGGTGTTAAGAATTAAAAATAATGAAGCCGCATTGTTATTAACAATCGCTCCTGACTCGGATTGCGACAGGAGAGCCAGATATTTCTCGGCCAGCTCTCCCCGTTTTCCCCGTTTGCCCGAGGCAACGTCAAATTCCAGATTGCCGTAACCGGTAACATTCTTTTCAATATTTTCAAATAGAGATTTTGAAAGCGGAGCGCGCCCCAGATTGGTATGAACCAATATTCCGGTCCCATTTATGACACGACTTATCTTTTTCAGAGAAACCGAATCTATTTCCCGAATTATTTTCTTACGAAGAGTGTCGTATGTTATCTCTTCTGATTTCTTTCCGATATCAGCCTTTATCTTTTTTACGACCGACCTGATTATCTCAACTGTTAGCGGACGAGCCAGATTAGCCGCCGCCGATGCAATAACCTTATCCGAGGTCAGGATTTCAACGGCCGGGATATCTCTTTTGGATTTTATGACAAAATTCTTTTTCATAGACCATATATTACTTCTGTTACCACTCGCCCGACACTCTCAAGCGATGCCGCCGAGCATTTGTCGGGTTTATCTAAAGTAGTATGCCAGTAAATATAATCAAAATCAATTATTACCGCCGACTGGAGCCTTATTGTCATAAGCGATAGATGATCATCATGTATGGCATGCTTGACAGAATCAACAAAAGCTGTTTCACCTAATCTGGCGGCAGTATTCCAGACCAGATTGGTAATCTCCGGCGAATATTCATTGGAATGCTCCTCTCGATAGATTTTCAAATCACTGTCGCCGATCATATCGATAACCAGGGCAAACTCATATTTTCCTTTTATGTCTCTTTTAACAAAATCTTTGGCGCCAAGAAAATACTCATCCAGATCGCCCGGGCGGCCGAAATCCTCGCCGTCAAGCAATAGCAAATCTATTCCAACCTGAGGTTTTTGGGAAACAAAAAGATTAGCCAATTCCATTAAAACGGCCACACCCGAGGCACCATCGTTAGCGCCGTCAATCGGATTTTCTCTTTTATCAGGATCGGCATCATATTCCGCCCGCGGGCGACTATCATAATGTGCCGCCAACAGATACCGTTTGGATATATTCTTTTTATCCGAATCAAATGAGGCAATAATGTTTGTCATTGTAATTGGCTTGCCTGATACTTTGCTATAATGAATAAACTGCATGGTATCGGTAGCAACGCCAAGGCTGTCAAAAAAGTTCAAAAAATATTCTCTGCAATTGGCCGCATTTTCGCTTCCTGGGACGCGGGGACCAAAGGAAACCTGTTTTTTTATATATTCGTAGGCTCTCTGGCCATTAAAAATAGGGACCTTTATCTGATTTTTCTTTATACCGCAGGAAAAGACAAAAAGGCAGACAATAAATAGCCCGAAAGAATAAATGATTTTTAAATTACGCATTACACTATAAGAAATGCCGGGGGGGACAAAATGTCAATTAAATATTTAGAATCTGATTTCGACCCAGATACGGAGTTCACGGACATGTGATTTTCTGTTCTGAGCAACATTATTGGTTGTCTGCCATTTTCCTGATAGGCCGCCATTAATCTGAGATGAGAATGAATACGAAATAGTTGGCGTTACGACAAAGTTGGTTTCATCTCCAAGCGAGCTATAACCGCCCTCCTTGGCGGCACTTTCTTTCTTTTGCTTACGAAAAGAAATATCAGTCGATAATGACAAATTCGATCTGAATTTTAGACGTCCGAAGATTGGTATTTTAATCCCCCTGGGAGAACTAAAAGAATACTTAATAGAAAAAGTGGTATTGGTTAATGTTGTCCTGCGTTTACTGGAAATTTCACCGTTTTGCGAATTAATAGTTTTGTCTTCGCTAACAGAACGGTCGGTCGCGAACATCAGCTGAACGCCGCCCAGAACGTTGGCGGTCAGAGCCAGAAGCGGGCGCTGACCAATAGCAACTCTCTCCGATGTTTGATGGCCTGTCTGGAGATTATACGATTTATCAACTGTTCTGGTATAACCGGTCCGGGGATTGAACCTGGCAATAATAGGGTTAAGAAACTTAAATGTAGTTAAAGATTTTATAGTAAACTTTATATCGGGGAAAGTCGTAGATACGCTCTTATTGCGGTTAGTCACCTTAATAATATCTCGGGTGATCTTCCGGTTAAAGGAAATATCGGTTTTTAGTCCGCCGAGAAATTTAGTTCCGGTTCTAAATGAGTAACTGGTCAGCTTGGATACTGCGGTAGATTTGGTCGAACCGGTAGTTGACGATTTGGTAGAAACGCCAATATCATCGGTAATACCGAATCGAAAACCTAATTGAGCCCGTTCCTTGAGTCCGCTGTATGAATAATTATATCTTTCACTAAAATCAAATCCAATTGGATTAAGCCAACTGGTTAATAATATTAATGTTTTCGAGACAGGGCCAAGAACACGATCCTTGAGACTTTTCTTTTTTTCCTTTTCTTCGGTTTCCGTATCTTTGCTGGTTGTTCTGCCCCTTCTTTTACGCTTTGATCTTGATGCGTCCTCTTTGGTAATACCAAAGCCAAAAAGCCTCTGATGATCAAAATTACCATTAACACCGTATGATTTTGTAGAGTTTGCGTGACGCGTACTATCCCTTACATTCATCGATTCCCGATAATCAACACTATAGTTAAAATTGTGGGTTAGAAATGAAACCAGTGAAAGCTGATAAGTGGCGCCAAAAGATTGGCCGTAACTTGTCTCTCGACCGAGCCTAAAGGTTTTTGGATTCAACGTTATCCTTACCTTATCAGGATCATTGAGGTCACGTTTGGTATTCATACTGAAATTAGAGGTTAGATTATTTGATATTTTATAATCCAATCTCATGTTGCCGGCAAAAGTTCGTTTGAGCGTTTCGCTGACAACTCCACTGGAATTCTCAGTTATACTTAAATTCCTGTCAAATGTACCGCTGGCGCTTATGGAGCCCGGGAAGAAATAAAATTTGGTCCCGCTTAGTTTTTTAAGTAAAGGAACCGGGCTGGTCCAGAAAAACGGCTTGATACCGGGAACTATGTTTATTCTAAACGAATAGCTGCTTTTGATATGGTAGGTTTCGGAGAAAGACGAAGGGCGCTGCGGCGATCTGCCTTCCACTCTGTTATATGAGAAACTTGTTTTGAATGGATTTAGAATTAATGTAAATAATGGATTTTTTGTCTTCTTGGAAAATGATTCTGATACGGAAAATCCTTTATTCTCACTAAGAGTACTTTCCCTGTCCTGCAATTCCGGAGGCAAAACAATATCAGAATTTGTTTTCAAACGAGGTACAATGGTCTTCTTACTATATTTAACAGAAATAGGAATATTGGCGCCAAACGAGCGGGGAAGCAATTTGCTTAGATTAAAAGATAATCCGGTAGAGTAAGTTGTGGATGTTTTACCGCTGCCAAGATTGGAACTTGAACCGCCTCTGGTAGATGATGATAGTTTTCTGAAATAGCTGTTCTTATATTCATAATTTGCTCGATATGTAAACAGATCTGCCATATTGCCGCTGACGGCAACACGCCCCGCCATTCCGACATCGCGCCTAACTTCAATTAACTTTAATTCGTTAACCCAGACATCACCGGAAGGATGATAATAAGCCGCGTTTTTGTTTGATATGTTTACAATCCCGCAGGCTAGATATTTAACTCTTGTGATTGTCGGATTACCCCAAACACGATAATTGCCGTCGATAATCTCATTGGTATCGGGATTTTCCGCCTGCGCCTGAAGCAGATATTCTTTTAAGGCGGTGATTTCATTAAAGTCAATATTTACTTCATTATCGGGGTGCCAGCCCGGCTTTAATATCGTGCGATACTCATAATATTTATCTTCGGCATCGCCCAGACGGAAGAAAAACATTATTGAATCGGTATCCGCTGCTCCATGAACCAGCATATTAAGTTTACGATAACCGACATAGCTGGGCGTATCATAAAGAAATCTTCTGGCAATACAGGTATCTCCCGGATTCAAATTTTCATAGTGAAGCAAAAGCGATTGCTCCGGTTCAATAACGTCATTGGCCTTATCGTAGTAACCGGTAACTCCTGGCGGCGGATCATTTTTGTATTCGGTATTTTCCTGATTATTTATTACGGCGACATTGAATTTGCTCATGGGTGATATTACTTCATTGATTGGGAGAATAACAACCGTATCCTCCCAATTGGACTGAATTATGTCGGTCGCGGCAATACCTATCACGAACGGTAATTCATCGGGCGATTCAAACCATAACCTTATATAATTTATTTTTGACCAATCGACATCCGTCAAGAAGCTTCGTGTAATATCCAGAGCATCCGGATCACGAACCGGAACCCGGAATGTCCTCCACCCGTTAAATTCAGAGCTGTCAACAAGAAACTTGTCATCAGATAAATCTACTTCAAACGAAAAATAATCATTCTGATTATCAAGATTCAAATCACGGTCAATGTCTTCAGTATCGGGGCGACCAAATCGATTTGGATCGAGAGCATTTCCTTCGGTACCATTGATATGCCCGTAATCATATGGATCGGCAGTACAATCATCACACTGTATACCATAGCCGTTGTACCACCAGTTGTCACCGGACGGATCAGAATTTGTAAACTCATCATATCCCGGTTCATTATTGTCAATTACGCCGTCCAGACCCACATCTTCGCCGGAGTCTATAATTCCATTGGCAATTCCGGAGAGCGGATTTTCAATGTCCTCCGTATCCAGAAGACCGTTATTATTGACATCCTCAGATATGGAACCAAGCTCGACATGCATTATACCATAGGTTCCGTGAACACGAAACTCAAGAAGTTGAGCCCGGTCCTGATTAACCGCTCCGGCTGACATGCTCCTTATAATTCCGGCCCAACTCTTGGGTGTCACCCACGAAGTGGTATCAAATGTCTCCGGATCAGTAATGGCAATCATGGAATCATGAGGCGTAAATTCAATCCACAAAGTATGGGTGCCGGTTTCCCCGGGACGGAGATCACGATCCCAAATCTGATTGGTAGCTATCTGAGTGTACGGGTTATACCAGATCATTCGCGAACGATAATAATCGTCCTCCTGCCCCAATGGCCTCGATGATTTGGTCCAGGATTCTCTAAAAATCCCCATAGAATATGAGTCGCGGCTGCCTTCAAAATCATCGATATATGCAACGCCGTCCACGTTTGGATTGGGATACGATTTGGCAATCTCGGCTGAGACCTGAAGATTCGATTTCGCACTGGTTTTATAAAATGGAAGAGCATCGACCATACTGGTCAGGAAACCGGGGGATACTTTAAAACTAATATCGGCATCCCAGATATAGGCCCGTGAGGTTTCCTGTCCAACTTTGGGTTTTCGTTCGGTAGCCTTGTCAGATTTGTATAAAAAAGTGGTTCCAAGTTTTAGCTTTTTGCTGAATTCATACTCGCCCCTTATTCCAAACAACGATTTTTTCTGAGCCGTTATAAATGGCGTATATTCAAAATCAATAGAAATATCGGCGTTTGGATCGAGTGCTTCGTCGGTCATAAACGTTATCCGACCAAAGTCATAATTAATATTATAATCCTTGCCCTTAACAAGGTCGATGCCATTAACCGTAATACGCTCGGAGTTTTCAATTATATTTGGTTTGTTCAGAGAAATTTCGGCCTGCCGGCTCAAATTGGAAATCTGAAGATAATAGGTACTTTTTGATAGCAAATCAGTATGGCCATACTCCAGGTCATAGATTTCAGGCACCTGCGGATCGAGCGGTTCCGATTCTACAAAATTATGACTCGGAGCGAATGGTTTTCGATCCGGAAAAATGAGCAGTCCGCGATACGGGTCAATAATTGTTGAATTAACATCAACCAGATCATCCGGGTTTGAACCCCCGGATCTATCAAATCTATCCAACCCAAGAATCTTAATATATTTAATTCCGTTTTGGTGATCAATATTATCACCGGTTTGCTCGGTTTCGGTTCCTCCCTTGAAAATATTTATTTCAAGCCCTTCCAAATCAATATTGATTGCCTGCAGGCTGTAAACATTTCGCCACTCATAATTCCAGGATACAAAAGATTTTGTCGTTTCTTTATTTTTTAGCAACTTAAGTTTATAAGGCTCTTCCAAAACACTTCCAATCGTATCGGTTACGCCACTGGCACGTTTGACTATCATAAAACACCCGATATGACCTTCAGAGCCGCCGTTAACCGCATTAAACAAAATCCAATGTTCGGTTGGATGTATAATGTATTGATCGCCTTCGATTAAATGCACCGTCGTGTAAGTGTTTTCCGTTTCATATTTTGTAGTATCATCCGGATCGACATAAAAATTGGCTGGCGGCGCAGCCAAATCGGCATCCCGGCCGGTTGATTTACTGCTTTTGTAGGCTTCTATACTGATAATGGAGTCCCCGGGAACAAAATCATACTCGCCGGGATTATCATGATTCTCCGCTACACGCCCCAGATCAAAGATTCGGCCATAGGCATACTGGTAATCGCGAATTGTTTTCATCGTTGCCCCGGCGCCGGGTTCAAACGATGTTCGCTCCGAATTGCCTTTCTCCTGAGAAGCAATGGCAGTCAAAGAGAGACCGCCTATCTGGGCTGTGGTTTTTATACCAAATAAACCCCTGATACTCTGGGAATAACCGACAAATCGGGTATTAGGCAGCGACAGGTTAGTGTTGCCCGCTTCGATAGTCTGCAGGATATCATCCTCGTCGCCCTTGTAACGTAAAATCAAACGATTGGCTAATGGAATATCGGTTTTACTGTCCTGAGAAACTGATACTGTGATTTTTGAACCGATGGTACCATTAATTTCAAAGCGGGATATCTGTTCCATATTAAGAGCCGGGAATTTGCTCTGTTTGCGGGTGGCTGTGGAGGCTTGATCGGTCCACTGGGAGCGACCGGAAAAATTAATCCGATGATAGCCGGACACTTTCAGGCCGGCGCCTCCCTCGCCAAAAATACCTTCAAAAGTTTTTGATTTAATTGGGATATTAAGACTTAACAGTCCGCCTGCTTTATCCTGCTGTCTTTTTGAAAGGGCCGAGGCGCTGATTTGACCGAGCTGTTTCTTAAGCAATTTTTCTTCACGGCTGTTATAAAATGCCTCGGCATCGGCCGTTCGGGACGTATATGAATATTTATACCGGCCCCTATGGTAATAGGTGGCCGTAAAAGTAAGTGATTTCTTATCAAAACTGGAACGCTCAAGCCTGGAACTCGGTATAAGCAGTCCACTTAAAGGGGGGGTATAATAGGGATATTCTCCAAGAAGCCTAATAATAACCTTTTGTCCGATTTCCGGATATTGGGCAATATAGCCTGGAGGATATTTTAGCTCTCCCCCAAAATCCGGTTCATCGGCAAATAATAGAGCCGGTGCCAGAATAAAAACGACGATAAGTGTCGAAATTACAATCTTTTTCAATTTAACCGTATCCAAATACGCGGTTAGTTTTAAATCATTAAAAAGTCGCTATATGTTCTCCTCCTCAAATTTTCCCAGTAATGTTATTTCTTCAGTCAGTTCAATACCGAATTTATCCTCAACTTTTGCTTTAAGTATTTTTGCCAGTCGTCTTATATCATCAGAGTTGGCTGAACCGTCGTTTATTAAAATATTGGCATGTTTTGCAAAAACGCAGGCGCCATTAAAACTCATGTTTTTGGCTCCAACCTCATCAAGAAGTTTCCCGGCCGAAAGTTTTCCGAATTTTTCATTTTTATCCGGGATATTTTTAAAAAAACATCCCGCGGTATAGGCGTTAGTCGGAAGTTTATTGTTCCTTTCCGCTCGAATTTCATCGCATTTGCTCCGAATTAAATCATTTTTGCCCATTTCCAGTGCAAAATTTGCCGTTGCCGCTATTTCTCCGGTTTGCTTCAATATCGAGTCACGGTAGCCGAACTCAAAATATGACTGCTTTTCCGTTCTTATATTGCCCTGTCTATCAACCAGTTGCACCGACTCTAAAACACTTCCGGTTTCAGAGCCATAGGCTCCGGCGTTGCCGAATATGGCTCCGCCGACAGTACCATATATACCAGTAGCAAATTCAAGACCGGACAAGCCGTTTTCGGTTGCAAAATCAACAATAGACTGCAAATCTTCTCCGGCCCCGCAAATAATCTCGGTTCCCTTAAGCTCTATTCCCTTGATTGAGTTCTTTATCACCAATCCTTCATATCCATTATCTGAAACCAGAAGATTGGAACCTCCGCCCAACAGAAAAGTTGGAAAATCAAGTTCTTTTGACGCCTTAACTATGGAAGCTAATTCATCAACCGTTCCGGCTTCATAAAATAATCGGGCGGGGCCGCCGGTGCCAAAAGTAGTGAGTCGGGCCAGGGGATGATTGGAAATCAGCCTGTCGCCGAACTTGTCTTTTAATTTCCGCTCTGAACCTTTTAAAACCATCAATTCCATAAAACCTATTTTAACTAATAAGTATACCTTTTTACGGTCTTTTAGGCAAGACAAATGAATCGGAACTTATTGCCAATGGCTGGCTTCCAGGTGGTCAAATTTCAGCTCTTATTCCTTTGAATCGCTTTTTTCTTCTGAATCATCGCTTTCAGGTTTTGAGTTATCAGCCGCCGAGCCGGTTTTACTCTCTTTCTCAGCCTTTTCTTTTTCTCCCGGTTGAGGATCCGGTTTGCCGGCTTCATCGGCAAAGTTTAATTGAAGCTCATGCAGAATATTGGAAAGGAATTTATCTTCCTCATCATTCAGATTACCCCTGGTTTTTTCAGAAAACATATTCAGCAAATCAATACTGATTCTGGCCTGTTCCATATTGCGCTCAATTTTGCCGGTAACCGGCGACATTATTTTGCCCATATTCTGCATCGCCGCCATTTGTAATGACAGAACCAGCTGAAACAAATGTTGATCAATTTTTAATTCCGCATCGGTCATATGTTCCTCCATCTCCCTAATTTATTTTACATAAATAAATTTATAATGTTCAATGTTTAATATTCAAACGTTTATCCAAATCGAGTCAGATCGATTCGTTTGGCTGATCTTTCTTCAAGATATTTTCTGAGTTTTACTAGTTCAGGGTCCGATTCTTTTTTATCCGATTCATCCGGCAAAAGCTGCGATACAATTTCACGAGAATACGGAAGCAAATTGGTATCTATCGACAGATCGGCGATTTTTAGCTCCGGCAGACCGTGCTGTCTGGTCCCGAAAAACTCGCCGGGCCCGCGCAACTCCAGATCGGCTTCGGCAATCTTGAAACCATCGGTCGATGATACAAACATATCAAGCCGTTTTCTGGCCAGATGACTTACCGGATCGGAGGCAACCGCTATGGTCAGACCTTTTTTCTCACCCCGACCGACTCGCCCCCGCAACTGATGCAGTTGAGACAATCCGAATCTTTCGGCATGTTCGATAATCATAATCGAGGCCGAGGGAATATCGATGCCAACCTCAATGACAGTTGTAGCCACCAGTATTTGAATTTTACCCGTTTTAAAATCCAAAATTGTTTTTTCTCTTTTATCTTTTTTAACTCGGCCGTGCACCAGTCCGACTTTGTATTCCTTGAAGATATTGCCTTTTAGATTTTTATATTCATCCTCAGCCGCCTTCAAATCAAGTTTTTCTGATTTTTCCACCAGCGGATATATAATAAATACCTGATCACCGCCGGCCAATCTGGTTTTGAGGAAATCATACATATCGGCCCGGGCCGAAGCCATTCGCCAGGCTGTTTTAGTTGTTTTCCGCCCTTTGGGCATACTCTTAATAGAAGATATATCGAGATCACCATATAGCGTCAGCGCCAGTGTCCTTGGAATCGGGGTTGCGGTCATAACCAATGTATCGGGTCGGATTCCTTTGCCAATCAATTGACCCCTTTGCATCACTCCAAAGCGATGCTGCTCATCGATAATAACCAAACCGAGTCGATTAAATTTGGTTGGCTCTGACAGTATGGCATGTGTTCCGAAAATTATATCGATCCGACCCGCTTCAATTTTCTCTTCTACAGCGCGCCTCTCCGGCTTCGACAACGAACCGATAATCAAGGCCGATTCAATACCGATTTTCTCCAACGGTTCTTTCCAGTTTTGATAATGCTGTTCGCCCAAAAGTTCGGTCGGCGCCATAAAAGCGGTCTGTAATTTATTTTCGGAAGCGTACACCGCCGCCAGCAGGGCCACGACCGTTTTGCCACAGCCGACATCACCCTGCATCAAACGGTGCATCGGCCGGATTTTTTTCATGTCATCGAATACGGTCCTGGAAACTTTTTTCTGATCGGCGGTCAATTCGAAAGGCAGATTTTCTACGAACTCTTTAACCGTTTTTGAGGGCTTGTTATATTTATGCCCTTTTTCCTGCGCTGTTCGTGCCTGACGACTGCTGAGAATCAAAAATTGTAACTGAAGAAGTTCATCGAAGGCCAGACGTTTTCGCGCCCGTTCGGCATCATCGATACTGTCCGGATAGTGAATCGAAAGTAATGCTTTATGAAGCGGAATAAAATTGTAATCTTCCAGATATCTAAAAGGCAGATAATCGCGAATTTCGGCTGGATCAATCTCCAGCACCCGGCTGATAATCTGACGCATCGTCCGGCCGGTTATACCGGACGATTTCAACTCGGCCGTCGATGGATAAACCGGGACTATTCGCCCGGTATGAATAAGCTGATCGTCGGCATCCTCTATTCGTTCGGTCTCCGGGTGCACCATTTGCAACTGCTGAAAATAAGTAACCGGCCCGGTAACAGCATAGATATCACCTTTGTTGAACATTTTTTCGAGATACCTGTACCCGGCAAACCAGATCAACGCCACATACCCCGACTCATCGCCGATTACAACTTCCAGCCGCTGAGTTCGCCCTTTCAAAATCCCCTTCCCCAGTATACGGCCGATTATGGTAGCTTCTATATTGGCTTTGAGTGAACCGATCGGCGTAATCATGGTGCGGTCAAGATACCGTCGCGGCAGAAAATGCAATAGATCATAAACGGTATGAATATTTATTCCGGCCAGAGCGGTTGCTCTTTTGGGGCCGACCCCCTTAAGATATTGCACCTCTGAACTCAATTTAATCGTCTGCATCCTGTCAGATTAGTTTTTTGGAAGGCACTTGTCAATATCATTATGGACAGAAAAATATTATTGCTTAGAAATAAAATTTTTTATAACGTATAACAGTTAACTTAAAAATGGAGGATTTGAAATGAAAAGAATTTCTGGTGCTATTGCAGTATTTGCGATTATTTTAATGAGTGTCACTACGGCTACCGCAAGCGAATGGGAAAAATCGTTTGATATCGATCTAACAGCGACACAATCATCATATTCCGATAGCTGGACCGGCGGTGAGGCCGGCAGTTTCACCTGGGTCGGCAACGCCAATGGCATTTTTAACAAACAACTTAAAGATTGG
>CBFCZE010000047.1:0-19162 GCA_965602655.1 uncultured bacterium
ATATTTTTTAAAATTTTTTTTATTTTAAAGGTTTATAATTTTTTTTTATTTTTTTTTAAAAACGCGACTCGATCTCGACTTCGGGTTGTTGTATTAAAAAATCGACTGGCAGGCCGAATATGCGGCCAGTCTAAAGCGACAGGCTGGATTTAATCATGTCGACGACCTGAAAATTAAACCTGAGAATGATGTGGAAGAACTTAGTAATATTTTCGGTAAATTCAGTCCTTCCGATTGCTCGGATGTCTTCCGGCTTTTTGGTACCATAATTGAAGAAATGGCTGATTTGGACGAAAAAGACTGGGATAAGATCATTGCAAAATACTCGGCCGATGCAAGTGACGATCAAAGTAAGGTAATAACACCGAGTGAATTAAGGCTATGGACCCAGTTTCAGGGCCTGCTTCGTGAAACAACCGGCCTGACCGTGAAACATCTGTTTCCGGATATGGACCCGGAGTTGGCCCGTGGATTGACCATGCCTGAAGAATATCGCATTGATGACGGAGAAACGTTTAAGAAGATATGCCCGATTTGTAATAAGCCTCCGAAAAAAACAGAAAAGGTGACCCATTATTTATATAAGTGTAATAATAAAAAATGTGGTAATACCGAGATTTTTGAAAAAAAGCAGGCGGGGAAAGTTGAATGTAAGTACTGCAAAAAGGGCAGGCTGAAGTCTCAACGCAAGATAATCCGAGAAAAATGCGCGGAGCATGGCAAGGAACTAATAGACGGCGTTGAGCAGAAATTTCAATGTGCGGACTGCGGATATATAGAGACGAAAGTATTTGGTCCCGGCAAGCACGCAAGAGATAAATCGTTTGATCACGAAGGTATACATTACTGGTGCGATAAATGCAAAAAATGGCGTTCGGAGCAGTCTGATGCGCCCTGGGCAAAGGATGTATATAGTGGTAATCCTGAAAGGGTGTACTGCTGCGAATGCGATACCACATTATTTGATCCTAAAATTAAACCCAAAATTGAACCCAAAAAAACCGGTATCCTGAAACCACTTGGCAGTGCCAAACCGTTTTATAAGGGAGAAGATGCCCTGCGATCGCGCTGGCGGGACAACTGGAGCTCCGGTTTTATCCTGAAGCACAACAGCGTTGTCCGCGGTATCGATCGTACTTTCGGGCTTCCCGAGACGGCCGATATATCCGGAACAACCGCCGATACCATATTTGGTATTGAGGCGATGATGCGGATCATGTTCACCGAGAAGTTATCTACGTATGGGGAAAAGACAATTCCCATAAATGCCAATCGACAACTGTCGCAACTTTTTTCGAAATGGGCCCCGCTTATTTTATTGCCGTTGATTACCATGTCGAAGCATGGACATCATGCCATCCTGGAATGCGCTTTGACCTTGACGTTAACGGGGTATATCGACGGCTACTCAATCGGCAAATATACTTCATTATGGCCCCGGGGATCGGGTGGCTTCAGGGTTCTGTATAAAATTTTAAAAAAGTGGGAGGATTCGGCAACCAATGCGCGCCTTATAATCGACCGGTCAAAGGACGGCTTTGTGGAAAAGGGCTGGCTTCTCAAGGAAAAGGAGAAAGTCGTTGGGAAAGATGGAACCGTCACTTCCTTCGAAAATATTTCGCGGCTGGACTATCAAAGGTACGTCGATGTTTTTCTGCCGTTAAGAGGCGATATCGAAAAGAAAGAGGTGGGCAGGGATTATCTTCTGAAACGGCTTAAGGAGCACCATAAAAATCTTCAAAAACTCCGGCAGAGAGTACTAAAAGAATATTGCGATCGCAAGCCAAAAAAATACAGCAAACATTTTAAGAAATTATTTAATAGTTACGCACAAAAGCATGGGGTCAAAGAAGCGAAGTTGTAAAAATCCGAAAATCAAACCGGGCGGCCTTCTTTTACCGCTCAATTATCATCAGCCGAAGCTATGCCCGCTTTCGGGCAGAATTATGGTAACTTTTCCGGGCGGCAGATCCTTTTCGCAACCGTGACCTGTGTCATCAAGAGTCCCTTTCCGGTCGGTTCCATCGGCCAGAAGAATAATATATTTTTTATTTGGAAACGGTTCGCCGTCTTCGTCCAGCGGTCTGAAATTTAGTTCATCTTTGAATCTAAACAGGCCCGATTCCTGATTTTTGCCGTATTCCCAATCACCAATTTTCAGGGTAAAAAAGTATTCCGGATGGCTATAGTGCAGGTTCTTATCAAAATCCTGCGTCTTTTCTTCAGTGTTTATTTTTATGGTTGAATCCTGATAGTCAAATAACCAGGTCAGCTCAATTTTGCCATTTTCAACTATACCTTCCAGTTCGCTGATACGGTCATGAGCGCCATCGACATCATATTCATAGATAATGACGGTCATCTCCGTTCCACTGGGGCAGCCGACGACATCAGCCGTCAGCTTCAATGTTTCGCCGCGGCGGGCTTCTTCGGCGCTCCATTTCATGTTGCTGACCGTTACCCGGGGAAAAACCGGGATACGGCTGGATTCGCCCTTAAGACCATTATCCGGCAATTCCACTTCAAAATAGATTTTGTCGCCATGCTCGATATCTTCGGGAATGTCAAACTCACCGGTAAAAACATTAGCCTGCATTTTGCCTTTTACCTTGCCGAGCTTTTTCCCTTTCTCGGTATGTCCTTTTACCTTAATTTTGGCGCCGTTGCCGACAAACACGGTTCGCACCTCAAATTTAGCTTTTAAACCGACAAAAGCCACCCCGGACACCCAGGAAGCACTGATAAGATGGGAATCGAGGGTAATCACATGTTCCTCGTCGGTGGCGAGATTGAATTTGTAACTGGCCATAATGCACCTCCCAAACGGTTACATCTATGAACTGCAGGTCGTTAAAACCTTCCGTATTTTTGTAGTTAAAATATAGGAGATACTTATTATCTTTACAAATACTTTCTTACGCCATTACATACTGATTTAGCTTATGATATTATCTAAATTTCATAGCATAAAATTGTCGAAACCACAGGGGATTTCGACCTACCATACTTACAAGGATTTTTTGGAGATTCCGTCAGGAAAGGGTTCCTGACGGCGCAATAATAGGGAGTTATTTATCGTAATGTGCCGAGCGGGTCTTCAGGCCCGCCGGAATAGCCAAAAAAACCCGGTCAATCTGAAGATTAACCGGGCACAGAGAACGTACATAAAAAGAACCGTCAGGAAAGGGTTCCTGACGGCACAATATATTAAATTCTTCGAAATCCTCCGGGATTTCGACCTACTGTAATTATACTATTTCACCTCAACCGTTTGATTACTCGGATTCGGCGGGGCGGATTTTTTGAGATTGTACTCTACCGAGGCACCGATAAAATCACGGAACAGAGGATGGGCCTTGGTCGGGCGCGATTTCAGTTCCGGATGATACTGCACCCCGACAAACCAGGGATGATCCTCAACTTCAATCACCTCGACCAATCGGCCATCGGGTGATAATCCAACCAACTTTAAAGTTGTACCTTCAAACAGTTCCCGATAAGCATTATTAAATTCGTACCGGTGACGGTGCCGTTCGGAAATGTTTTCGCTCTCATACGCTTTATAAGACTTCGAATCTTTCACCAGGGTCGCTTTATAGGCACCCAGCCGCATCGTACCGCCAAGATTGGTAACACCCTCCTGATCGGCCATAAGATGTATTACCGGATGTTTCAGGTCGGCATAAAACTCATAGCTGTGAGCATCCTCAAGTTTGCAGACGGTCCGGGCATACTCAATCACGGCACACTGCATCCCCAGACAAATACCGAGAAACGGTATTTTGTTTTCACGGACATAGCGGATCGATTCGATTTTACCCTCAACTCCCCGCTCACCGAATCCACCGGGAATAAGCAAACCATCAATATCGAACAGAAGTTTCTCGGCACCGTTCTTCTTGATATCCTCCGATGACACCCAGATCAACTCAACCCGGGCATCGTTCTCTTCACCGGCGTGAATAAACGATTCAATAATCGATTTATAGGCATCCTTCAGATTCACATACTTCCCGCAGATAGCTATTTTTATTTTGTGTGTCGGCTGCTTGATTCGTGCCACCATCTCTTCCCAGTCGGTCAGATCCGGTTCGGGAGTATCAAGATGCAAATGCATGCAAATATACTTATCGAGATCATGCTCATGAAAAAGCAGCGGGACTTCATAAATAGTTTCACAATCGACGGCCGTGATAACATGGCTGGAAGGAACGTTGCAGAACAATCCAATTTTTTTGCGAATTGATTCATCAAGCGGTTTGGTCGCGCGACATAAGAGAATTTTTGGTTGAATACCTATTTCCCGCAATGCCTTTACCGAATGCTGTGTCGGTTTGGTTTTCATCTCTCCGGCTGTCGTTATATAAGGAACCAATGTTAGATGAACAAACAGGGTATCCTCCGGTTCATGCTCCAGGGCCATCTGACGAATCGATTCGAGAAATGTTTGTCCCTCGATATCACCGACAGTGCCGCCAATCTCAACAATAACAACATCCGGGTTATCTTCGGCTTTTGCCGGGCGGCGGATATTTTCTTTTATTTCCTCGGTGATATGCGGAATAACCTGCACCGTCGCTCCCAGATAATCGCCGCGGCGCTCACGATTGATAACCGTATGATAGACCTGGCCGTTGGTGACATTATTGTCGCGGGTCATATCCCGTCCCAGAAATCGTTCGTAATGACCTAAATCAAGGTCGGTCTCGGAACCGTCGTCGAGTACATAAACTTCGCCATGCTGAAACGGATTCATTGTTCCCGGATCGACATTTATATACGGATCACACTTAACAATATTAACGTTGAGGCCGCGCTTTTTCAGAAGCAATCCGATTGAGGCTGAGGCAATTCCTTTTCCGAGAGCCGAAACAACTCCCCCGGTTACAAAAATATATTTTACACTTTTCTCGCTCACATCAAACTCCAATATCTATAATAAAAATTTACCAGCTTTCTTTGTATCATCCGGCGTATCAATCGACCAGATTTTTTGCTTTAATTTAAAAACTCTAATTTTGCCGCCGTTCTCCAGAATTCGCAACTGTTCCAGCGATTCAGCCTTTTCCAGAGAAGATCTGCGACTTTCCGCGAAGTTTTTCAGGGCCACTCTCCTATAAAAATATATGCCAACATGATAATAGAAATTGAATTTTTTCACTCTGTTGCCATTTTCACCTCGCAGGAACGGAAGCGGATATCGGGAAAACCAGAGAGCCTCATTTTCGCGGTTAAATATTACTTTCACCCGATTAGGATCATACAGTTCATCTTCGGTTTCAATCTTTTTAACAAATGTGGCATATTTTATAGTTTTGTCAGTGCTCATTTTATCAATAACGCGATTATAATCGCTCGCCTTTACCCCGAGATTATCCGCCTGAATATTTATAATAATATCGCCGCCGAGCTTTTTGGCAACCTCGGCAGTTCTGTCCGATCCGGTGCGATGCCTTTTCGATGTTTTAACAGCTTCGCCGCCAAAACGATTAACGGCCTCGATTACCTCATTTGAGTCCGTGGCAACAACGACCCTGTCGATCAATTTTGCCCGGCTGATTTCCCGATAAAGATGTTCCAGCAATGGCCGTCCGTTTATCTCAAACAGGACTTTTCGGGGAAAACGGGAAGACAACAGACGAGCGGGAATTACCGCCAAAACCTTATTTTTCATTTTCATACGTCCCATAAAACAGCCCGATTGTTGAAGCTACGTTTTTAGCGAGACTTTTCGGCTTAGGTAAAATAAGATTCGAATTAATCGGGCAAATGACCCGATTTATGTTATCTTTTAATACAGGCACAGGTGAAGATACAACCCTATTTATTGTCAGTCAAGTTTTTTTATTCGACACTGGAATTGTTATTTAATCCTTTTATTCTGACAAATAAATTGTTATATTTTATTAAATAGCTGCAACAAAATTGCACATTCAAGCGTAAGAATCGTCTAGTTATTACTACATCTATATTAGAAGATTAACGTTTTGATAAAACTGAGCCCGAGAGGAGAATAAAAATGCATCAATCTACAAGAAAGTTTAATATTTTTGCAATATTAATGGGCGTATTTACCCTGGCAATTCTGCTATTTTCATCTCAATTATCACTGGCTGAACAAGCAACAATTTCTGAAATGGACAATGTCTGCCAAAACTGGATACTGTTAAGCGCAAATATCGATCAAAGCTGGCGAGTTACTGACAGCCAGATGATAACCAGTATTGAAAATATCGAAGAGAGTGGTTTGCTGTTAGGCCGCATCTATAATTTATCTCCTGATGGTTTCATTGTAGTGCCGGCACTTAAAGAGCTGCCACCGGTTATGGCCTATTCCGATAAATTTTCCCTTGGTCCCGAACAAAAGCAGGGAATGTGGGCCCTTATTAAGGATGTTTTAAATGGCCGAATGATAAATTTTGTTGAGGCCTACGGAGATATTGAGACCGTATTGCAAACCAGGGGAGATAATTTACCGGGCCAAAAACAACGCGATTTATGGGATCGCTATTCTTTGGATCAAAAGGAGTTTGCTTCCCGGTTAAAAAGCGGAGCTTTTGTTGAACGGTCAGAATCTGTCGGCCCGCTTCTCACGACTGCCTGGCATCAGGGCTATCCTTATAATATGTATTGCCCAACCGGTTATGATGATCGGCGATGTGTTGTCGGGTGTACTGCCACTGCGGCGGCTCAAATACTCTATTATTGGCAATGGCCGAGTGAAGGTAGCGGAAGTTACAACTATTTTTGGAGTGGCGATAATTCATGTGATACGTCAACCAGCGGAGATTGGTTGTCAGCCGATTATTCTGATCCATATATATACGATACTACTCCGGAAAATCTGGCCGAACTCTGTTATGAGGTCGGTGTTGCCTATAAAATGGATTACGGCGTCTGCGGCTCCGGGGCGTATATGGAGCCCGGTGTTACAATTTTGCCGCAACACTTCAAATACATGCCTCTTGTCAGAAAACGCATGCGTAATTCCTATGCCAGCGCCGATGACTGGTATTATACTATTAAAGAGGAAATCAATGCCGGACGGCCCATGCATTATCATATTCACCTCCATTCAATCGTTTGTGACGGCTATCGTGAACTGGGCGGGATAAAATATTATCATATGAATTATGGCTGGGGTGGTTCAATGAATTCATGGTTTGCCATCGATGACCTTTATTGTTCGTGGGATGGCTGTACTATTACGAGAGAATTTCAGATGTATAATATTGAGCCATGCTGGGTCTGGCCGACTTCCGATGCCACTTTTGGGGCAGCACCATTCGAGGTTAATCTGACCACCGAAACCGAATTTGAGGTTGATAACTGGAATTGGGATTTTGGCGATGGTAACACAATCTCCGGTGATTATCCAACAACCCAGTATACATTTAATTCACCCGGAATTTTTGATCTAAAGGTTGATATTGAATCGAGCGGAGAAACCTATTCGGCCACCAGACTGGAATATATTACTGTTATTGCCGACACGCTTTCGGCAGGAAACGTCTTTGGGGAAATCGACGAACCAATCGAGATTCCGATTTTTGGTAATAATACTATCCCGGTAACCAAAATTATTATTCCGGTAACATACTCGGGCGGCATGCGCTTGAGATACGATTCATGCTTAATACAGGGCTGCCGGACCGAAGGATTTATGCTTGACGATACCCAAATTGGAAGCGGCTTCCTGAAATTTGAACTATTAGGCAATGGCCCAGGCCTGGAACCGGGAAGCGGTCTTCTGCTGAAGACTTATTTTTCCATATTATCGGGGACAAGTGATCAGTCGGCCACAATCTCGACTGACAATATCGGTTCTGTGTACCCCTTATTTAAAAATATGAACGGTGGTTTGGAATATAATCCCGCCACGAAATCCGGATATGTTTATTTTCGGGGAGCTTGCGGTGATTTAAATGATGATGAACTTGTTAATATTCTTGATATTGTTTATCTGATAAATTACAAATATAAGGAGGGTCCCGCTCCCGACCCACTGGAATCAGCAGATGTGAACAGTGATGAACTGGTTAATATATTGGATATTGTATATTTAATTAATTACAAGTACAAAGATGGTCCGGAGCCGGTTTGTCAGTAGAATTATTAGAAGATATTGTCGATATTCTTCGGGATTTCGGCGTTTCGCTCGCAATTGTATATGTCAAGTAATTCGTGGATAATAATATTTTATCCGCTATTTTTAGTTATGGATTAGTATTCTCGTATATTAATAAAATATCTCCTTGACAAGGGGACTATATTCTATAACTTATAGTTAAATACTATATTAAAGGGGTGTTAAAATGAAATTGAACCAACTTTCAATTCTGTTTTGTTTATTCCTCTTGATTTTTTGCTCTGCCAATGCTACTGATATACCATCCAACTATCAAATATCTTCTCCAAATTATTGGCTTCAATATGGTGAACAAATCCTTATGTATCCAGCCGATGCCCGGACCATTATCTCCGTTTGGAGAGATTATCGTACGGACCATGAGGTAGCCATCGGTCGATCTACCGATGGCGGCGAGACATGGAGCGAATCGTTTGTCAGTCCTTCACAACATATATTCGATAGACTTTCGGATCCTTCAATTGTTTCCGATAATGGCGGAAATTTATATATCACTATGAAGGATTACCAGGCCGACAATCCAAGCGATTCCTCACATATAACTATATTAAAGTCATCGGATGGTGGAGAAACATGGTCAGAATCCTACACTGTCAGGGATACCATCGGCCATTACTTTGAATGTGATCAAGCTACTGTTATAGACAATACCGGCGGTCCAAACGCGGGAAATATATATATTAGCTGGGTAAGAAGTTCTGAGGATGACGGTCCCGGATTTTATGGACCGGCCAGCATTATGTTTTCCAAATCGACCGACGGTGGATTATCATTTGAAGAACCGGTAGTTGTTGGACCGCCTTTAGATGTCAGCGGCTGTTCTAATATCTCCGGCAATTATTTGAGCGCCGGGGAGTTCTCTGCCATAATGGTGGGAAGCGATGGTTCGATTTATGTATTTTGGAAATATTTCTTTACAACGGAAACCAGTTCTGGTTGTGTATTATCTCAATACTGTTTTAAAATGGTTAAATCATCAGATGCCGGCGAAACCTGGTCATCGGTTCAGCATATAAAAGAAAATGAATTGATGTATTATACCATTGATGGCGATATTACTATTAACGGGGCGCCTATTTTGGCCACAGATAACAGCGGCGGACCATCCGACGGCAATCTTTATTTGGCCTATACAGGTTTATATGATTTTGATATTTATGATTCGGATTATAACATTGAATTTATCAAATCGATAGATGGCGGCATGACCTGGTCCGCCCCAATATACATAAATGATGATTATATCGGGCCCGACGCCGCCTTTGATCAGTTCCATCCTAATATGGTTTGCTCGGAAGATGGAGTAATAATAATTGTCTTCTATGACCAAAAAACGGATTTGGTCAATCACAGTAAATTCGATGTTATGGCCTCATATTCATTTGATGGAGGTAATACTTTTACGCAAAATCATAGAATATCGGAAATTTCAATCGATCCTGACTTAATGATTGATACCGGATACCCGTATTTAAGGGTCGGCAATACGATTGGATTGTCTGCCAGAGGTGAACAGATTTGTGCCGCCTGGACCGATACCAGAAACGGCAACCAGGACGTTTTTGGTGCCGGTTGGGATATCCCCTTGTTGGCACCGACATTAATCGCCCCGGCAGACAACGATCTGGTCTGTGAAACGGCAATACTTGAATGGTCCCCAACATGGAAACATGATGACGATCAATATCTCATTGAGGTGGCGGATGATTCACAATTTGAAAATATAGTGGTCAGTGAAACTGTCAGTGAGCCAATATTAGAATTATCGACAACCGGTCTTACCAGTGGTAATAAATATTGGAGAGTCAGGGCTGCCAAAATTTCCACCGGTGAATTAACTGAATATTCGGAAACATACGTCTTTTACTATAATAATGATTATCCGCCTGTACCATTACCATATCAACCATCGGACGGCGCAAGTCTTTCTTCTCTACCGACGCTTGAATGGATTCAAATAGGAGATTCCCCTTGTCCGATTTTTTATGATCTGGAAATAAGTAAAAACTATACTTTTAGTTCCGATCCTGACATTCTAAGATATACCGACCTGACTGAAACATCACTTACCCTGACCGAGCCATTGGAAATGAACGTTTCCTACTACTGGCATGTTCTTTCCAAAAACATCAATGGTGTAAATAATTATTATGGTCCAACAGCGAGTTTTACGATTGTACCATTTGTTTGCGGTGATGTTTTTCATGACGACAAGGGCGCTATAAATATATTGGATATAGTCTACATTATTAATAATAAATACAAAGACGGCCCCGCGATTGAGCCGATTGAATGCGGCGATGTCAATAGCGATTATATTATCAATATTCTTGACGTTGTTTATTTGATTAACTTTGTGTATAAAGACGGACCGGCCCCAGAATGTCCAAGTGGTAAATAATATAAATTATCAGTCAACCCGTCTTACCGCTGATTACGCTAAATATTGGTTATTCTTCTTTGTTTTTGAATGTCTCATTGTCTTAGGACGCAATTAAGTGAATCTCAAAAACGCCGATTAATAGTAAATGGGCCAATTATTGCAGATAAATTTATTTAGTGCAATAAACCAGGCCGGGTTAGGGTAATGAAATGAAATTTTGCCAAAAATTCGTAATCATCATATGTTTCTTTCTGACGGTATCATCAACTTCGGCAATAGAGTTCAATCTTATGATTGATCCTGAATTTGAGTTTTTTCATCCCGGCTTTGCTCAATTTTTCTATGAAACCGAAAAAGATATCAGTATTCAGCTTCAGATGGCCAACGATGACGATATCGAATGGTGCTCCTATAGTATGCCTTTAAAAATATACGGTACCGGTAAAATATCTTCCGTGACCTGGGTGGAAGCCGGAGGAACGTCGGAGCCGTCGATTGTCCGCACCAACGGCTTTGAAATGGGCGGCGGTATCTGGGGGGCGATGAATGCCATTTATACCTGGAGCTGGGACGGCGATCTTCCCGATACGATGAACCATACCGTTGTCGGCTGTATGGGTTCTTCCGGCGATGGCTGGCCGCCGGAGATGGACCAGTTGACAACCTATCTGGAGTTTCATCTGAATGTTTTTCTCAAGGACGGCGATACCGGTTCGGTCTGTGTCGATTCGGTCTCTGAACCGTCCGACAGCAGATTTGACTGGCTTTTTTCATCACCTCAGGATTTTGGCGGGCCATACTGTTTCCGATTCGCCCCATCAGCCTGCGGTGATGCCAATCTCGACGGTGGAATAAATATTCTCGATATAGTATATATTATAAATTTCAAATACAAAGCAGGACCCCAGCCGCTGATGCCGGATTTGTGTAATGTCAACAACGACAACGACATAAATATTCTTGATATCGTTTCTCTGATAAATCACAAGTATAAAGACGGTCCGGCTCTGAACTGTCCCCCGCCGCCGGTCGAATGAAGATAAATAAGGTATATCTTGATATCTTATATAAATATTTAGTACTTGACAAAATTACCGCAAAAACCTAAATTATATTAGTATCCGTAAAATAACATCATGCCGGCGGATAATAAGTCAAAAGAGTTGAAAAATAAGAATTAGCCATTTTTTAAAAAAGGTGGCCTGTAAAAGAATAAATAATTTTCTTTCGATACAATCCAAACTGGGAGGATAGTATGAAAAGATTTTCACTTTTATTTAGCCTATTGATTCTAATCGGTTCATTTATTTCAGCCTTTGCAGTCGATTTTCAGGTAGAAGTTGATCCTACCAAAACATTTATCCATCCTGAACCACCCTTTGGAACCTACTATATGGGTAACACTCCCGTCTATCTGGATATTAAAATGGGTAATAACAGCGGGATGGACATTGATGGTTTTATCCAAACCCTTCGCTTTTATTCTACTAATGGTGATGGCATTCCTATTATATGGCTCGATGCCGGCGGTGCACCTGAAGGCTCAATAGAGAGAAAAAACGGCTGGGAAGATGATACCTACTGGGATGTTACTAATGAAATTAACACTTTCAGCTGGGATGGCAGTTTGCCCGATACGATGAATCATACCGCTTCATCCGTAATTGGATGGCCGGATGGCGATCCCACTCAAACACGACTTCGTTTCCATTTTTCGGTTCCGGTTGCAGGAATTCATCCCCTGACTGATATTGTTGAAATCTGTGTTGATCAGTCCGATGGTAGCGATCCTGCTTATGATTGGCTGTTCCCGGATGCCAGCCTTTTTGGCGGCCCATATTGCTTTGAGTTTTTGAATCATCCAGTCATACCGCCTTATGTTGATGGCGGCCCTGTACAATTAACAACAAGCCATACTGTTCCTTTTAATGCCAATTATACTATCGATTGCGGAGTAATTTACGTGGCGACCGGTATTTGTGCCCTTGACGAAAATAGCAACCCGATTGGTACAATTACATTTACACCCGGCACCTGGAGTTTCTCCTGGTTTTTCGATCCGCCCTGCGCGTGGATTAACGATGGTCTCTATCATACCGTAACATTCCATGTTGAGGATGCAGGACATGGGCTTATGTGCCCATTAACACCGGGATATACTGTTACGCTTACGGTCACAGAAGGAGGGATACCGGATATTTTGGAGAATTTCGAAACCGATATTCTGGTTCGTATTCTTGAAACCAAAGAGGTTACTGTAGAATTGGATTACCCCGGTAACGATGATGAAATATGGACATACAAAGTCTGTTATAATCCCTGGGGTCAGGTAAGTTTTGATAATGGACATCTCTCTTTTATGCCAAAAGAAAATGATGACGGAATGAACTATACGTTTACCGTCCGCGCCACCGACTGTCTGGACAATTACGATGAGTGCGATGTTACTTTTTGGGCCCGCTCGGAAATTTTATGCGGTGACCCAAACAGTGATTTGGAAGTAAATATTCTTGATGTAGTATTTTTAATAAATGCGAAATACAAAGATGGGCCCGGACCGGGACCGCTCGAAATCAGCGATGTTAACAATGACGGAACGGTTAATATCCTTGATATTGTCCGTATGATAAATTTCAAATATAAAGACGGCCCAATATTAAATTGTCCAATTTGGGAATAAACCGTAGGATGGTATGAAAAGATTTTCACTTTTGATTGCCTTGCTAATTTTAATTGGTTCATTTATTCAGGCCAATGCCATTGAGTTTGAGGTAGAAATAGAACCGGGGAATACATTTGTCCACCCGGATGATGGCTTGACTTACTATAAAGCCAATACTGATATGTATCTGGATATCAAGATGGCTAACAATGATGGCATTGATTGGACCGGCTTCACTCAGACTCACAAATTCTATTCCACCAATGGTGATGGCACAGCTATCATCTGGAACGATGGTGGTGGTGCTGCCCAGGCCTGGGATGATCCTCCGGGAGGCGTTCCATCAATTACCGGTCATAATGGCTGGCTGGATGACACTCCGAATCCGGGCGACGACGGCTACTTTGGTATGATGAGCGCTATTACTACTTTCAGCTGGGACGGCAGTCTTCCGGATACTATGAGCCACGCTACCGCGTCGATGACCGGTTGGTTAGGTACCAACACGGCGATGGAAACTCGTCTTCGTTTTCACTTTTCCGTTCCGGTCTTAGGAATAGATCCCCAAACTGATATTGTTGAAATATGTATTGATGCATCGAACCACCCAGACCCTATATATACATGGTTTTTCGATGCGCCAATAGCTGTCGATTTTGGCGGGCCATACTGTTTTAAATTTCTTGCTGAAATGGAAACCCCGCCTACGGTGGTTGCGCCACCATTATTAACGACGAGTCACAGCACACCTTTTGAACTCAATTGTGTTATTCAGCATGATGAATGGCTCCCCCTGACAGGAGTTTGTGCTTTTGATGAGAATGATGACCCTATTGGTACCGCAACAATATTTAACGAAAATTATATGAATTGGACGTTCGATCCGCCCTGTTCGTGGATTAATGACGGTCTCTCACACTCAGTGACCTTTTATGCCGAATGTGCGACCGCAGGTTTATTTTGCCTCGAAACGCCAAGAAGAGATGCTGTGCTTGTTGTAACCGAGGGTCAGCCGGAGATTGAAGATTACGAATCTGAAGTATTGGGTCTTATTGGTGAAACAAATGATGTTATTATTAATCTAAATCAATTTACACTCGATGTCGGGATATGGTCATATGAGGTTGATCCAACACCATCGGGGACGGCAAGTATTGAAGATGGGGTATTGTCTTTTACGCCAAATGAAGAAGATGACGGAATGGATTATACGTTCACCGTCCGCGCCACCGACTGTACGGGTAATTATGATGAGTGCGACGTAATTTTTTGGGCCCGCTCGGAATATATGTGTGGTGATCCAAACGGCGATTTGAAAGTAAATATTCTTGATATAGTATTTTTAATAAATGCGAAATACAAAGATGGGCCCGGACCGGGACCGCTCGAAATCAGCGATGTTAACAACGACGGAACGGTTAATATACTTGATATTGTCCGTATGATAAATTTCAAATATAAAGACGGTCCGATTCTGAACTGCCCGGTTTGGGAATAATTATAAATTTATTTGACGACATATTTTAGCTAAGATAAAAATCTAATTTAAATCTATTCTTGCCTGTTTCAGGACGAAATGGTTTACCAGAATTTTTCTATTCTGATATAAACTATCGCTTTATCTGCTAAGCTTTTTTGTCTCCCTGCCGATAAAATATAAAGATGTATCATTTTGAAACAAATGGTGAGATAATTGATGGATAATTCCTATACTGCTAAAAGAACTGACAGGTTACAAAACAGCACTCTGCCCGAAACCGCAAAATATGATGGCGGGAAACTTTTTAATTTATGTTTGAATCTCTATACCGGTTTTCCGCTTCTTGATAAACCCCGAAATTATCTTGAATCGCTTATCGATGAAAGCGCTCAGATTCTTTTAATTAGCGGAGACAAATTTATTCATCCGGAAAATTACGAGACTATCCCGGCCGAGACCGTAAGCGATACGGTTAAGCATTCCACAACCGGCGTATTCAGCCAGCGGATAAAAGTAAACCGCCTGGAAAACAGATCGGGAAAAACGCTGTGTGCGGCATCGCTTGGTGTAAATAAAAACGGCAAAAATATAGCGGCGGCGATATTGTTCGATTCTTCTTACGGTGATAGTACAATACAAAAAGAGTACTATTATGATATTCTCGTCACTCTCCGTAAGCTGTACTCCGACCTGTCCCAATCTCGCGCCATAACCAATTTTTTGAACGATAGAGTTTCATATCGATATTTAATCAACTGCGAAACCGGTGAATTAATCGCCAAGCGACTCCCGACCGGAACCGGAAAAAACAATGATAATCTGGCCGAATCGATTTACCGTAAGATTCAGCATGGTCATATATCTGACGAAAACAATACGGCTTTTGACAGCCAAATAAAAAATCTGAAAATAACGCGGTTTAAACTCTTTCGTTTTGAGTTTCTATTATTTTCGTTTGAAATTCCCCCGGATCAAAAAAAAGGAAAAGACCTCGAGTATAGCAAACTGTTCCGATGCTTTGCTCATCGCATAGAAAACAAACTCGGCTCATTGAAGACTGCCTCCAGTCAACTGACTCTTCAGACAGGTAATATTATCGATGAAAACGATATTGCCCTGGCTGAAATAATCCGGTCGGAAACAGAATTTATCGATCAATTGATAACCCGCACCAGGCAGTTGATCGAACTGGAAGACCTGGAGTTTAAACAGATTGATTTGCTACATACGACAAAAGATGTACTAACCAACAATCAGAAAATATTTGGTCAAAATGTTAACGTGACCATTCAATCCGACGACGCCGGTTACCCTGTTTTTGGCGATACCGGTCTTTTAGAAATCGCTCTCGATGAAATTATTCAAAACGGATTCGAAGCCGGCGGAGATATTACCGTCGAAATTGAAAAATCGGATAACATAACCTTAATGATTCAAAACAGACTCACCGATCAGATGTACGATACGCTTAATAATAAATCACTCGATATAACCGAACCGTATATCTCACTTAAACCGAATAAAATCGGGTTGGGCCTTTCTATTGCTTCCAAAATTATATCCCTGCATGACGGTATAATAGAAACCGCCCTTGATGCAAACAGGGGAATGATTGTAAAAATAATCCTGCCCCGGCCGACCCACCCACACCCTGTCATTATGGAGAAATCAGGAAAGTGAATTATAATTCAAAAAATAAATTGTCAAGAATATTATTGGTTGGTGATGACCTGGCCTTCCGCAAAACGGTCGAGATAATGCTGAAGCGCAACAATTATTATGTTATTTCGGCAATCGGCGTCAAAGAAGCCACCAATATACTCCAAGAAAACAAAGTTGAATTAGTTATTACCAATTTGAAAATGAAAGACGGCACCGGTATTGAGCTTCTTCGTCGAGCCAAGGAGCTTTATCCGCAAATTGCCGTGATTATCCTGACCGCTTACGGTTCGATTAAAAATGCCGTCGATGCCATGCGTCAGGGGGCCTATGATTACATTACCAAACCGTTCAAAAACGAAGAGCTTCTTATTCTGGTTGAACGGGCGCTGGAAAATAAAAATATGATTGAAGAGTTGAATGTCTTAAGAGAAGAGATCGTCTGGAAATACGGCTTCGACAGTCTGGTTGGTGTCTCACCGGCAATGAAACAATTAAAACAGCTGGCCAATCGTGTCGCCGGAACCGATATCGCCGTATTAATAACAGGTGATTCGGGCACCGGCAAGGAAATTTTGTCGAAAGCGATTCATTATCATTCCAAGCGAAGAAAACATAAATTTGTAACAATCGAATGTACCTCGATTCCGGAAAATCTGCTCGAATCGGAATTTTTTGGTCATATTAAAGGATCGTTCACATCGGCTTACAACACGCGTAAAGGACTTTTTGAGGAAGCCGATTTGGGAACGGTCTTTCTCGACGAGGTCGGCGACATGCCGCTGCCGCTTCAGGCCAAGATACTGCGGGTTATTCAGGAATCGGAAATCAGATCGGTCGGTTCGACAGTATCAAAAAAGATCGATGTCCGAATCATTGCCGCCACTAATCGGGATTTGGGCAAAATGGTAAAAGAAGGTACTTTCCGCGAAGACCTTTATTATCGATTGAACGTTCTCCCGATAAAAATCCCGTCTTTAAAAGAGCGGATCGATGATATCCCGGTTCTGACCGAGCATTTCCTCAGACTTGAAAATTCCAAAATGGAAGGCGCCCCGATAACCATTACGTCAGACGCAATGGAAAAGCTTTTGCCCCATCACTGGCCCGGAAATGTCCGTGAACTCGAAAACACCATTAAAAGAGCAATTGCCCTGTCGCAAAATCAGCGTATTCAGAAACGGGATATTATTTTTATCACTTCCAAACAAACATCTGAAAATATTGACAGAAATTTATCGGTTAATAATGCTATCACCGGTACGCTTGAAGATAGTCTCAAGCAAAGAATCGAAAGTACTCTTTGCGCCAACAACTGGAATTTCACCAAAACCGCATCACAGCTCGGTATCGGCCGTACTACCTTATGGCGCAAAATTAAAAAGTATAATATTGAAAAAAAAGAGGGCTTGCCGATCGGCTGATTCGTATAAGGAATAAATAATGGATAAAGTTTTAACGAATATTAATCCGCAGGAAAACGAATTGGATTCGCAATTAATACAGAATGAAAACGGCCTTTCGCAAAAGGTCATTCGATCTATTAAGGCTGTCTTGTCCAAACCGGGTGATATATATAGACTGTTCTTTTTGTTCACCAAAAAACTGAATAGACTTTTCTCCATATCCCAATCCTCGCTGATAGTGTATTCGAAACAGGATGGTAAACTGAAGGTTCTCGCGATGAGAGGAGAAAATGGCACCCGTAAAGGTCTGGCGCTGACTCTCCCGGAAAAAAATTCTCTTCTTTACAAAGTTTTTACGGACGGTCGTTTCTATATTCAAAATCACCCAAAAGACTTTAACGGCAATTTTATCGAAGAGAAAATATTAAAAGATGATACAACTCAATCGCTGGCGATTTTACCAATTAGTCGGGACGGTTCAAGAAGCGGTCTAATCTGTTTATCCTCACCGAATCGGGATGCTTTTACCATTTTCGAAAATGGCCTGATGGATGGGATTTTGGAAAATTTCAGTCTAAATCTGATAAAAAGAATGCCCCCGACAAATATCTAAGCTGTTTCTTTATTTTCCATTTGATTTTTTAATTTTATTACGTGCCCGATTATGTTCCCTCAGCGTTTTTGAAAAAATATGCTTGCCTGTTCCATCGGCCACAAAATATAAAAAATCGGTAGTATCCGGATTCATCGCCGCCTTGATTGCCGCCAATCCGGGCGAATTAATTGGACCGGGTGGAAGCCCGTAATTTTTATATGTATTGTATGGTGAATCATACTCCAGGTCACGGGACCAGAGAGGTCGTGTCATCCCGCCTTTGGCATAAATAACAGTCGGGTCAGCCTGCAGACGAATCTTTTTGGAAAGTCGATTATTATAGACCGATGATATTTTCCCCAACTCCGCACCATCGCGCGCCTCGGCCTCGATAATCGATGCTAAAATGACAATCTCCTTTTCGGAAAGATTGTTAGGGGCCGCGTCGAAATCCAACTCCTCGGTCCGGTGCCTGTACTCATCGATCATTATTTCGATGATCTCATCCAGTTCTATCTGATACCAGAAACGGTATGTCTCAGGGAAAAGAAAACCCTCCAGCCCGTCAAGATTGTACTTCTCCATCGTATATGCCGTGTCATAAGCCCGATTGATAAAACCGGCCGAATTGATATCGGTGTTGCTGCCTATCACGGCGGCGGTCTCCCAGACAGTTAAACCTTCGGGGATAGTTACCATAAAGGTGGCTATCTCCCGCTTACGAAATTTATCGGCAATAGAGCTTAACGATACCTTACCGGAAAAATCATACCGCCCGGGCGAAATCGTTTTATCCAGACCGGTTATAACCGACATCACCCGAAACAG
>CBFCZE010000048.1:0-18993 GCA_965602655.1 uncultured bacterium
GTCATTTTTAAATATTCCTTGCAAAATTACAATTTCTGTCGATAATATCGTATTATACCTAATTGGGGGTTTTAAATAAACCCCTTTTTATGTGATAACGATTATTGTTTGTCAGCTTGACAAAATAATCGAATGTCCATATTTTTCAAGCTTGTTAAAAAGATAGGTAAAAAGAATTAGATGACTGAAATAGCAAAAGAACAAAAACATAAGTCCGGTCCGTATAACCCCAAACAGGTCGAAGATCGGATATATAATAAATGGCTCGATAGAAGCTATTTTCGCGGCGACGAAACCAGCGATACCGAATCATACTCAATAGTCATCCCGCCGCCGAATGTAACCGGGATTCTTCATCTGGGCCATGCGCTGAACAATACTATCCAGGATATTCTGATTCGTCAGAAACGTATGACCGGTCTATGTACCGAATGGATGCCGGGGGCGGATCATGCCGGAATTGCCACCCAGGTGGTGGTTGAGAAAAATCTGGCCAAGGAGGGAACAACCCGCCGCGAATTGGGCCGGGAGAAATTTGTCGAACGGACCCGGGAATGGGCCTATAAGCATAAAGATTTGATATTAAATCAGCTTAAGAAAATCGGCTGTTCCTGTGACTGGGAGCGGACCCGGTTCACTATCGACGATGAGTCAACCCGCGCCGTGATGGAAGTTTTTATCCGGCTGTATAATAAGAAGCTGATTTTTCGCGGCCACAGGATAGTCAACTGGTGTCCGTCGTGCCAGACCTCGCTTTCCGACGATGAGGTTGAACATGAGGATAAAGACGGTCATCTCTGGTATATCAAATATAAAATAAAGGGCAGTGATGTTTATCTGACCGTAGCGACCACTCGTCCGGAAACAATGCTGGGTGATACCGGTCTGGCGGTCAATCCGAAAGATAAACGATACAAGAAATATGTCGGCAAGACAGTTATTCTGCCGATTCTGGAGCGCGAGATTCCGATTATCGCCGACAACTATGTCGATATGGAATTCGGTACCGGGGTTGTCAAAGTGACACCGGCGCATGATCCGAACGATTTTGAAATCGGGCAGAGACATGACCTTGAAGAAATAAATATTTTCAACAACGACGGAACGCTCAACGCCAATGCCGGTAAGTTCAAAGGGCAGGATAGGTATGAGGCGAGAAAAAATCTAATAGCCGAGCTTGAGAAAAAAGGATTTCTCGAAAAAACCGAAAAATACGATCTTTCGGTCGGCACCTGTTATCGCTGTCATAATGAGATTGAGCCGTATCTGTCCGAGCAATGGTTTGTCCGGATGTCCGAGTTGGCCAAACCGGCGATTGATGCGGTCAAGAAAGGTGGGCTGAGATTTCATCCCGATTTCTGGTCGAAGACCTATTTACACTGGATGGAAAATATCCGGGACTGGTGCATCTCCCGGCAGTTATGGTGGGGACATCGGATACCGGTGTATTATTGCGATGACTGCAGCGAGATGATGGTTTCGGCCGAAGCGCCGAATAAATGTTCCAAATGCGGCAGTAAGAATATTAATCAGGATGAAGATGTGCTCGACACCTGGTTTTCTTCGTGGTTGTGGCCGTTTTCGACATTCGGCTGGCCGGGCAAGACGGCGATGCTTGATAAGTTTTATCCGACCAAAGTGCTGGTGACCGCCTCGGAGATTATATTTCTCTGGGTAGCCAGGATGGCCATGGCCGGTTATGAGTTTATGGGCGGTCTGCCGTTTAACGATGTTTATATTCACGGGACGGTGCGTGACGCCAACGGTGTCAGGATGTCGAAATCACTCGGTAACGGAATCGACCCATTAGAGATTGTTGATAAGCATGGCGCCGATGCCTTGAGAATATCGCTGGTTCTGGCAACCCCTGACGGGCAGGATCCGTGGATTTCGAAAAATACTTTTGAAGTCGGACGCAATTTTATAAATAAGCTGTACCAGGCCTCACGATTTGTAATGATGCGAGCCGGGGACAAAAAATTTGATGTCAACCGTCCGCCCAAAGATGATTTGATACTTGTCGATCGCTGGATTTTATCAAAACTCGAACGGACCATTGAGGCGGTTGAAAAAGATATTAAAGATTTCAAGTTGTCATCGGCCTCCAAAACGCTGTACAGTTTCACCTGGAACGATTTCTGTTCCTGGTATATTGAGTTGATTAAGCCGGATCGGCCTGACTTACCGATAAAAGAAGGTTCACTGCGGGTGGCTATTTATGTTCTGGATAATATCCTGAAACTTCTGCATCCATTTGTTCCGTTTGTAACCGAAGAGATAAATGGCAGTTTACAGGAATTTTTCCCTGAAAAGAGGGAAACGCTTGTCTTTGGCCCATGGCCCAAGACCACCGGGAAATTCAAAAATGATGCTCTGGAAGCATCGCTTGAGTCAATTCAGACGGTGGTTAATGCCGTTAGATCGATCCGGGCCGAGATGAATGTTCCGCCGGGAAAGCACTCGGACCTTCATATTCGGGTCACCGACAGCAAAATGGGCAAACTTCTGGAAAATTATAAGGAATATTTTGCTTCGCTGGCTAAAATAGATAATCTGATTATCGGCAAAGATATTAAAAAGCCGGGACTGTCGGCATCGGCCGTTATTTCGGGCGCGGAAATATTTGTGCCGCTGGAGGGTTTGATAAATGTCGAGGCGGAGAAAAAGCGCCTTGAAAAAGAGTTGGCTAATTTAAAAAATCAGCTTGAGAAGATATCGAAAAAATTGGCCAATGGCGATTTCCTTAAAAATGCACCGAAAGATGTCATCGAAAAAGAGAAATCAAGGAAAGATGATATCATCGACCGGGTTGAAAAACTTAATGAAAATCTCGAACAGCTGTTGGGTTGGTAGAAAAAATATTGAATTAGCCCAAAAAAGTGTTTGACATACTAAAAAATAAATATATTTTTACGAAACTTATAAAATAATTTTGCGTAAGGTAACTTTAAGTATAAAAACTAACCGCAGTGGAGGAGTACAATAAGATGATGAAATTAAATATCAATATTCTTTTTGTACAAGAGGTACGTCCGGGTACCAATATCCGCGGCGGGAGATTTTGAATAATTATATAAAAATAATTATAAATTTATTTAACCCGCCGCGACTGAAAAGGTTCGGCGGGTTTTTTTATTGCCTTGCTGGACAATTGGATGGTTTGCGGCAGAATTATTAAGATAGTAAGGACAAGAAAATGACCAGTGAATTTTATGAAAATGAAAAGATAACTGAAAAAGAAAAGGAAATCAGTTGGAAGACGGCTTTCAGCAAACTGATGCCTCTTTTGAAAAATCATTTCAGGATGCTGATAGTCTGTTTTCTGCTTTTAACCGGAGCGACTCTGCTTTCTCTTTATTGGCCGATTCTTTTGAAGCGGGCGCTCGATGTTGATATTAAGAATGGTGATTTTGACGCGCTGATTGCGACGGTTTTAATTATCGGGATTATTCAGGGTGTAACGATTTTGCTTCAGTATTTCCAGAGGATAAAACTTGAGATTATCGGACAGGATATAATGATTGATCTGAAACGCAAACTGTTTCGTCATATTCTGTCTCTTGATGTTTCGTTTTTCGACAAAAACCCGGTGGGACGACTGATGGCTCGAGTCGAATCGGACACCGAATCGCTTCGTCTGCTGTTTACTAATACCGTCGTTTTGGTGGTTGGTGATATTATTCTGATAATGGGGATATTCGGCATAATGTACTATTACAGCTGGCGTCTGGCTTCAATTTTATTGGGAATAATGCCGATTTTGATAATTTTGACAATCATCTTTGAGAAGAAAACATCACCAAAGTTTTTTGAGGTTCGGAAAAAAATGGCCGAGGTAACCGCGACGCTGACGGAATTTCTGCATGGTATGTCGATTATCCAGATATTTCATCGTGGCGCCTACGCCCGCGAGCGTGTCGATTATGTGAATAAGTTGAAATTTGTCGATGACCGTTATGTTAATGTTGCCGTCATCTTGTATTTCAATACGGTGTTTTTCTTTGAGTACGTAATGATTGCATTAGTGCTGTTCTTTGGTGTCCTCTGGATTGAATCGGGTGTTATTACGGTTGGGACGATAAGTATGTTTATCATTCTGATCTGGCGTTCATTCGAACCGATCTGGCGGACATCGGAGCAGTTGTCCAATATTCAAAAAGCGGTGGCCGGAGCCAAACGGATATTTGCGCTGTTGTCGCAGGAATCAACTCTGCCCGATCCGGCGGTACCGGTTGTCTGGAAAAAACTGGAACGCAGTATTCGCTTTGAGAATGTCTGGTTTTCATACACCAATGATGACAACTATGCTCTCAAGGATGCTACTTTTGAAATTCCGATTGGTGGCAAAACGGCTCTGGTTGGCATGACCGGGGGCGGAAAATCAACGGTGATTTCGCTGCTTTTGAGACTATATGATCCGCAAAAAGGACGGATAACGGTTGACGGTATTGATATTCGCAATCTCGCCAAAACCGATTTGCGTCGGCGCTTTGCGCTGGTTCTGCAGGATATTCATCTGTTTCCGGGTGATGTTAATTCGAATATCACCCTTGAATCTGGGTCTATCACCGAACGGCAAATTATCGATTCGGCGCAGACAGTCGAGGCGCACCGGTTTATTGAGAAACTTCCGGATGGATACAGTACCGTGGTTTCGGAAAAAGGGGCCAATTTCAGCCGCGGCGAGAGACAACTGTTATCTTTTGCCCGGGCCCTGGTGGCCGATCCCGATGTTTTGCTTTTGGATGAGGCGACCAGTTCGGTCGATCCTGAGACCGAGCGGATGATACAATCATCGCTGTCACGTTTGATGGCCAGCCGGACCTCGATTGTTATCGCTCACCGCCTGTCAACAATACTTGATGTTGATCAGATTCTAGTTATCAGGCGCGGTGAAATAATTGAGCGGGGAACACATACTGAATTAATATTGCAGAATGGATATTATTCCAAACTGTTCCATCTGCAATTTAAGAATAAGAATGGAGTGATCGCAAATGCGTGATAAAATAAAATGGTTTTGGAGTTATTATCGGAAATACAGATATGTTCTGTTTGTCTTGATATTTTTGACTCCGGTTCAAACGGCTTTTCAGGTGGCGATTCCGCGTATGATGGAGTTCACCGTTGACTTTGTCAAAAACGGTGAAGTTTCCGGAAATGCGGTCGCCGTCTGGCTTGATAATATCGGCAAGCAATTGGATTTGTCGACGGTTGCCACTTTTACTTTGACGTTGGTACTTTTGGGTCTGGTGGCATCCGTTCTGTATGCCTATGTTCAGGGGCATCGGGCCTGGATGAACCTGAGATTGGAATGGCTGTTTCGGCAAAAAGCGTTCGACGGCATAACTTTTAAAGGTCCCGACTTTTTCAACAGGTTCCGGACCGGCGATCTGGTTACCCGGATGACCGACGATGTTGCCGAGAAGCTGTCCTGGTTTGCCTGTTCCGGTATATTTCGGTTGTATGAAGCGCTGTTGATGGTAGCTTTTGCACTGGCAATGATGATAAGCATCGATCCAAAGCTGACGCTCTGGACGGTCGGGCCGCTGCCGCTTCTGATACTTATATTTTTCAAGAGTGCATCGGTACTGGATAAAAGGTACGATCATCTCCAGAAGAAGATTTCGAAATTTAATGATGTTATGGAAGCCTGCTTTTCGGGAGTCAGAGTGGTAAAGGCGTATACCCGCGAAAAGGCGCAGAACGACAAATTTGACCGTGCTGCCGAAAATCGGCGTGAGGCCGAGATATCGACAATAAAAGTGCATACGATTGTGGAGTCGCTTTATATGTACATCTGGCAGTTTGGAATAATTATAGTTCTGCTGGCTGGCGGTTATATGGCTATCAATTCCAATCTGTCACTCGGGAAGTTGGTGGCCTTCATTTATTATGTGGTTTATATGATTTTCCCGATGTTTGACATCGGTCAGTTTTTGGTGAAATCGCGCCAGTCGGCCGTGTCGATTAATCGACTAATTGAACTTGAGAAAGTAGAGCCAATGGTAAGCGATAACGGCGCCAAAACAATAAAAAGCGATTTTAAGGGAGATTTAAGTTTTGAGAATGTATCCTTTTCTTTTCCGGAATCGAACAGAAAAATTATCAACGATGTTTCCCTTGATATTGAGGCCGGAAGTACTATTGCCCTGGTCGGCCGGGTCGGTTCAGGGAAAAGCTGGCTGATTAATTTACTTCCGCGATTGGTTGATCCCGGCGGCGGCATTATTCGACTGGACGGACACGATCTTCGTAAATTCAAACTGGCCGATCTGCGGCGAAATGTCGGGTATGTACCGCAGGAGCCGATTTTGTTCAGCGATACGGTTCGTAATAATATTACATTCGGACGCAAGGATATCGCTGATCCGATTGTCGAGTGGGCGGTCGAGGTGTCGCAATTAAAAGATGAAGTGGCGACCTTTTCCGACGGTCTCGATACAGCTATCGGAACCCGCGGGGTGGCGATTTCGGGCGGTCAAAAACAGCGTCTGGCTCTGGCCCGGGCACTGGTTGGCAAGCCGAAAATCCTGATACTGGATGATTGTACATCGGCCCTCGATTCCCGTACCGAAACGGCGCTGTGGGATAGACTGCATAAGGTCCTGCCGGATATGACAGCTATTTTGATTACGCATCGGTCGGATACGCTGGAGCGGGTCGATAAGGTTTATGTTCTCGACGAAGGTTCAATTGTGGAATCGGGATCGCATAACGAACTGATGAATAGAGGGGGTCAGTATGCCAGGATTTATAAACGTTATCGGCTCAAAGAGGAAGTCAGTGCATAAAACAACGGTTTGTCGAAAGCCCGTGATAGATCAGCTATCGCGGGCTTTTTTGTTTCTCTAAACGACTAACCGTCGGTTCGATATTCCCATACGGTAGTGGCTGATTAGCAAGGTCGGTTACATCAATTAGATGATAGGGCGTATCAAAGCGGGAGAAATAAATTTTGTCAGGAAGCAGATCAAGTTTGGCTCCAAAGTACTGATTGAAAATTACACGGAAACTATTTACGGGTGAAATGTTATCATACAGTTTTTCATAACTTTTATCCGGAAAGTAATACGCATTCAGAATCGCCAATTTTTCAATAATACCTATATAACTTGAATCACCCTGCATCAGAAATGAATTGGACCCATGATCCGCCTGCAGAATAATTATTGACGATTGAGTCGTGTCATCGAGAATACCATCCAAAACCGTGATTAATTTGCCGTTGAGCCATTCGGCGAAATCACAGTACCTTTGATTTTTTTCTTTAAATGATTTAAAATCAGGTTTTCCGGGAATCAATACCGGAACCGACGGCTCAATTTCGTTGCCGTTTTTGTCAAAGACGTAAGGTTCATGGGGGGCCGGAATATGGGTAAAAACTAATTTTGGTTTGTCTGTTTCCGGAAGATTGCCCAAACTGTTTAAAGTAAAGGTGAGAATTTTACGGCGGGTATCATAATGGTACGAATAGATTTTGGATAATATCTTTGACGCCGGGGTCATATCGAGAACCAGACTTTCAAAATCGGTCAGAACCGATTGGTCGGGTGATAAAAATATATCGCTATTTTTTAGTTCGGTATCCCAGTATCCGGTCGAAAAGGCGATAGTCGTGTAGCCTATTTCTTTTAATAATTTTGATACCAGATTGCCCTTAATCATGTTTACCAGCGGGATAACATTGGCCGAAGTTTTACCCATCTGAAGGGCAACCTCATCGATATAGGTCATATTAAAAGATGACGGAAGCGCTGTTGTTGTCTGTGAATAGTTGGACAGGCTTTTGTCGGCAATAAAGAAGCCTCTGTTTTTAAGGTAATCGATAAAGCGGCTGTTATCATAGCTGTAAAACTTTCGCAGAACATCAGAACGGCCGTAACCGTCGGCGATAATATAATAAATATCCGGCAGGTCATCAGGAATATCCAAATCGGTAATTGAGACTGATTCAATATTCACAAAGCTGTCTGTCCTTTGTCCGGCTATGTATGTACCTATGGCTGTTATCAATGACGTCCCGATCAGTATCAGAGATACAATATTGAAAATATAATTTGTATTCTCCGTGTTCTGCCGCATTCTCAATATTAAAAGTACGGATAGAACAAAGAATATACACTCGATTGCAAAAAGGTATCTTTGCGGATGTGACCACATGAATGGTGTAATAAGATCACGGACAGGTCCAAAAAGAAAAGTCAGCACCAGAAAAACCGATACAATCAACCCGGCTTTAATTATATTTTTTACAAACAGAAACAATACTAACCACAGCAATCCGGAAATGGCCATAAGTACCAAAGCCGGCCGTATGGTTTCGGTTACTGACGTTTCGGCGATGTTATAGCTGTACAAAAATAAAACGGGGAAGAGGGCTAAAAAGATTGTATGTATCGGAAACCTTTTCAATGCAGAGTATCCGTTTTGGTATTAAAAGCCGATTCGAAAATATCCGGGGGTAATGATAATGACCGCCACCGAACCGAAACAGAATTTTGCCCGGTTTCGTCCTTGCCGTTGTAACTTATAGGGAGCAGGGTTTCTCCGGCATAAAGCAATATCTTATGATTTTCGGGGACATAAAATGTAACCCCTTCAAGTTGTTTTTCGGTTGGAATAAATCTGCCCTCGACCTCATTGGCGACACCATCAATCTGAACAAAAATTGTATCGGCGTTTTCCCAACTGTGCCAGTGGAGATATTTATGATGCACATAATAATTGAGAAGTTTTGAAGTGGTTGATACCATCAATTCACCTCCGGCATTTTTCTCCTTTATGTATTGCAGAGCCTCGATGGTCGGTCCGGTCAGATACGGCGGCCCTGAATTCCTTCCGAAGTGGGTATAAAAAATCATATAACCTTCATTGTTTATCAGTTGGTCCACCTGAGACGGTCCCAGCTGTAAGGCAAAGTTGTTTTCGACGGCATCAGGATATTTCCCCCACGGATTGATATAGCGGGCAAACTCAAACAGTTTTGTACCATCGTCCAGTTGAAAAAGATGAACCAGTCCATTGTCATGCTCAAAATCTAGTTCGGTGTATCGAATATCCTGAAAATACTCATAAATCTGTTTTAAATTATTCAAAAAAGAAAAACGACTGTCCTGTCCGATACAATGAGTCAATTGCCCGCGCCAAAAGAATTTTATCCCGCAAGATATTGTCAAATCGGTATGATAATACGGCGATTCTACATTATCGCCATAACACCATGAAGCGTCACCGATATTCTGAAAATTTGTTCCCGAAGCGCCGTGATTGATATAAATATCAACCTGCAGCGATTCACTTTGTATCAGAGCAGTTGCCCGTTCGGCCAGTTCTCGATTGAAACCCTCCCGTCCGAAATGACCGTAAGAATGAAGACAATCTATATAACCGGTCTTGATAAGTTTCATTAATTCGGGGGCGAAATCATTGAGCGTGTCAGTTGTGCCTGAAAATATCGAAATGCCTTCATCTCTGGGAAGTAAAGAATCCTCAGCTGTTATAATTTCATCATAGCAATCGTTGTAAAACCAGTAAGAGTTGCCGATTTCCAATCCTAATCCGGGGCCGTAGATAGTTTCCTCGTTGCTGTTTAGAAATTTCTGGATTGTTGCGAACTCTTCGAATGAGCCGGTTTGATCTATATCAGAGCAGATAGCCAGGGCCGAAACGTATGGATAGGGAAATTTGCGCAGCGAAACGCTTTTTTCTTCGGTACAGTTTGATAAGACAAAAATACTAATAACCAAAAAGCCAAAAAGAATTTTAATCGGCGTTAAGACTTTATATTTAACAAAGATATTCATAAGATTCGCCGGATAATAAGCAGATTATTTTTCCCTGGCAAGCTGTTTCTTGATTTTGGGCACTGTTTATCCAAAGGTTGATAAAATCAATGTTATATCTTATATTAGCCGAATTGATTGATGAAAGGGAAAGGAATGTTTGTTAGTATTGGTATTCATGCTCATCCCAAAAAGGGTAAGGAAAAATTATTAATCGACTCCATGCATCGATTTGGCGCCGCCATGAAAACTCAGCCGGGATTTCAGCGGGCGCATGCTCTGCAGGATCCGGAATCGGGGGCATTGATCGGTTTGGCAATATGGGATTCAAAGAAGGATTGGGAAGCGGCTCGATCGGTGATGCTTGAGGCGATAAAAGATGATCCGTTTGAGGAGTGGGAGGATGAACCGCCCGAGGTTTATTTTTTGAACGAAGTGTAATAAAATAGGAGGCAACTTTTATCTAACGGGAAAAATTATGCGGACATTTGTATTTTTGTCTTTTCTCACTTTTATTGTATTGTTTTCTTTACAGGCTGACAGTTTAACTGTTAGAGATAGTAATTACGTCGATTCCTATGGAATCGAACACGATCATGTCCTTAATGAAACTTCTGAAAATCAAAGTGACGCCGACGCTGAGATAGAAAAAACAAAAAAAGATATAGAAAAAACCGATGCTCCCGATATACTCGATTTTCTTCTTACCGGAAAATATATAGCCTTCTTTATATTGATGATTGTCGGTCTGACACTTCTTTTGGGCCGGAAGGTTAATTTCTGGGTACGGATATTTATGCTGGCGATCGCTTTCGTTCTTTTTGGCCTGGACTATATCTTTCCGCTTCATCCCTCTCCGATGTGCGGTGTTACCAAGCTGTTTATGTTCAAATTTACCTTCGGTCAGTTTTTCCCGGCTTTCCTGGCAATTTTTCTGGCGATATTTATACCGAGTCTGATTGGCCGCAAGCTGTTTTGCGGCTGGGTTTGTCCGCTGGGGGCGTTGCAGGAATTGATTAATAAAATTCCGTTCAGATATCGCTGGAAAAATTTCAATTTTACCGCTTTTAATGCTGTCAGGATGGTACTGCTGGCTATGTTCGTATTGACTTTCTTTATGGCGCGGGAGCAATACCAAATGCTGGCGAGTAATGTTGAGGCGGACTTTACCAGTCAGATCTGGACCATTTTTTCGGCTTATAACATTTATGATCCGATAAACTTCTTTGAACTGCTTCACTGGGGCATTGATTTCCTGTGGATAATAATGTTTATACTACTGGTGATAACCAGTCTGGTTTTGTACCGTCCGTTCTGTTATGCAATATGTCCTATTGGCGCCTTGTCATGGCTTTGCGAAAAAGTCGCTCCCGGCCGGATTCGCGTTAATCAGGAGCTTTGCGAAAAGTGCTATGACTGTGTCGAGTTAAGCCCCTGCCCAACCATTGAGAAGCTGGTTGAGGGTGACAGCAAAGCGGTCCCCGATTGCACCTCCTGCGGTGAGTGCATTGAACACTGTGAGCAAAAGGCAATAACATTCGGGTTCAAGAGTTAGCAGTATCTTCTGTTGTGAATTAGTCAGTTAGGGTTGTTGCATTTTTGTAGAATCGATTTCCGCGGCCTTATTCTTTCCCAACATCATTTCTAAAGCGGATTTTGCTTGACAAATTTGCCAAAAGAGTTACCTTGTTGTATATAATTGGATTGCAGCATTGCCTTTACCTGAGAGATACAGGTTAGATATTCTCATTCGATATCTTGTTGCTGTCTAAATAATCGCAATTACGATGCAATAAAAAATTAATGAGCCAATATTCAAAAACTACTGGAGGAACCATGAGAAAATCCACAACAATGCTCGCTTGCCTTATCGTAATCGTCGTCATTCTTTGTTTTCCGGGAGCGGATGAGGCCAATGCTCAGGCGGGTCCAACTCTATTTTCCCCGTCAAACAATGCGACAGATTTGGCACAGCCAATTTCATTTAACTGGAGTTCAATTACATATGGAACAATCAATAATCTTGTTATTGCTGACAATCCTTCTTTTAGTTCACCGATATATAATTTAAATCTCGGTGCCAGTATTGGTACTTCACTCTCCGGTTTTCAAAAAGGGGTTCGTTATTATTGGCATGTCAGGGTTTATGTTCAGAATCCAATAACTTATGAAGAGTATTGGACAGGTTGGAGCTTGACCAGGACATTTACAACGGAATGTCCCGATCCACCGACATTAACAAGTCCGACATCAGGATCATATGTTACTCAGCCCGTACAATTGGAATGGAGCGCCGCCGAGGATGCCCAGGAATATTTAGTTCATGTCGATGATGATCCCGGTTTCGGCAGTCTGGCATATGGCGGTTTGACGACTTTAACGCATGAAGAGATTGATGGTCTTGAAAATGATATCCAATATTATTGGCGGGTACAATCTCGAACTGATAATTGCTATAGCGGCGACTGGTCAGCGACATGGAATTTCACGACCGAATGTCCCGTACCGGCAGTAGTCGTGCAGAATTTGCCGACCGATGGTTCCACTGCGGATTTTGGTTCATACGTACATTTTGAGTGGACGACCGGCCCTGACGCTCTGACATATAATTTACAGGTTGATGACAATTCGGATTTTGGTTCTCTAATGTATGATGAACACACATCAGATATCTATTATAACCTTCCGGGATTCAGTAAAGGAGTTACTTATTATTGGAGAATACGCGGATTTAATGTTTGCGGTTATGGTGACTGGTCGCCGACCTGGAGTGTAATCATTTCATGTCCTTTAGCTGGTTCACCTGAGCTTACCGGTCCCGCCGATGGAGCCGTTGATTTGTCTTTGCCAATAGATTTCTATTGGGATCCTGTGACCGGTGCCACCGATTATCATTTTCAGCTGGATGACGAGCCGGGAATACCGGCCCCGGAAATTGATGGCACAACCGGCGGCGCCACGACGGTTAATATTCCGCTTTATTTGGGATACGGTACAACATATTATTGGCGAGTTCAGGCAGAGAATGATTGTGGATGGGGTGCATGGAGCGAAATAAGGTCATTCACGATGGAATGCCCCAGTCCGGTTGTACCAACTTTAACGAGTCCGGCCGACGCGGCAGTGGACGTCCTCAGCCCTGCCCTGCTTGAATGGGCCGTTGTTTCAGGTGCATCATCCTATCAGATACAAATCGATGACGACCCGGCCTTTTCAAATCCGAATGCGTATGCCGAAATTATCGGAACCGCCTCGACCAAATTTATAGCGCCTTCTTTGAGTACCGCCGTAACATACTACTGGAAAGTCAGGGCGTCAAATTATTGCGGCTGGGGTGATTGGAGTGCATCGAGAAGTTTTGTCTCGATTGATCCTGTCTCGAGATTATGCGGCGATGTCAATAATGACGACTTGGTAAATATTCTTGATATAGTCTATACAATTAATTTCAAGTACAAGGAAGGTCCGGAACCATGCAATCCGCCGCCGCCACCATCTAAATAAATATTGAGAAAATTTGAGCAGGCATCGAGCAAATAATGCGGTGCCTGCTTTTTTATTTATATAATAAATAATTTCAAGGAATTTTAGGGCTGTTCTATTTTTGTATAATCGATTTCCAAGCCGAGAGCACTATATTATGGCAATAATGGTCTTACTTATTGGTCAGATCATGACCGGATGGACCACTCCTGAATAACTATTTCAATATTTTGCTTTATAAAACGGTACCGAAAATAAAATAAATCTTGCAAGAATGCTATAAAGAATTTAATTAGTTTTTATAAATTGGAGGAATAATAAGAAAGTATATGGATAAAACAGAGTTTTTTAAAATATGTAAAACAGCCGAAAAACTTCTTGAAGAAGCCGGGGTATATTCGCCGACCGCCGAGGTTGAAATTATCTGGGAATACCTTCTTGATGTTGACCGGCTGAATGTTTATTTGCATGGTGCACAAATTGTCGATGATAAAATTATTAAACGATTCAATGAGATTGTTGATAAGCGAGTAACCCGTTATCCGCTTCAGTATATTCTGGGTGAGGCCTACTTTTACGGACGGCGGTTTGTTGTCACACCGGATGTGATGGTACCGACCCCGGAGACCGAACTTCTCTGTGAGCTGGCGATAAATTATGTAAAAAACGAAAAAATCAATAACCCGGAGGTTCTCGATATCGGTGTCGGTTCCGGTGTTATTTCGGTAACGGTGGCCTCTGAGCTGCCGGATGCCAAAATTACGGCGGTTGATATATCAAAAAAAACAATAGAAGTGGCCAAAAATAATGCGAAAAATCATCGTGTTGCTGACATAATCGATTTTGTGCTTTCGGACAGGTTTGAAAATATTGCGTCTGCAAATAAATTTGATTTGATACTTTCAAATCCTCCGTATATCTCTGAAGATGAGTATAAAGAACTGCCGCCCGAGGTTTTGGCAGATCCAAAAATTTCTCTTGTTTCGGGAGTTAAGGGGATGAACATGATAGAGTTTTTAATTTCCGAAGCGCCGGACTATTTGAAAGAAAACGGCCGTTTGATGTTTGAAATCGGTTACAATCAGGCCGATCTGGTTTATGAAATAAGCGGGAAAGATGATCGATATAAATCAATCACGATATTAAAGGACCTAAACGATATCGATCGAGTTGTTATATTAAGTATATAATTCTATTATGTCAGAGCTAAATCCAAAACAACGTGTCAGAAAAATAATAAAACTTCTTAAAATGGAGTATCCAGACTCGGCCTGCACGTTAGATTTTAAAACGACTCATCAATTAATGGTGGCGACTATACTTTCGGCCCAGTGCACCGACGAACGAGTCAATATTGTTACGAAATATTTATTCAAGAAATACAGAAAACCGCTCGACTATGCCAGCGCGCCAATAGAAGAGCTTGAAGAAGATATCCGTTCGACCGGATTTTTCCGTAATAAGGCCAAATCGATTAAGAATTCATCGCGGGCAATAGTTGATAAACACAAAGGCAAGGTTCCGGACAGTATGCAAGAACTGGTGAAACTTACGGGAGTCGGCCGTAAAACCGCCACCGTGATTTTAGGAACCGGGTTTGGAAAAGCAGAGGGGATTACGGTTGATACTCATGTGTCTCGTATTTCAAAAAGGCTTGGTTTTACGAGTGAAAAAACACCTGAAAAAATAGAAAAAGACTTGATGGATTTGATTCAAAAAAAAGACTGGATAATTTTTTCGCATTTACTAATCGATCATGGCCGGGCGATCTGCAAAGCAAGATCTCCTGAATGCGAAAAATGCTTTCTGACCAATCTTTGTTCTTTTTTTGAAAATTGATAATTTTGGGTATAGTCTAAGTACTACTTTTTAGTTTCGCCAATCTTGCTTTGGCATCATCAATAGCTTCAATTCCTTCGTCGGCGTTTTTCCAGATATCAAGGAATGTTTCGTACTGCTCAATGGCTTTATCATCCCAGCCTGAGGCTTCGTAGGATTTGCCCAGTTGGTAATGAACCAATACGCTCAAAAATGGCCAAACAACCCTGGTTTGATCATATTTGTTCATTGTATTTTCGAGAATCTCAACGGCGTCCCCAAGACGGTTAGTCTCAAGGTAGCTTTGTCCAAGATAATATTGAGGCGGGAAAAAGTAAGGATAGCCATCACAAAGTTTTTGGAGGTAAACAACTGCAGAATCGTATTTTGAATGTTCAAGAGCAATAATTCCCTTCCAAAGCCAATAACCCAAATCATACGGTGCTCCATATTGTTTAGCCAGCTTTTCGGCTTCAATCATATTGCTCTCAGCCTTGTTATTATCGCCTTCTTTAAAGTAGCATAACGCCAGCAATGCCTTATACAGCATTATTGGTTCGCCTGATTGCTTTCCTTCCTCCAATATAGCTAAGGATTTGGTTATATCATTAATTGCTTCATTTGTATTGCCAAATTGATTTTTGACAATGCCTTTTATTCCCAATTTAATGGCTACTTCAATACCTTCGCCCAGTTCCATTTTATCAGTTTCAATGCCTACGTCCAGCAAACGAATAGCTTCTTTAAATTTCCCTTGATAAATTGTAGATCTTGTCAAAAGAAGTCTTCCATCAGCGCGTACCCTGCTGTCACTACTTAATAATTTTGTTCGATACAGGCTATCAGCAATTGAATATTCCTGCTTGAAAAGATATAAGTTGGCCAAACTCGTTATACTGAAATCCGATTTTATTTCAATCGCTTTTTTGTAAGAAACAATAGCTTCGTCTAATTTACCATTTAGTGCCAAAATTTCACCCTTGGTATCATAAGGATTGGCTTCATCTGGCACCAAATCAATATATTTATTTATTGCCCAGATTGCCTTTTCGAATTGCCCCAATTCATCGTATAGATATGCCAATTGATTGTATGATTCTTTGGAGTAAGGATCTAACTCAATCGCCTTTTTAAAATCAGCCACAGCGCCAATGGGGTCATTAGTTTCCATTCTTTTAATCAGACCAATTATAATATGAGCATCCTTATCTTCAGGGTATATTTTTAATAGTTTTTCAAGCTCATACAGGGCACGCTCATAATTTCCTTCTATTCTGGCGTCAAATATATCAATGTATAACTTTTCCCTTATACTAACATTGTCTGAAAATTGTTTGGTCTTATTGATCCAGTATTTAGCATTTGGATCATCATTTTTATAAAAATAAATTCTTGCCAGCGCCAATAAGGTCATGGCAAAGGTAGAATCATATTCGAGTGCCTTTTTAAATGATCTTTCTGCATCCGTCCAATAATGTTTCATATATAAATTTATTCCATCAATATAGTAGCGATATGCCTCCGGCGATTGGGTCGTGACATTTGCTATTGTAACATCCTGATGTTGATCGATATTTTCAGGAATTGACAAATCACTTCCTATTTCTGAAGTCAGTTTATCAACCAGGGCAAAAATATCATCATCTTTGGTACCATCAATTCGTTGGGATGCTATAGCGTTTCCAGTTTCGACCTCGACAAGTTGAGATGTTAAAATGATATTCGGTTTAACTTTCAAAATACTGCCTAGTAACATCCATTTGGAATTGGTCTTTCTGGCAATCTGAGTTGCCATATTACGATCGATCTTCTTTTCATCTTCCTTACCAAGCTGTTTGAGAACATCATATAATCGTTGACTTGAAACTATCTGCACATACTTTGATTCAGAAAGATCTGTTATAAGAAGATTTGTAGTAATCTCACCAAGCCCGAGACTATCGGTCGGGTCAGCCAGATTATCGAAATACATTATCGCTAGCTTGTTTTCCTGGGCAAAAACATCATGGGTTGTGCTAACTTCAAATTTCCATGGCTTTATAACAAGTAAGATAATAATCAGGACGAGTATGGCCCCGGAAACAACATACTTATTCCACCAGTCATGTTTCAGTTTCGTAGCCGTTGTTTTGCTATTGGCAGTCAGTCTTTTTAAATCCGAGATGACTCCGGCGGCACTTTGATATCGAAGCTCAGTATCTTTTTCCAATAGCTTGGAGACAATCCTATGGAGTTCATCCGAGACACCGCTTTTATATCTCGATAACGGCTCTGCGGAATTATTCAGTATGGCATTAAGTGTTCCGGCCTCAGTATCACCTTTAAATGGTGGTCGTCCGGCTATCATTTCATATAAAACAACTCCGAGAGAAAACAGGTCTGATCTATGGTCAATCTCTTTTGCCTCAATCTGCTCCGGAGACATATATCCGATTGTACCAAGAGTCGAGCCGGTTTGGGTCAATTTCTCTGTACCCTGAACTGTCGCCAGACCAAAATCGAGCAGCTTGGCGCGGCCATCGGAATCGACAATTATATTCGATGGCTTAATATCACGATGAACAATCCCGGCGTCATGAGCTTTCTCCAATCCTTTACAAATCTGAATAGCCAGATTGACTGATTCTTCGATACTTAATTCTTTCTCTTTTATTATATCCCGCAGAGGTTTGCCTTCGCAGCATTCCATCGCAAAAAACGGCCGGTTTTGATACTCACTTACTTCATAAATAGTCACAATGTTTGGATGATTCAATTTGGCCGCCGCCTGCGCCTCGCGTTTAAATCTGGCTTTGGCGGTTTCGTCGGAGATAAATTGATACGGCAGAAATTTGAGCGCCACTTTGCGTTTCAGTTCTCTGTCCTCAGCTAGGTAAACCTCACCCATCCCTCCGGCACCGATTTTTGAGACAATCTTATAATGCCCGATCTTTGTCCCTTTGGTCAGCGGTACAAACGATTCAGTCCTGTCGTTATCAAAAGATTCTTCGGACAATATTGATTCTCCCGGTTTGTGAAATGGCCCAAAAAGCCAATTGTCAAAATTTAGCAACTTTGTTTTATTAAATCAACAATATTTCCAGGAGGTATAATTAAGTAGAAAAATAATCGTCCAGCCTTGATATACTCATTGAATATATTATTATGTCGATAACTTTAAGATAGACGTTATGTTTACGATAATATTCATATTTATAATTTTGGCCGTTTTATTTTTGGCTTTTTCTTCAATAAAGTTGCGTCTGAAATTTAATGAATCGATAAAATTCATTGAGCTATCATACACTTTAATAAAATTCCGTTTATTGTTTAATGATTTAACCGGTCGAATATATTTTGGCGGAATAAGAATTAGGAAATTTAATTTGCTTGATATCTTTACAGATAAAAAACCGAAAGAAGCTATTAAAGCTAAAGGGCCAAGAGAAAAAAAGAAAAAATCGGTCTGGGCAAAATCACCGAATTTAAGGCAAATATTATACTATTTAAAAAAACTGTCGTATCCGATTCGCAAAATAAAAATTAAATACTTAAACATTGATATCTCGGATGGATTCTCCGATCCATTTTATACCGGCCAATTATACGCCGTATATTGTACGGCTAAAGGGATATTTCCTAAACTGATGTCACATATTAATTTTAGGCCGGATTTTTCAGCAGATAGAATTAAAATTAGTGGGGAAGGGCTTGTAAAATTAAGAATATGCCATATATTACTACCGATACTGCAAATACTGGCCGATAAAATATTAGGTATGGTAAGAATCCCGTTTTTAAGAATAAGGAAAGGGACAGGTTATGTCTGAGAATAAGGTATCAGAAATATTGAAAGATATTGTCGGCGAACTAAAAAATATTGCCACCTCGCAAACGGTTGTCGGCGAACCGATTACGGTAAATGAAA